>JAUSKB010000024.1 GCA_030647415.1 bacterium
TTTCGCTCATTGACTCCTCCATGCTTGGGTAAGCGAACCACGCCGTTGCCAAACCAAAAAGAGCGCCTGTCAGCGCGCGCAGGAAGGGCGTGCTTTCACGATACGGAAGCATGGAAGCCAGCCATTCCCAATTGAACTGACTGAATAACTGAGAGAAGCCGTCCAGTCCAATCGGAGCGATTCCGATCAGAAGCCACAAGACCCAATGCAAGGACTTAATGCGGCGGCCGGTCAAACCAAACACAATGCCAAAAATCAGAATGGCGAGATAGATCGCCACGTCACGCTCGCATAGCGCGATTTTGTAGCCGACTGTTTCATCGCCGGTATAAGCGCGCGCTTGAAAACGCGTATAACTATTGGGGTCGTTGAGATTGGGAATTCCCGTTGCCTGTTCAAATGTTTTTACACCGGCCACATTCGCTTCGGCAAGCGGATAAAATGCCTGCCCGCCGTAAAGAAAGAATGACCGAAAACCAAATTGATGGCAAAGCGGGCTGTACATACGATAAATGGCTTTGGCGGGCAGTTCCGCGCCCAGCTTCATCAGGGTTGGCGCAAGGAAAGGCAAGCCAACGTAAAACAACATAAACAAATTCAGCATAAGCAAATAACGCTTTGCGATCCAAAATGAGACCCGATCTCCGGTTGTCACATTCTTTCCTTTCTTGATGCGCATTTGATATTGCGAGTCGCCGACCTGCTCCAGTTGATTTTTTCTATCGGAGGCGGCGCCGAGGGTCATTTTTAATTTTTGGTGTGTGATGGGAGCCTTCAGGGTGTAGGGTCCAATTTCGACGACGGGGATGTCCATATCGTATTTGGCAGTTAAAGCAGTGTCTGAAGAAATATCCACTTCCACCAATCGGTGTGGATATTGAGATTGCAGTTGATTCAAATCCGCTTTCAATTCATCGCATAACTTACAAGCATTGCGGGTGTAGAGAGTTACATTAAGCATAAACCATCCTGTAACAGAGTTAAGTCAATTGCAAAAAACCTTCATTACCGCG
>JAUSKB010000022.1 GCA_030647415.1 bacterium
AGAAAGTCCGGATGACCAAAATAAGCATAGTATTTACGTTGTACTATGCTTATTTCCCATTTTTAGCATAATACAGCGTTTTAACTACGCAGAGTGGACACGTTTCCGTAATGATACAAAAGTGTCATATTGGCGAAACGCCAAAACTCCATAGAGCAATTTAGTAAATTTAACAAAAAAGCCTTTATTTTATGGATAAAATACCCACCTTAATCCTCTATATCACTACGCTGATGTAGTAAATACCTGATTTATTGGTTTTTGTGTGCCTATCCCTTAGGGTCAATTGTAACGCCTTTTTGCGACAAGTCGTAATACACACATCCTTATTGCACTTTTTGTTGATATCTGGTAACATGGGAATACATATTTCAACTTAGATAAAATGGTAAAACTATGGCAAACAAACCACAGCAAAATCAGTTTATAGCAGGCACCCATAAGAAGCACTTCTGGGGCAAAGACTACGAATACCAGAGTTTTTTGCCGTCCCCGGTTAATCGCCCTTATGAATGGCAGGACAAAAGAATCCCTGTCCTCTTGGAAGAAGCGATCAGGCTTGTCGGTGAATTGAACGCATACTCCATCCTTGTTCCAGATGTAGATTTTTTCATTCAAATGCACGTGCGCAATGAAGCGGTCAAATCAAGTCGCATTGAAGGTACTCGCACTGGCATGGACGAAGCCGTCCTACCGGAAGAAGAAATCTCCCCAGAAAAAAGAGACGATTGGACCGAGGTGCAAAATTATATCCGAGCAATGAATACAAGTATTGCTCGACTTAGCGAACTTCCAATCTCAATGAGACTTCTGCAAGGGGCTCATAAAATTTTGTTGTCTGGTGTCCGTGGTGAACACAAGCAACCAGGAGAAGTTCGTACTGCACAAAATTGGATTGGTGGCACAAGCATTCAGACGGCCGCTTTCATTCCGCCTCACCCCGAAGATATGGGAGAGGCATTGAAAGACCTTGAGTTCTTTTGGCACAACAAGGGATTAAACATGCCTCATCTGATTAAGATGGCTATTTCGCATTATCAGTTTGAGACGATTCACCCATTCAACGATGGCAACGGAAGAATCGGTCGTATGCTCATTGGGCTTCATCTTATTGAGCTTGGAATTCTACGAAAACCAACGCTATATCTTTCTGACTTCTTTGAACGAAACAAAGGGGCGTATTATGACGCGCTTACTTTTGTGCGTGAGCGAAATGACTTGGATCAATGGGTTGTCCTTTTTCTCTCGGCAGTCATTGAGACAGCTAAAAAAGGCACAGATACATTCGAGAAGATTATCGATCTACGTGCTCGCTACGAGAAACAAATTATGGAGCTTGGCCGTCGGGCAAAACTGGCTCACAAACTGTTGTTGCAATCATTCTCTATGCCAGCATTTAAGGTTTCCGATGCTTCAAAATATCTTAAGGCTTCGAACACGGCAACCAACACTCTTGTTGGGGAAATGGAACGCGTCGGAATTCTTAAAGAAGTAACCGGCCTTTCTCGTAACCGGATTTTCGTCCTGCATGAATATCTGGACCTCTTTAAGAGATAAAACATGTATGCCACAGGAAATCGCCAAAAATTCAGACTTAACATTTATCACGAACGAAAAGGCAAAAATTTCAAAGAGAGATTTGAGGTTTTGATCAACCGGACGAAGTGACGCCCAAGGGGCGATTTGTTGCTTTCCTCCGAACGCCGGAATAAGCGAGAGTTCCGCCGCCACCTCCTTCCAATCTACCGCTCTGGTTCGGCTCCGCTCACCACAAGTGAACGCGTCCAGCAGGGGGAGCATGATTGACAAATAGCACGAAGATGTGCTACACTTATTCCAGTTAAATAAGCCTAAATTCACAACTTTGCAGGAGGACGCATGAGTCTTTTCCTTCAGTTTTGGGGAGGTATTTTCTACCTCCTCAACAAGATTTTCTTTTCGCTCATGGAGCGGAAGGATGGATTTCCGAGAGAAGAGAAGGTGTGGCGCGTCTGGTCCTGGGTCGTGTACATCATCGGACTTCCTGCGTGGTTCATCATATTCGTCATCGAGCGGAACTGGATCGCGGCCTCACTCGAACTTGGTGGCCTGCCGTCCATGATTCTCGGGCTTAGTATCGCCCTCTCGGGGGACGTCCGAAAGTCACCTCGATGGTTGAATGTCGTTGCGGTCATATGCCTTATTCTCGGTACTGCGTACAGTCTTTATGATTTCGGCGGATTTACGACGCTGAACCAAGGGCTGGAGGTAGCACTGATTGTCGGGTACCTCTTCGGCACCTATCTTCTCGCGAAGAAACGCGCATCAGGCTACCTGTGGTTCATGGTCATGAATGTCGCGTGTGGATGGCTGATGTTGATTCAGCACTATCCGTGGCTGGCTCTTCAGCAGGCAGTGTCGCTGGCATTCATCGTGGACGCGTTCGTGATTGAGCGCAGAAATCGGAAATAATAACTCACAATCTATTTGGAGGTACTATGCACTTTGTCTTTTCGCGGGGAGGTAACTATGGTGGGAATGCTGAGACGTTCGATACTCTGAATACACAGAGTCCCCACTATGATGACCACTTTCGGTATGAGCTCGAGAGCGATCATTTCAACCGGAACCACCGGGGCTATCGCATAATTGGGAAAAGCGAAAGTCCCGATGTGGCCAAGGAGATTCTTGAGCGCTATGAAAAAGAACGCGCTCAAGCCATCACGGACGATGGACCGCTTTAAAGTATTAAGGCGCCACACGGTCAACGTGCGGCGCCTTTCTCGTTTTCAAGGGTTACAAAAATTCCAACATTGTTCCACCCGGGGAGCACTTGACGGATAGTATAGTATTATGCTATATTGTTTTTAGTTCAATTCAACTAACGCATTCTCACTAACAAGAGGTCTGCAATGACGAAAGGCGACAGGTACTCAAATATGAACGAGATGTCTGCGTTCGGTTTCCTCGTGAACGCGCTCGACGACCGTAAGGGTTCCGACGGCGACACGGGAGCGACGTTTCCCCGATCAGACGCGGAGGATATGGGTCGTGGGGCACACTTCATCCCCGGCGAGGTGACGGACGCCCGACGTGTGGGAAAGAAGGTCGAGTTCGTGACCGATTGTAGGCAATCGTCCACCTGCTGGTACTGGAAGATGCCCGACGGAACGCGAATCTACCACTTCAACCAGAGCGATTTCGAGGAAATCCGCGACGGTCATAGTGGAAGATGTCCAAACTGTGGGAATACGAACATCGGTGGGGGGACGGTCAAACCAGACGCAGTGGGCTAAAGAGAGCGGCACTACAATCAAGTAGTGTCGCTTTTCGATTTCCATTCTTCATCAACGCCCTACCCATGTATAGTTAGCTCACGAAAGAGGATTACCCAATTTCTACCAGGTTCGGTATGTAGATATAGCCCTGTTGCCGCTTGATAATGGTTCTAACATCGTTCACGATGCGGAGCGAGCATGATAAAACCGCCGAGAGGCGGTTTTATCGCGAGCGACACGGGTAGGACTCGAACGAAGGGTGGGTCGGTCCGACCTAGGTCGGACCGTCGAGGAGTCCGCCAGATGGCGGAAGTCAGAACCGTGGGTTCTGAAGGAGCGAAGCGATGTGAGATTGTCCCATCCGGGCAACCGAGGCGCGGAAAGCCGGTTACCCGGGGAGCAGGTTTTATCCTGTTTCAAATACTTCCTCAATAGTTTGTACTAGAAGATTTCTAGATTACCCCACTTTGTAGTGCTACAATAACGCTATGCTCGAGGAGACGAACCTGGCCGACCACCTCGCCTCGAAGAAGATGCGTCGGCGGTACTTCCTGATAGGCGCCCTCGTTGGTGCCCTCATATCCGCAGGGGTTGTCGTTACCGCAAGTCTCAACAACGACTCCGGTGATCTCGAGGGGTATGGTGATTCGGGAGCAGAGGAAGCTGCCTGCAATGTTATGGGTATCAACCTGCACGGTGATGTCGTGACCTATGCCGTTCCAGCTGAGTCCGGCGCCGAGAATGGCGGCCAGCAAGACCAGACGGCGTCCGAAGATGTTGTCCTGGCGATACGCGATGCCGACAAAGATCCGCAAATAAAGGCCATTCTCCTTGAGGTTGAATCGTATGGCGGCTACCCGGTTGCTGGCGAGGAAATCGCTGTAGCACTCCGTAGCGCATCAAAGCCGACTATTGCGTTTATTCGTCAAACGGGAGCATCGGGCGCGTACCTTGCAGCCACGGGCGCGAAAATCATCTTCGCGTCGAAGTACTCCGACGTCGGAGGTATCGGCATCACGATGTCCTACGTCGATAATACCCTTAAAAACCAAAAGGAGGGACTCACGTACAATGTTCTCTCGACCGGCAGGTTCAAGGATACAGGCAGCCCGAACAAGCCGCTCACCGCAGAGGAGCGGGCGCTTCTCATGCGAGATCTCGAAATTGCGCACCGGGATTTTGTGGAGGATGTTGCGGCAAACCGTGGACTCGAGATTTCAGCAGTAGAAAAACTCGCTGATGGTTCGACGATGCCCGGCGAGATGGTGCTCGAGAAGGGACTCATTGACCGAATCGGCGGTATGCCAGAGGTGGAGGCCTACCTTGCGGAGAAAATCGGAGAAAAGGTGGTCGTTTGCTGGTAGAGGGATATAGGGACTTGATCCTGACGAGTTTGACGAGAACCCTCCTCCGCATGAAGCTACGGACGGGCGCAGCGAGCAACCCGCCTGCGCCGACCTGCGCTTCGCCGAAGGTTTCGGCAAGGCGAGGGCTTCGGCGGGCAGGGAAGAACTTGCCGGTTTGTAAGGATGATTTAAATGCTAAAATAACCCCAGTTTTCGCTTATTTTTGCATAGTTTGTTGACTTTGTGCATAGATTTTACTGCTTATTGCATAGATTTTAAAAATAAGATAGGGTTATGGAAATGGAAGAAAGATTGCTTAAAATTAGCGTGGTAACGGCCTTAAATTAGTTCGAGAAGTGGTTCTTACCCAGCCGATTGATCTATTCTTTATGAGTGGTGATGCTGAAGTGCGTCTGCAGGGTTTGGATAAGACTTTTCGTGTTACGCGGGGTCGAGACAGCGTACGAGGATGTCTGGCAAAGATAGGGTTTTAATGCATTTTTAAGAAGTATATGAATCCCGTTAGAAGTCGCGAACACTCAAGTTAGAACAGAAACAAATTATGCAAAAGTCGATATTAAAAAATAATAAAGCAAGAACAGGAACTTTTTGGTTCGTGTTCTACTTCTAACGGGATGAAATTAAAATTAGAAAAATTTGGCACTACTCTCATGTCCCGTGAATTGGGTAGCGAGGCGTTCAAGGCGTTTCAACCAACCCTGCTTGAACTTCCCCCGTCCGATGAGCTGGAAATTGATTTTTCCGGCGTATTAACATTATCCCCCTCATGGGCGGACGAGTTTTTAAGTCCTCTACTTGAAAAATTGGCTGAACGGCTGGTGTTATTGCCCTCTGACAATCTTTCAGTGCAAGCAACCCTAAAGATTTTGCAAGAGGCGAATAAACGCCCGTTCAAATTTAGGTAGATCCACCCCGTTAGATATTTGAATCTACGGGTGTCAGTGTTAGGTACCGTTACCCCCGGACATCAATAGTTTTTACCAGTGCGGGTTCCGGGGGGGGCCGTGGGGTCGCACAAAACCGCTGATACGGCAGTTTTGTGTATGGTGTGCTATACTTTCTAAAAGAGATGGACACGCACACGCGCATCGCGGTCGTTCTCGCGCTCATTGCGGCGCTCCTTGGTGCGGGGTACTGGTACTCACAGCGCACCCGAGCGGTGCCTGCCCTCGAAACACAGGCACTGCAGAATGCCGAGGAGGCGATACAAGTTATCACCGAGAGCGCGACACAGGGCGTCCTGCCGTCGCTCGATGTGGAGACGAACCCCTTGGGCGACTCGACTGATGTTAACCCCATCTCCAAGACCAATCCCTTCTCGGGGATAAAGACCAACCCCTTCAAGTGATATGCGAGACGGGTTTCGCGCTGGCATGAAACGAAAATATTTTCTCTGTGCCCTCATCCTAGGTTTTGGTATCACGCTCTCGGTATTCATTGCCGCGGGAGGGGTTTCCGCTCAAACGGGTGGCGCGGCGGACATTCAGTACCCGGTCCCCGAGCTCGGCAACTGTGCGAACGAGGCGGCGTGCCGCACCTACTGTGATGTGCCGGCGAATCTTTCCGCCTGTCTTACGTTCGCTGAAACGCACGACCTGATGTCCAGAGGGGAAGTTGCGATGGCGCGGCGGTTCGAGAAGGTAGGAACGGGCCCCGGCGGATGCACGGGGAGGGAGAGTTGCGATCGGTACTGCGACAATATCGCGCACATCGATGAGTGCATCTCCTTCGCTGAGGAGCATGATTTGATACCGCCAGAGGAACTTGCGGAAGCGCGGAAGGTGCAAGTAGCAATCGCGCGGGGCGTGAAGCCGCCGCCCTGCGGCGGGAAGCAGGCGTGCGACCGCTACTGCAGCGAGCCGAACCACATGGAGGAGTGCATCACCTTCGGTAGAGAAGCCGGCCTCATGAGTCCGGAGGAAGCGGTGGAGGTGGACAAGGTGCTTGCCGCGGTGAAGCGTGGCGTGAAACCGCCCCCGTGCCGCGGGAAACAGGCGTGCGACCGCTATTGCAGCGAGCCGAACCACATGGAAGAGTGCATGACCTTCGCGCAGGCGGCAGGGTTCATGAGTCCGCAGGAGGCGGAGGATGCCGAGAAGATGCTTGCAGCGGTGAAGAAGGGCGTGAAGCCACCGGCGTGCAGGGGGAAGGAAGCGTGCGACCGCTATTGCGGCGATGAGGCGCACACCGATGAGTGTATTGCCTTCGCAGAAGCCGCGGGGTTCATGAAGCCCGCGGAGGTGGCAATGGCGCGTCGGACAGGCGGCAAGGGTCCCGGTGGATGCCGCGGCAAGGATGCGTGCGAGGCGTTCTGCGGGAACCAGGCGAACCAGGAGATCTGCTTCAATTTTGGTAAGGAGCACGGGCTCATTCCCGAGGAGGATGTTCGCCGGATGGAGGCGGGGAAGGCGAGGTTCGGGGAGGAGCTTCGGCAGGCGCCGCCCGAGATCGCGGAGTGCTTGAAGGCCACGGTGGGGGAGGAGGTGCTCGCGAAGCTCGAGCGCGGCGAGGGGTTCCCCCAAAAGGATTTGGGCGAGAAGATGCGCAGTTGCTTCGAAAGAATGGGGCCGCGCCCGTCTGAAGTCCCGCCGCGGCGGGACGAAGGAGGGCCGCCGCGGGGAGAGTTCCCGGGAGGCCCTCCCGGCGCGGCGGGGCCTGGGGTTGGCGTTCCACCAGGGGAATTTCATGGTCCCGGCGGTTGTACGAGTCCGGAAGAATGTCGCGCATACTGTGCGGAGAGCCCCGAGGCGTGCGCAGGCTTCGGTCCTCGTGCGGGAGAAGGTTTCCGCGAGGGTGAGCGCCTCGAGGTTCTCGATAGACGTAGCAATTTTTCCGATGGCGGCTCGGTACCGCGCCCGTCCGAAGCGTTCCGCGAAGGAGGGCCGCGCCCCGGTACGGTGCCGCGCCGTGATAGTCCCCCGACGGGCGGAGAAAATGCCCCGTACGGTATGAGGCGGGAAAATGGCTCTAGGCCGCCCGAGGGCGCGGGGCAGATTCCATTCTTCAATTGCAAGACGCCGGAAGAGTGTGCACTGTTCAAGGACCGCGTTCCCGAAGAGTTCCGAACCATGATGGAGCAGGGCGTATCGCCGATGCGGTACCCTGGTTCGAGTGGTCCCGGCGGCGAAGGCTTCGAAGGTCGTGTGCCGTTCCCGCAGAGCGAGCCGCCCCACCCGGGCGAATCCGCGCCGCCGCCGCCCTCAAGCTTCAGTCCGCACACATTTCTCGGTCTCCTCTTTAAAATTCTCACGGGGCGGTAGTAGGTCCGCGAATGAAGACTCATGAACCCCGTTAGATATCTACACGAAACAAAATGGTGTTGCATCTCTTCGGGGAGACAAAAATAAAATTATGATACAACAAGAAAATCAAAAAATATCTAACGGGGTGAACACAAAACATATTGAATGGGTCTTGCGAATCTCCGTTGCCGGTGAATTCATCGGCCATGGCGTTTTTGCCCTGCAGGGTAAAAAGGATTGGATCGGGTGGTTCTCGACGTTTGGTATTAGCGACGCGGGTCTGGCAACTCAAATCCTGTTTTTCGTCGGTCTTTTGGATATCGCCCTCGCGATCCTCATTCTTATGAAGCCGGTGCGCATCGCTCTTCTCTGGATGGTGTTTTGGGGATTTTGGACCGCACTTTTGAGGCCAATTGTCGGCATGCCCGTCTGGGATTTTGTGGAACGCTCCGCAAACTGGGGAGCCCCGCTCGCGTTGCTCCTCATGGTTGGCTGGCCGAGATCGCTGAAAGAATGGTTCAGGTAGCAACCGCAGCGCCAGCGTGAGGGTATAGAACGCCTAAGCCATAGGGCATTCTCATGTGTGCGGGGGGGAGAAAACCCGCTCGTTCGACGAGCGGACGTTTCATTGCTGGCACGAACGTCTAGGTGCGCGGATGATTTCAGTGTACGATGAAACCGCATGAACGGTCTCGAAAAAAAATCGAAGGAGGAGCTACTGAAGACGCCAATCCGTGACCTTGGTCTCGCGATCGCCGGGTCGAACCTCGAGCGGCCTATCGAGGCGCTCCACGCGGAGCTCGGTGAAACTGGAGTCCAGTTCAGGCCGCAGTTCTATTTCAGCACGGATTGGGGGTGCCTCGACGGGGAGCCGGTTGTCGGTATCCCGTTCTACCTTGCCGGCCAGACGCTCCTGGAAATTGAGGCGGACAAAATGAAGTACGCGGACTACCTCGAGGACGACGCGGAAATCGCCCGCATCCTGCGACACGAGGCGGGGCACGCGTTCAATTACGCATATTCAGTGCACAATTTGCCGCGGTTTCAGGAAGTGTTCGGCGTGTACTCGAAGCCCTATGTGGACCAGTTCGCGCCCGTCGTCGGGAGCGACAAATTTGTTCGCCACCTCGAAGGATGGTACGCGCAGAAGCACCCGGACGAGGACTTCGCGGAGACGTTTGCGGTGCTCGTGACGCCCGCCATGGACTGGCGAACGACCTACAAGGGGACCCCGGCGTACGAGAAGCTTACGTACGTCTCGGAGCTCATCAAGGAGTATGGGGGAAAGCCGCTCCCGAACCCCAAAACGTACGCAACGGGGGATTTGGACGAGCCGGTAGAACTCCTTGAGATGACGGTGGAGGAGTGGTATCGGAATCGGCTTGCCGGGCTGAAGCCTGCCAAGAAGATACTCCTCATCTTCTACCAGGAGTACGAGAAGCGGCGCGCCATCCGCGACGAGGTGGTGGGCCAAATCAAAGAGACGCTCCTTGCACTGCCGAAGTACTCGGTGTCGCTTCTCCCCATAAACCGGAGCCTCGAGCGTATCCTGAACGTGGTTGCTGCGGAGAAGCCGGACCTCATCTTCAATCTCTGCGAAACCTTCCGGAACAACGATAAGTTCGCGTTTAATATCACCGCGCTCCTCGAGCTCATGCAGGTGCCGTTCACCGGGTCGGATGCGGGGAGCCTTTTTCTCACCACGGACAAGTTCTTATCGAAGAAGGTTTTCAAGTACCACAACATCTCGCATCCGAACGCCTACGTCATCCCGGTCGGCACGAAGCCATCCGTGCGGCGCGGCTTCTCATTCCCGCTCTTTGTGAAGCCGGTTCACGAGGACGCCTCCATCGGCATTGATGAGAAGTCGCTGGTGCACGACGAGCAGGGGATGCTGGAGAAAATTCGGGAAATCCACGGCGAGATACACGACGATGCCCTGGTGGAGGACTACATCGACGGCAGGGAATTCTTCGTCTCCGTGATCGGAAACCAGTACCTGAAGCCGCTCGAAATCCTTGAACTCGACTTCTCGAAATTGCCGAAGGGAGCGCCACACATCTACACCTTCAAGGCGAAGGCGGATGTGGCGTCTGCGGAATATCAGGCCATCATGCCCAAAAAGGCGGAGAACCTTCCCATCGAGCTCCGGCATCGTATCTACGAGATTGCCGTGAAGTCCTTCCGTGCCTTGAATGCCCGCGACTACGCGCGGTTCGACCTGCGGCTCGACGCGGAGAACAAGCTCTACATACTCGAGGCGAATCTGAACCCCTACCTCGCGCGGGAGAACGAAACGGCGTTAGCCGCCGAACTCTCGGGCTCGAATTACCGGGAGCTCGTCTGCACCATCGTGGAGCTCGCCTTCGCCCGCGCGGAGCAGTCTCGGTAGGGCGCTCCCGAACCATTGACGCCCGTCCCGATCGGGTGTATTGCTACACTTGCAGTTCATTACAAACGCCCTAAATAGCTGGGCATAATCTTAAAGGAAAGGCGAATAGTATGAGTACGACAACGGAAGTTGCGGAGATTCCCACCGCGGCGGTTCCCATCGCGCATCCATTGGCCGATAAGGATATCGAATCCTTCGGGACGTGGAAACAATGGCGAACGGCTTGGGATGAGACGAAGGATCCAAAGCGGCTCTTAGGACTGCTACAATTCGGGTTTGACGTTTCTTCGGAAACTGACGACGAGGCGTCCGAACGGGTCCGTTTCTACCTCGACTTGGCGGACAAATACAACAGCGTGGAGAACTTCGGAGAGCGGGACGAGTGTTTCGAATTCGGAACTGATCCCTTGCCCTGTAAGATGTCCCTGCGTCAGCGGAAGCGTTTCATCAGCAGGAAGGCGTTTGATGTTCTCTGCACGCGTTTCTTCAGGAACACGAATGGGCCGAATGAACCTCCGTCATGGGCGCGTCTCGTAACCATGCCGGAGGCGTTTGAGAAACTTCTCTGGTTCCTCCGTCCGGACGAGTGGAATACGAGCATTCCCAATCTGAGCGACATAGGCCACAAGCATGAATCGAGCCGCCATCTTCAGGTTGCCACGGAGTTCGCGTACGCATTGTGGAAGTTCTCGTTTGAACAGATGATCTCGGACAGGAGACCGGAACTAACTTGCCTTGTCGTCGGGCTCGGGCGGGAGGGAGATCTGCTCCAAGAGGATTTACCGGTGGAGTCGGCCGAGATTGCCGAACTCGAGCGAATCGTCCTCAGGCGGGTGCTCTGGGACGGAGAAAATCATCGGCGACCGAAGACGGTCGAGGAAGCGTGCGCGCTCGGTTCCCGGCCAGCGAGGACACTGCTACAGCTTCGAGTCATAGTAAAGGAGTGTGCCCGTCTCGCGAAAATCCGAGAACTTAAGCGGACGAAGGCAGAGACGGATCGAGAAATTCAGAACCTTCAGTAGAAGAAAAGTCAGCGTGTGACCAACCACAGGGCCGCCCCACAGGGCGGCTTTTTGCCGATTAGAAGTTCGTCGAAGTATCGTCCGCGGAGGGGTCGTAGGTGGATGGCACCTTCCCGCTTACCCTGTGTCCGTTCCCGACTACAACATCCTTACATACTCCAGTATGTAAGGATGTTCTCCGTCCCTGATTCCTGGGTAATTCGATAGTGGGCGAATAGCATATGCGCTACACTTACTGCATATGAAGATAACCTCGATTCACGGCAGGGAGATACTGGATTCCCGGGGGAACCCGACGGTGGAGGTGGAGGTAGTCCTGGACGACGGGAATGTGGGACGTGCCTCGGTGCCTTCCGGGGCCTCGACCGGCTCGCACGAGGCCGTCGAGCTCCGTGACGGCGATATAAAAATCTATGAGGGGAAGGGGGAGCGGCGGGCGGTGGCGAACATCGAGGGCGAGATTGCGGGCGCTACTGTTGGGAAGGCCGCCGACGACCAATCGGGAATCGATGAAGCACTCATCGCGCTCGATGGCACGCCGAACAAGTCGCGGCTCGGGGCGAACTCGATTCTTGCCGTATCGCTCGCGGTTGCGCACGCGGCGGCATTGGGCAAGCGAATACCTCTCTACGAACACATCCGGTCCCTTTCGGAAACGAAGCCGGATATTCTCCTGCCACTCCCGCTCTGCAACGTCATAAATGGCGGGAAGCATGCGGCGGGGTCAACCGACATCCAGGAGTTCATGATCGCGCCGGTGGGTTTGCCGACATTTCGTGACGCGGTCCGCGCGCTTACCGAGGTGTTTCACGAACTCGGCGCAATTGTTGCGGCGAGGGGGTATGCGACCACGGTGGGCGACGAGGGCGGGTACGCCCCTGCAGTCCGTGAGGGGAATGCCGAGGCGCTCACGCTCATCGCCGAGGCGGTTGAAAAGGCTGGGTACACACTCGGCACTGATTTCGTCTTTGCGCTCGACATCGCCGCAACAGAACTCTACCGGGACGGACGGTATCACCTCTCCCGTGAGAGGAAGACACTCTCTGCCCGCGAAATGGTGGTGTGGTACCAGGACCTCCAATTGATGTACCCCATCGTATCCATTGAGGACGGCCTCGCGGAGGACGACTGGGCGGGGTGGCAGGCGCTCACCGCATCGCTTGGGGCGACGACCCAGCTCGTTGGTGATGACCTCATCACGACGAATATTGCCCGGCTCGAGCGTGCGATCCGGGAGCGCGCGGGGAACGCGGTGCTCGTGAAGCCGAACCAAATCGGTACGCTCACGGAGACGATTGCGGTGGTGGATCGCGCCCACCGCGCCGGCTGGCACGCCATCATCTCGCACCGGTCGGGAGAGACGGAGGACACCACGATAGCCCACCTCGCGGTCGGCCTCGGCACGGGGCAGATGAAGACCGGGTCGGTCTCTCGCGGCGAGCGGACGGCAAAATACAACGAGCTCCTCCGGATCGAGGAGCAACTGGGGGATGCGGTCAGGTACGCAGGGGGCACGGCATTCACGCGGTAGCCTTGGAATACGAGAGACAACATTCGCACATTCTGCAGAATGTGCGAATGTTGTTTTGCTGCACCGGTACGGCTTTTTGAGTTTCACTGCACCAACTTGCATGATACCCCCCCTGGGTATATACTGTGGGCATATGGGACACGGGAAACCACACGCACCGGAGCGGGTCATCCGGAGACTCAAGATCATCGAGGGGCAGGTGCGCGGGCTTGCGGAGATGGTCGAGCGCGACGCCTACTGCATCGACGTTATCACGCAGACCTCCGCGGTGAAGCGAGCGCTTTCGGGCGTCGAGGACCTGCTCATGGAGCACCATCTCGGAACTTGCCTCATCCACCAGATGCAGGCGGGGAAGACGAGCGCGGCGACCAGGGAAATTCTGAAGGTGTACCAGCTGAAGCGGAGGTAACCAACAACCAACAACCTACAACCTACAACAGGTAGCAAGAGACGAGTGGAGATTAATGCTTCCATGACATCAAAAACATTTCCCATCAAAGGCATGCACTGCGCCTCATGCGCCGGCATCATCGAGCACACCATCCGGAAGCAGAACGGCGTGGCGTCCGTGTCCGTGAACTATGGGACCGAGGCGGCGAAGGTCTCGTTCGATGAGACGGTGGTCACCCCGGAGCGCCTTTCCGCGTCAATCGAACCCCTCGGGTACTCACTTGTCGCACCAGAACAATCAATGAAGCACGGCGACTCACCGAGTGCTGCCGCAATGGGGATGTCCAACGAGGACCATGCGGCTCACCTGGGGATAAGCCAGACGAAGAAGGAAAAAATCGCGGATATCGCCGCGATGAAGCGGAAGGTCGTATCGATTATGCCGCTCGCGGCCGTATCAATTTTCCTCATGGCGTGGGAGGCGCTCACGCGATTCGCGGGCGTCTCCGCGCCGTCCGATGTTTGGATGGAGTTTTTTCACCACCTCCTGCCGCTCTTCGCCGCGTACGCGCTCGTCGTCGTGGGAACGCCCTACCTTCTCGGCGCCTACCGCTTTTTCCGGTACGGGAAGGCGAATATGGACAGCTTGATCGGAATCGGGACCATTGCAGCATTCCTCTACAGCTTCGCGATTTCCGCGTTCGAAAAAACGCTTCGCCCGTACCTCGATGTCACGCAGAGCTACTATGATGTCGTCATCGTCGTCATCGCCTTCATCACGCTGGGGAAGTACCTTGAGGCGCGGTCAAAGCTCCAGACGGGCGACGCCATCGAGAAGCTCCTGAATCTGCAGGCGAAAACAGCCTTGGTGATTCGTGACGGGCGAGAGGTGGAGGTACCGCTTCAGGAGGTGGTGCATGGCGATACCATCGTCGTGAAGCCGGGCGGCAAGATTCCGGTGGACGGCGAGATCATCGAGGGAGTGCCCTACATCGACGAGTCCATGGTGACGGGTGAGCCAATGCCGGTGGAGAAGCTGCTCGGCGACACGGTGGTCGCTGGCACGATGAACACAACCAGCTCCTTCACCTTCCGCGCGACGAAGGTTGGTTCGGAGACCCTCCTCGCGCACATCATCGCGATGGTCGAGGAGGCGCAGGGCTCGAAGGCACCCATCCAGGCACTTGTCGACAAGATCTCCGCGGTCTTCGTGCCCATCGTGCTCATACTCGCGGTCGCGGCGTTCGGGGCGTGGCTCCTTTTTGGGACGTCATCGCTTGGTTTTTCGCAGGCCCTCTCGTACGGTTTGGTTTCCTTCGTCGGCATACTCGTCATCGCCTGTCCGTGCGCTCTGGGGCTCGCGACGCCCACCGCCATCATCGTTGGCGTCGGGAAGGGAGCACGCGAGGGGATACTCGTGAAGGATGCCGCGACGCTCGAGAAGCTGCACCACGTGGACGTGGTCGTAGTCGACAAGACGGGTACCATTACGAAGGGGCGACCGGAGCTTGTGTCGGTGGTACCGGCTGCCGGTATTTTGGAGCAGGAACTTATTTCAATTCTCGCTTCGCTTGAATCCCGTTCGGAGCATCCGATTGCGCACGCGATTGTAGCCGGCGCGGCGTCGCGCGGCATACCGATACGGCCGGTCGAGGGGTTCGAGATTGTAAGGGGCAAAGGGCTCACCGGGACCATTGCGGGCATGGCGTACTTTGCGGGGAATGCGCGACTCATGGGCGACCTCGGGCTTTCGGTGGATGCCGCCGCCATCGAACGAGAGACGAGGTCGGGAAGGACGCCCGTCGTGCTCGCTACCACGCAGCAGGTGCTCGGCGTCGTCATGGTCGCCGATGATTTGAAGCCGGAGGCGACGGAGGCGGTCGCGGCGCTCCACGCGCTCGGCGTCAGGGTTATCATGCTTACGGGGGACGACGCGAACGCCGCTCGGTATATCGCGGACCAGGTCGGCATCGACGAGGTCGTGCCCGAGGTCATGCCGGCGGATAAGCTCGCGAAGATCAGGGAGCTCCAGGCGCAGGGGATGGTCGTCGCGATGGCGGGGGACGGCGTGAACGACGCGCCCGCGCTCGCCCAGGCGGATGTCGGCATCGCGATGGCGACCGGGACGGACGTGGCAATCGAGTCGGCGGGCATCACCCTCCTCCATGGCGACATCTCGAAGCTCGTAAAGGCAATCCGGCTCTCCAAGCTCACGATGCGCGGCATCAAACAGAACTTATTCTGGGCGTTCATCTATAATATTGTCGGTATTCCGCTCGCCGGCGGAGCTTTCTTTCCGCTTTTCGGCTGGCTCCTCTCACCCGTCTTCGCCGGTATGGCGATGGCATTCTCGAGCGTCTCGGTGGTCGGAAACTCGTTGCGGTTGAGGGCGAAGCGATTATAACGATGCCAATATGCTAATGGTACGAATGATGCGAATAATACCAATGGACTCCCATTCGCACGATTCGTATCATTTGAATGAATTTGCATATTAGTATCACATCTATGAAAGCATACACATTTCACGTGAACGGCATGCACTGCACCGCGTGCGTGGCCTTGACCGAGCACGAGCTTTTGGAAGACCCGAAGGTTGTTTCGGCGAAGTCGAATCTCGCCGCCCAATCGGTTGAAATCGTCGGGGACTTCGGCGACCTGCCGCCCTCCGCCGTTGCCGTGGAACTCACGAAGCGGCTTTCCCAGCACTCGCTCGCTCTCGAGCGACCGATGCGTACGGTGAGCTGGCGGGAGTTCACTATCGCCGTTCCCGTCGCGCTCGGGTTCGTTGCGCTCTTTATCCTCCTCCAGAAGCTCGGCATTGTGAACCTCGTCACCGCAGGCACGGTCACCTACGGCACCGCCTTCGTGGTTGGCATCGTCGCCTCACTCTCGACCTGCATGGCGGTGGTGGGTGGCCTCCTGCTCTCGATGTCGGCGACCTTCGCGAAGGGTGGCGACGCTGTCCGGCCGCAGGTTCTCTTCCATGCCGGTCGCATCGCCACCTTCTTTGTCCTCGGGGGCGTGATTGGTGCCGTTGGTTCTGCGTTCCAGCTTGGGGCGGGGGGCACGTTCGCCGTGAGTCTGGTAATCGGCATCGTGATGCTCCTCCTCGGCGTGAATCTCCTTGATGTTTTTCCGTGGGTGAAACGGTTCCAGGTCACGCTCCCCGGCGCGCTCGGCAGGCGCGTGCATCGGCTTCAAGGGGTTAACCACACGTTCACGCCGGCGCTCGTCGGCATCGCCACGTTTTTCCTCCCGTGCGGGTTCACGCAGTCCATGCAGCTCTACACACTCTCGACCGGCAGTTTCCTCGCGGGCGGCCTCACCATGCTTGCCTTCGCGCTTGGCACCCTCCCCATCCTCGCGCTCGTGAGCATGAGCTCCGTTTCCATCGCAAAAAGCCCGCACGGGGGGGTTTTCTGGAAGAGCGCAGGCCTCATCGTCATCCTCTTCGCGCTCTTCAATATACTGACGAGCCTTGCGGCTGCCGGGGTCATCCCGCCGCTCGTGAGCTTCTAGCGCCAGAACGCCACTTCCATGAAACAAACCATCATCGCAACCATCATTGCAGTCGCGCTTATCGGCGGAACACTTTTTCTCACGAACCGGAATTCGCCAAATGGTGGACCCGCGCCTGCGGGTGGGAACGTCACCGTCGTAGATGGGCGGCAGGTCATCACCATTGATGCGAAGGGCGGGTACGCGCCGCGGGAGACCGTCGCGCAGGCAGGTCTGCCGACGACACTTCTCATGAAGACGCGCGGCACCTTCGACTGCTCGTCGGCGCTCGTCATTCCATCGCTTGGCTACCGGTCGAATCTGCCGCCGTCGGGGGAGGCGGTGATCGAGGTGCCGCCGCAGGCCGCGGGAACGACGCTCGAGGGGCTGTGTGCAATGGGCATGTACAACTTCTCAATTCGGTTCGAATGAATATGAAGACGACACTTGCCATACTTGCGGCCACAGGCTTCCTTGGTGTCGCGGTGTTCGGGTTCTCATACATGCACGTTTCGGGCCAAGCGCACGATGGGGGTTGTATCGCGGCGGCCGCGTATGGCGCCGATTGCCCCACGGAGGCGAAACCGCTCGAGTTTGCCGCGTTTCATTTCGGCGCATTGCGGAACCTCGCGTCCGCAGCCGGCTCGCCGCAGGCTGGCGCTGCGCGTACGTCACCCATCAGCGTCGGTTTCTCTGTCCTCGCGTCCCCGCCTCCCCGGTACGTCGTACCGCGGTACCATTCCGAATCGGCATATTCCTTGCGCTCCGAGAAGCTTACCCGCTGGCTCGTGCTCCACGAAAACAGCCCCACAATCGCGTAGGACAGCATTATCGTCGCACTCGTCGTGTTCGGCGGCATCGTTTGGATCGCGCGGCCGGACCTGACGCCGTCTGCCACACTGTCATCCGCATCGTCCGGTGCGCTCGCCGTTCAAGGGGCTCGCTCCTATGATTTCGGCACCATCTCCATGGCGCGCGGCCCGGTGACGCGCGAGTTCAAGCTCACAAATACCGGTTCGGGGGCAATCACCATCGATAAGCTCTACACCTCGTGCATGTGCACGGCATTCACGCGATAGCTCAGGCTCCGCGAAGAAACAGATTACCTCATTGCGTGAGGCGAGGCTCGACCCGTTTCAGAAGTACCGCATTCGTGGCTACGATGATTGACGATGCGGACATAAGTAAGGCGGCAATTTCCGGACGGAGCGATAAGCCGAGGGAGGTATAGAAGACCCCGGCGGCGACCGGGATGGCGAGGACGTTGTAAATCGCCGCCCAGAAGAGATTTTGCTTCATCTTCCGCACGGTCGCCCTGCTCAAGCGAATGGCGGCCACAATGTCGTATGGGTCTGATTTCATAAGCACGATATTGCCCGTTTCGATGGCGACATCGGTGCCCGCGCCGATCGCGATGCCGATGTCGGCCTGCGCCAACGCCGGCGCGTCATTGATGCCATCGCCGACCATGGCCACGAATTTCTTTTCGTCCTGAAGCTTTTTCACATAGCTCGCCTTATCCTGCGGCACAACCTCTGCAAACACGCGGTCAATGCCGAGTTCGCGGCCCACCGCTTCAGCAACCTTTACATGATCGCCGGTGATCATCGCGACCTCAATGCCGAGCTTCTTGAGTTCTTGGATGGTTTTCTTTGCGCTCGGGCGAACCGTGTCCGCTACCGCGATGACCCCCGCAATGCTGCCGTCAATCGCAAGGAGGCTCAAGGTCTTACCCTCCCCCGCAAGTTTGTCGATCACTCCGCGGGCGATCCCCAGATGTATTCCGTTCGCATTCATAAGTTTCTCGTTGCCCGCAAGTATCCGCGTGCCGTCGATTGTTGCCTTCAATCCATACCCCGCGATGGACTCGAACTGGGACGGCTTCGTGAGCGTGATAGTGCGCCGCATCGCCTCATCGACGATCGCTTTTGCGATTGGATGGTTGGAACCGCTCTCTATGCTCGCTTCGTACCTTAATATCTCGGCCTCTTGAATGCTACCCAGCGCAACAATATCAGTCACTTTCGGTTTCCCTTCCGTAAGCGTGCCGGTCTTATCAAGCACGATTGCGCTGATTTTCGAGGCATTCTCCAGGGTGGCGGCGTCCTTGATGAGAATATTGTGCTTCGCGCCAATGCCCGTGCCAACCGCGACGGCCGTAGGGGTTGCAAGACCCAATGCGTCAGGACACGCAATCACGACGGTTGATACGGCAAAGGTGAGCGCAGTGATGAGTGTCGCTCCCGCGCCAAAATACCAGCCGAAGAATGCGGCAAGTCCCGATCCGATCGCAAGCACCACAAGATACCCGGCAGCTTTATCCGCGAGCCGCTGGCCCGGGGCTTTGGAGTTCTGTGCCGTCTCGACCAGCTTGATGATCTGCGCGAGCACCGTCTCCGAGCCGACCTGCGTCGCCTTGAATGTAAGCATGCCGGTTTGGTTCACCGATCCGCCCGTCACCTTGTCGCCGGATTTTTTAGAAACCGGCAACGACTCTCCCGTCACGAGCGATTCGTCGATCGCGCTCTCGCCGTCGGTTACTTCGCCGTCAACCGGTACTTTATCGCCGGGGCGGAGCACCACAATGTCGCCATGGACAATTTCTGCGCTCGGGAGCGTAACTTCTTTCCCATCGCGGATAACGTTTGCCTGCGGGGGCACGAGATCAAACAGCGCGCGGAGCGACTCCGAGGTGCCCCGCCGTGACTTCATTTCCATCCAGTGGCCGAAGAGCACAAAGGTAACCAGGAGCGCGGACGCTTCATAGAATGTCTCTGCATCAGGCCGTATGAACGTCAAGAGTACGCTGAAAAGGTATGCCGCCAATACACCGGTAGCAACCAGGACGGCCATATTGAGCTTCCTCGCCTTTAGGGAATAATAGGTTCCCGTGATGAAGATCGAGCCGGTCCAAAACACGATTGGCGTGGTGAGAACTAAGAGAAGCCAATTGATCGGAATTGGCGACGGGAGCGCAAGACCCAAAATGTTCGTGCCGACCGGAGAATAGAGAAAAATCGGGATGGAAAGGAGAAAGGAAATCAAAAATCGCCGGCGCATATCCCGTTCCATTTGTTTCGCCATCTGCGGACTCGTCATCGCGGCCTCGTGATCCATGTGGCTCATTTTTTGGATGTCGTGGCCGGCATCCTTTTTCAGCTTGCCCGCCGTAGCTCGTAGCGATAACGGAGATGCGAAGGCGGGGATCAGGTCCATGCCACAGCCGGGGCATTTACCGGGTACCTTTGACCGCACCTCCGGGTGCATGGGGCAGGTATAATAAACCTCACCGTCCGATGGCGCTACAACATCAGTTTTTTTATCGTGGTCGCCATGGCAGCAAGAATGTTCCAGGTTAGATTCAAACTGCTTTGCCTCCATTCCGCAGCCGCAATTGACGGACAATTTTTCTGCGGAACAACTAAAACACTCCTTCCCGCATGTGCAGTTCGGCTTTTCGACAGGCGCTGCGCCGTGATTGGTATGGTCGTGGTTCATCCCGTTAGAAGCAGACGTTCGTCCCGAGGACTCAGTCCCGAGGGATCGCGATCGGCGATCTGGAATAATTTGTTAATTTATAAAAGTGGATATGCATAATAGTAAACTATGTTACCTATGGCGCGATTGCGGCTTCTAACGGGATTCATGATTATTTTATGTATGATACCCCTATGGGGTATTCACCGTCAAGTGGGTAACTTTCCGTGAGGCGATTTTTCATTGACCTTTGCGCCCTAGTCGCGGGACGAACGCCGGAGTACGTGCCGCGTATGCATCCCACTCATTCCCAAATGCCGCGCGTGATTCCCCCTCTTCCCTTCGCGCCAGACGTGTGTACATCAGGACGAGCACCGGGAACATGATAAGCGTGACAAGCGTCGGCCACTGGAACAAAAACCCGAGCATGATGAGGATGAACGCCGCATACTGCGGATGGCGAATTCTCGTGTAGGGCCCGGCGGTCGCAAGCGCATGATCACGCTGCGCTTTATAGAGCGCCTTCCATGCGTTGGCAAGTAGAATGAAACCGTAGCCGATCAGGACGTAGCTCAAGATATGGAAGGGCCCGAAATGCGGATCGCCGCCCCACCCAAAGATATCCTCGAGAAGGTGCCCGGAGTTGTGTGTCAAAGGATCAATGCCGGGCACCCATTTTGTGAGCCACCCAGAGGCGAGATAGATCGTGAGCGGGAATCCATACATTTCGGCGAACAGGGCGACCAAGAAGGCCGAGAACGCGCCGAACGAGCGCCAGTCGCGCCAGTTTTTTGGCTTCGTGAAGCTGAATGCGAACCCGATAAATATCAGAGAATTGATGATGACGAGCGGCCAGAGACCGTACGCGTTTTCCATGGCGGTTAATGGCAGCAGGAATGGTCTTTCTTTTCATGCGCAGCCGTCTCCACCTTCCCGGCTCCAGCTGCATTTTGTTCGGTATGATCCTCGGTATGGTCTGTATGATGATCGCCGTGAGACCCGTGCCCGCGGAACATCATCCAGACATGTGCGACTACAAAGACGCCGATAAGAATTGGCCAGAGGTATCCACCTGAAGACAACGTGCCCCCACCAAGAAATAGAACTCCCAACAGAAGGAAACATGGAATCATCATCCACATCATTCCTTTGTGCCCGCCATCTTTATTACTATTGTGATTGTGCATATATTTTACGTTTCATTGATTAACCGATATATTTTTCTGGATCGCTGTCGAAGTGTTTCTTGCACGATTCGGAGCAGAAGTAGTACGCATCACCTTTGTGAACACTTAGGTGCTTCGCGTTCGTGGCCGGAAACTCCATACCGCAGACCACGTCGAAGAGCGTA
The DNA here is from genome assembly GCA_030647415.1 of bacterium. GTDB lineage: Bacteria > Patescibacteriota > Minisyncoccia > UBA6257 > GWB1-50-10 > JAUSKB01. The sequence continues at coordinate 21,531 of JAUSKB010000022.1, forward strand.
TTCGGCTCCTCTTCGATGTGGAAGCCGACTGTCTTGAGAAATGATTTTAATTTTTTACGCATTGGTTTATTTCGTTACCGTATGCGGCGGCGGCTCGAGACCGTAGCACTGCCCCGATTATTTCCTGTCCTGGATCAAACTTGTGTTGTGCATCCAGACCATGTACCAGGCGAAGATCCATGCGAACACGAACATGTACACTGCCCCTAAAATAAAGCTACCAAACGTAAGCCAGGTGAATCCCGGCAGTGTCTCGAAGAGCGCGTGATGTAGCTCGAGACCGCGAGCGCTCCGAATCGGCAGGAAGCCGCCCAGCACGCAGAGCACATAGACGATCTCCGCACCCAGCACACACAGCCAGCCGTATCGTTTGAGTGAAAGCATGTTTGATGTAATTTGATTAATTATTTTCTCGACCTTTGAGTTGCCATTCGAATTTTCTTTCCGCTACGCCGCCGACATCCTTCACGGTGAATGTGATCGAGTCCGGGCGCGGCACCATTGCCTGGAATACCAACGTTCCTTCCCGATGGTGGCCCCCCGGAGGGGCGCCATCCCACCGAATCGGCGAAACGATGTTTCCGCGTTTGTCAGTGAGCGCGGCGGATTTCGTAAGGTCGGCATCGAGGTCCCCGGCGTGCGTGTTCATACTAACCGCGAACGTCCACTCATTTGATTGAATATCGAGCGGTTGCACCGAGACTTCCACACCGCCGTCATTGTTGATTTTTCTTTCAAGGGGTAGTGCTACCGCAGAAAGATTTTCTCCCGCCGTATTTTGTGGTTCGACTCCGCTTGTCCTTGGCGCAGTCGAAGGGCTCACCACAGGCGCGGCGGGAGGCGCCTGCTTTTTGGAGCCGAGGAGTGCCCACATGAAGAAGGCGGCCGAGAGGGCGATGAGCGCTCCGAGTATGATGGTTGATTTATTACTTCTAACGGGATTCATGATGCTATGGTTTTGACGTTCATGATTCGGCGACCAATGAATGCGATCCCGAGAAGGTTGAACGCGATGCCGACCCAGAACAGTTTCACCTGGTACTGGGCGGCAATGGTCGCGATGCCGGTGGCGCCGAGGATCGGAAGGATATTTACGAGGTAATGAGCGCAACAGGAAACCATGGCGGCGGTTGAGGTTGTGCCTGTAACCGCCACCATCTTCCCTGACGTATCCCCGTGATGCAGAGAACCCTTCAGGTATGCGTAGAGCCCGATCTGAACCCCGAACCCGAGCGCGAGCGTCACGATAAAGTACCAGAACTGTGCGAACTGGCCTGCGGCGAAATTCCATCCCGACACGAGCGTGAGCGCCGCGAAATAGACGCCGAGGAGCGCGAGCGCGGCCGCGATTCCCGTAATAAGTGATGTGCTGATGAGCCGGGGCATGTCAGTTCATTTTCTCGAATTCCGCGAAGACGCGGTCGTTGAGGATTCCCATGGTCGGATCATCGAAGACGGAGCGGACAATTCCCTGTGTGTCGACGATGACAAAGCTATGCCCCGGGTATGAGCCATAATGCATCGAGGAGGGCACCGTGAGCATGCCGAATGCCTGCGAAACGGATTTGTCGGTGTCGAAGAGGACCGTTGCCTTCCCAAGGTCGGGCATCTTCCGGATTGCGCTTTGCCAATCAGACGGCGAATCGATGACGACGGAGAGCGCCGCGGTGTCCGGATTCACAAACCGCGGGTCGGTCGCGAGCGCGACGATCTGGTTCCAGCAGGCCGGATAGCACATCAGCCCCTCATTGAAGAAGAGCACGATTTTTTTCCCCTTGAGGGTGTCTAGAGAGTACTCGGCGCCGTTCCGGTCGCGGAGCGAAAACGCCGGAGCCGGTTTGCCCACCAGATCATCCAGCGATCCCGAGGAAGCGGGAACTCCCGCGTGCATGGGATCAGTGGGCACGGTGTTACCAGCTTTTTGGCCGCCCCCCCCGCGGTTCATGAGGTAGAGGCCGCCGCCGACGAACGCCGCAATCACAACGACTACGATGATAGTTACTGTATTTTTTTTCATCCCGTTAGAAATTTAATTAATGAGGTTCGACTATTTTCACTTCGTACCCGTCAGCATCAAGTTATTATTTTTTCTCCGTTTACTTGATTTCTAACGGGATTCATGGTTTTGTTGTTTTTTCTTTTTTTCCGCCCGAGGCGGATCCGCCTTCGGCGGAGAACTGCCGTATGGCGACTGCCGCGAGCCAGGCGAAAATTCCCGCAATGAGAATCGCCCAGACGTACTGCGGCACGCCGCCGATAAACTGATTGAGCCAGAGCTGAAACTTTGTGAGGTAGATATTCACGTTTATTTGGAGCTCGGAGCGCATAGCGAGGTTCCCCGTGAATGCCCAGAACAACGTCAGCGCGCCCATAATCGTGAAGGTTGTCCCCGCGAGGAGATCGGATATCCGCACCGTTATATCCTTCCCAAAGAGGCGCAGCGTGATCGGCCTTCTCGCGCTGAATAATCGATCGGTCATCCGCGAGCGGTCGAGGATCGAGGCGAGGACGAAGAGCGGCAGTACCATGCCGAGTACGTATGCCAGGGTATACACGACCCCCCAGACGTATGAGCCCGGAAGTATCGAGAGCGCGAGCGCTCCCGCAAGGACCGGCGCGCAGCAGGTCGTGGCGATCCCGGAAAATATTCCGAGCATGAATACGGATCCGATACTCTCTGCTCCGGTGAGCGTGGGCTTCAGACGAAGCTTTTTTGGGAGCGCAAGCCGTTTCCCGAGCAACAGCGAAATGCCGAGTGTGGTAAGGAGTAACCCGATGGCCGCGAAGGTCTCGCGGTGATACCGGCTGAAAACCTGGCCGAGCGCGGAAATCCCCAAGCCCAGCGGCAGGAAGACCGTCAGAATCCCGAGGAAGAAGATGAAGGTCATGAGGAACACCTTCCGCCTGGTCCGGAAGATCGAGCCGAAATAGGAGGGCAGGAGCACGGTGACACAGCAGGGCGCGAAGAGCGCGGCGACCCCCGCGATGAAGGCGGCGATGAGCGATGTGCCGATGAGCAATTCCATGGTAGTTAGATGCCGCAACCGCCTTGCTGCTGCGGTGCAGGGGGTTGCCCCGCATCTACCGCGCATCCGCCCTGCGGCTGCGTCGCCGGCTCGGGAGCGGTGAGCGTCTGTATCCGCGCGTACCCCTGTGCGCTCGAGTATGCGGCGCCCACAACCTCGCGCGGATCGACCGCGGCCCAGCGCGTGCCTTTCTGCTCAAAGTACCGCGCGATGGTGCGGTAGGTGTCCGGGAACCAGTACGAATTCACCGCGAGCGCCGCCTGGTACATCTCGCCCTCCGTCGCACCCTGCGATGCCATGAGCTCGAGGAGCCCCAGCATCGCCATCCCGTGGTTGCAATCCGGAAAGTACGTCGAGTTTCCACAGCAGGGACGGTAGATATTTTTCGCGAGCTTTTCGACGAGTGATTGTTGATCGGCAGTGAGCGGTACGAACTGGTGTGCGCTGTAATGGTCCATGGGGTTGCCCCGTGCGATCGTCCAGCCGCCGGTCGAGGCGAACCGTTCTGCACCGCCGTATTGCGGATCTTGCATCGGGCCACGCTCGAGGATCGGATTCTTGTTGCCGAGGCCGAACGCCCAGAGAAGATTGAGGATTGCGCCGGCATTCTCACGGGTGATGACGAGATTTCCGTTGTCGGGTGAATTGAGCAGCGACAGAGTGGTCGCATCGAGCCCGCCCCGTTGGGTGTACAGCGCCGTGAACTGCGGCTCGTCGATAACTCCTGCCGCGGTCATCTTCCGTCCGAGATCTCCCCAGCGCACTGGAAGCGTAACTCCGGCCGAAGGCGCTATGGTCTCGCCCAGAACATCGGCCGTTTGCGCGCCACCCTGCAGTGCGTTGATATCTGCCGTGTTGCGCTCGGCGTTCAAGCTGGCAGTATACAGCCACACTCCCGAAAGAACGAGCGTGGAAATGAGAATGCTTGCGGGGAGCACATAGTCCCGTTTCGGTTTCTCCGGTTCCGTATCCGCATATTCCGTATCCTGATCCGCCTCCATAATTTGTTCCACATCTTTGTTTTCCATGTTGTTATGTTTTAGTCTTTGACGAGCATACCGCTGCGACGAAAAAACCGCGTGACATGCGGTCCGAAGCTGCAAGCAGAAAAGCGCGAACTCAAAATCGGCTTAGGTGCTTACAGCAAACACGAACGAAGGATCCCGTTTTTCATGGCGTGCCGTCCACTTGAGGGATTTTTCCTGGCCCGCATGCCGGATGCTGTCGCGCGGCGGGGCATGACGCTCCTGCGGAGCGAGGAATGGCCCAGAGGACCGGAACACACCCGTGGCAGAACGCAGGATGATGAGGGCGGCGAGCGCGGCCAGTGCGCCGAACGCGGGAATGGCATTCGTGAGCCCCGTGAGCGCCCCCAGGTGCATCTGTACGTACTCGAGCGGGCTGATGTTCATGTTGCACTCGCTCGTTCCCATGAGCGCCGGCGGACAATTCGTATGGCTTCCCGCATTGCCGGCATGAACCATGAGAAATGTTCCGAAGAGCATGGCTCCGGCAAACCCGATGAGCCCCACAATCGCAAAAAAGGATTTCATGTTATCGTCGCTGTGACAAACGGTACACCTTCAGAATTTCCGCCGTCGCTTTTTTCCCCTGTCCGCTTTTCATCTGCGTCGCCACATGCGTCGACAGATGGTTTTCCAAAAGGAGGTCGTCGATGCCGGAGAGCGCCCGCTTGATGGCAGAGGACTGTGTGATGATGTCAATGCAGTACGCATCGTTCCTAATCATCTTTTCAAGGCCGCCCAATTGGCCCTTGATGATTTGAAGCCGCCGGAGCGCTCGTTGCTTTGCCGCCGTTTCCATGCGGATAGTATACCCTGTTAGAGATTTACATACAAGCTTGAAATATATGAACGTGTGCGGGTAAATCTCTAACAGGGTATACCCCCAGAGGGTATTTCTGGTCAACTGCCGTCGCTGTAGACAACGAGCGAACCGTGAAAGGGAGCATCATCCGTGATTTCATGGGCTACTTTGCGTTATTGATAATGGTTTGAATGATGTGGTCAATTTCTTTTGGTCGCTCGCCCAAATCGGCCTGCGGGAAAAATTGCGTTAGGACAATCGGTCGCATACCGGAGATAAACGTATGCCCGTCGTGTGTATACACATTTATCTTGCACGGCAGACAAAGTCCAATTTTAATATCAATGTTCAAAAACTCACTGGCAAACTTTGCATTGCAAAACTCAACAATCTTAAACGGTTCCCGTTCAAAACCTTTCTCGGCTAAAGTTTTCTGTACGTCGTGAACATACAAAACCCGCATGCCGATTTTGGCGATTTCGTCTTGTACGTCTTGAACCGTCTCGGCAAAAGTTTTTGCTGTGGTTATGGTGTAGTCGAATTCCATATTTTTTATGTTTTTAATGATGTTCACTCATATCGGAGCTCGATTTTGTCCTTGTCGCGCATGACGTAGTTCTCGTATTCGGCATTCTCCTCCCCATTTACGGTCATTGTCACGTTCGGTCTACTGCCCTCAGTACTTCCTCGCTCGTCGCTCGGTTGCATGTTTGTGCCGAATGATCGTATATCCTTACCCCAGTTTTTGAAAAACTGACCGAGTAGTACATCCCGCGTACGAGCAAGTCCCTGAAATTCTAGGTGGATGATTCCTTGCCCCGCATCATCAGCGTGAGTGTGGATCGGCTGATGAACCGCGCCAATGCCGATATTTGCCGGGATTTCCTGCCTTTCGCCTTTTATGTAGATAGTAAGCTCCGGATGCCAGTGAAACGCACTGCGAGAAACAACATCGGATTCCAGAATCGGAGGCCTGGTCATGGCATACCAGATAAGGCCCCCGATTACTACAACAGTCAAACCACCACCCAAGCCCCATGAGGCAATCTTCTTAACGCGGCGGTTCTGTGCGGTCGCCTCTTTTGCCTCAAGCTTCTCTTGGCGCTTGAGTTCTTTTCGCTCCCTTTTAGTTGATTGCATTTGTTGGTCCACCCCGTTAGACACTTGTTTTTGTGTTTCCATATAGATTATTCCTAGGAGCCCGACAGACATGTTACACGTTGTGCTCTGCAATACGATGATGTCTAACGGGGTCCATATTTTAAAAAGTATACCCCGTTAGAGTTTTACATGCACGCCGCCTATCTTGATACCGGGTGCTCTGTAGTACTAATGAAAGCATACGAAATGGAATGTTCGTAAAACTCTATACGGGGTATAGCTGAAAACAGAATCGATACACACTCGGTGCGGCCGGTGGTCGAAATTCCACCACATGGTATGGTAGGCTCAAGGCATCACGGTTCCATGGGATGGTTTAGTTACACCAGACAAAAATTCATTATTGCCGCGGCGGTGCTCATCGTGGCGGTCGGGTATGGCATCTCGCGTTTTGACACGCGTGTGCCCGCCGCCGTTTCGGCTCCGCCGGTTGCTTCGGTTGAAACACCATTACCCGATTCTGGTGCTATGTCGGGCGTGATAGGGACGAGCACCGGCACTTCATCGAGCTTGTTTTTCGGTGGGCGGGGCGTAGCACCAGCGCCCGCCGCTGAAATTTTTAGCGATATGGTTCAGCGTCCCACTTCTGCCGCTCCCAAAGAATCACCGAATTCCGTATCACTCCCACCAAACCCGCAGCCGCTCCCGTCTCCGAGAGCTCCCGAACCGGAGCCGCGGCGTGTCGACTTGAGCTCGGTGGTGGGGCTAAAGTGCCACTTCTCCGGGCCAGATGAGTGCAGCGGAATCGCACGGGGAACGGGCGTCATCGTGAATTCGAACGGGTACATTCTCACCGGTCGCCATGTGGTGGACGACGTCTGGGCATCCGCCTGCTACGACGCGAAGCAGACCTCCTGCAAACTCGACCGGTGCGAAGCGCTCCGGCTCGGGGAGCCGAGACAGCTTCCCCTCGCGCCCCAGCACACCTACCCGGTGAACCCTTACCCCTTTTTCGACCTGGAGTTCGCGCCGAACAATTGGGACTTCACAACGGACGTCGTTTATGCGCCGTGGCTCAAAAATTATTCAGTTGACGAATATTGCGCGCTCGACGTCGCGGTACTTGAAGTGAAGGCGTGGAACGGGAACAAGCCGAACCTATCGCGCGTACTCACGCCGGCGCCCATTCTCGCTTCCCGCGCCCCGTCGTCAGGCGATTTACTCCTCGTGCCCGGGTTTGCCTACCAGGAGCTCGGGGGACCGAGCGGCAGCCTGAACGAGTCGCGAAATCTCTCATTCGACCAGTTCCGGCTCCTCACGACGAGCTACGTGGCGGGCACCACCTCCGTTGGTGACCAGGAGTTTGCCACGACCACGCTCACACTCGAGCTCCGGAGCGATGCGCCGGACATTACCGGTGGTCGCTCGGGCTCACCGGTGTTCTGGAATGGGTATGTGACGGGCCTCGTGCAGTCCGTGGACCGCACGGACCGCAGCGTGACGCACGCCGTCTCGATGTCCGCAATCGTCAAAGCGCTCAGGGAAAGCAACCTCCTCCCTGTCATTGAGACACTCCGCTGACTCCCGAGGCGAAACCTCCGGAATCCCCGAGGTTTCGCCTCTTGAGGTCTGGTTGCGGTTTTCGTCCGGTTTGGTGTAGAGTGCTCGCAGAGAAATTAAAAATTATAAAGAGAAAGGAGTGTTGGCGAATGAATCCGAGCAAAAAAGGAGATAAACGCTTTTGGGATCTTTGGCATAAGAACGATGCGGTGCAGTCAAGGAGACTGAAGCGACCCGTTGTGCCCAACCACCGGAAGTGGTGGGGAAAATTCCGGTATCCGGGCATACCCGAGAATATCGTTCGGGATCGGCGGTATGACTGGGAGCGCGTCGCGGAGAACATTCGGTCGCTTCTCGCTGACGCGAGCGTGGCGCTGGTCGCGGACGCGTCCGCCGGAAAGACCATCATCGCGATACTCATCGCGCTCTCACGGCCCGGTAGGACGATATTCTGCGTCCCGCTCGTGCACCTCACGAAGCAGCAGCGGTTTGTTGTCGAGCGCATCGGCGTCACGGTCCCGACCCGGGCGGTGTCTGGGCTGGTGCCGACGGGGAAACGAGCCTGGCGCAAATGGAAGGAACGCATCATATTCGCGACGCCCGACGTGGTTCGGAATGACGTGCAATCAGGGGCGCTGACGCTCGACCCGTCCACACTCGTGATACTGGACGAGCTGGATGTTGCCCGGGGCAAGTACCCGTACGTGGAACTCGCGCAGCTATGTACTAGGGCGGGTGTCCGTGTCCTCGGGCTCACGGCGACTCTCGATAGCCGCCGGTACCCGCGTGACCGACAACTCCTTCGCGACTGTTGTATCCCGCACGAAGTCCGCGAGCACTTCAAGGTCCCCAACCTTACCGAGAGCTCGGTGGTGCTCCCGCTCACGAAGGAGCTTTCTGAGTGTGAGCGGCTCTTGAAGGATATGATTGTCGAAACCGCAAAACAGCTGAATGAGTGCCATATTCGATTCGACCCGAATCAAATACTCACCATCAAGGAGTGGCGCGACCTTTGGAAGCGGCATTTGAAATCCGACAAGGAGCAGATTCGGTGGGACGAGAAGGTGTCTCTGCTCGCGCGGTATTCGAAGCTTCGGCACTCGTATGTGACGGTGCTTGCGGAGGGGTACGAGAGTCTCACTCGGTACGCCGAGGACACACTCGAGAAACAGGACACCGTGACCGCGCGCCGCGTGCTCATCGATGGGCGGTTCCGAAAAGTACTTTCCATCGCCCGACGAAATCACCGCCACCCGAAGTTCCAGTGGCTTCTCAAGGTAGCAGAGTCGCACGCGCGCATGCACCGGCCGATGCTCGTATTCGTCGGCCAGCGGGCGACCGCAGTCTACCTCGCCGAACAGCTTACCCTTCGGGGGTTGCCCTCAGCGGCGGTGTGGGGTGGAAGGAAGACGAAACGTGCAGAGCGGGAGCTCGACGAGACCCTGCGGAAGCTCGCGGCGGGGGAGCTTGTTGTGCTCGTGAGCACTTCCTTTGCCGAGCGGGGGTGGAACCTTCCAGACGTTCGGAGCGTGGTGCACTACTCGCTACCACAAACCTGGCAGTCTCGCCACCACCGGAACCGCCGGGCCGGGCGGATCCTGTCCGGGGCGGCATTCCTTGTTTCGGTGGACCACCACATGGACATGCTCTGGCTCTGGACGACGAAGGTTCTCGCCGAGCGCCTGGAGCCGCCGGCGACGGTCCAGTGGCTTCTCGGCACACCGCCGCGGAAGGGCGAGCGCCCGCGCCGCAGGAAGCAGCGCGACACCGTTACCCTCCCGCTCTTTGAGGAGTATGCATAGCAACACAGCCCCGCCTTGGCGGGGTTTTCGTTTCTGGGAGCGGCGTGGTATTCGTCGCTACGACCAGTAGCGCCGGTGCCGCTCGCTCGTGAAGTAGGCGGAATCATGGGCTCGGAGCGCCGTTTGAACGAAGAGCCGGACCATGCCCCAGCGGCCGATTTTCCGGAACCGCCGCCCGCTCGTGTAGACGCGGCCCGGCACGACCGCGAACCGTTTCGGCGGTACGCGCTTCGTGAGTTCGAAGTCCTCCGCGAAGAGGACGCGCTCATTGAATCCGCCGAGCCGGTCGAAGGTCCGCTTCCGGAAGAGCAGGAAGGTTCCCACGCCGAACGGCATGCGGATGATTCGCGCGGCGCGGACGGCGAAGTTGGACGCCGCAAAAACCAGATTGTCGAGGACGTTTCCGTCGGTGGTTTTAAGGTCCGCGGTGACGCAGTCGAGGGCCCGCCGGTCGGCGAGCGCGACGGCCCGTCGGAGGAAGGTGGAGTCGCGGAGCTCCACGTCGGCGTCGAGGAAGAGGATATACTCGCTCCGTGCCTCCCGCGCACCGGCGTTCCGCCCCACGCTCGGGATGCCGCCGGGGACGACGCGGACCGTGAGCCGCCCGCGGAACGACTCCGCGACTGCGGCGGTGCCGTCCGTCGACCACGCGTCCGCGACGATGACCGGTACTGCCCGGACGTCGGGGTAGTCCTGCGTGGCGAGGGATGCGAGGAGCAGGGGGAGTGCTCCGACCTCGTTTTTCGCAGGAATGACAATGGTGAGGCGGTTCATGCGAGGTTTTAGCCGCCGCGGCGGCCAACAGGAGAGGATCGCCCTGGTGTGGTCGTTGCGTTGCGCGCCGCCGCTCGCCGCTTCGCGAGCTTCTCTGGGAATTTCTCCGCGAAGTACCGGCGGTCCGCCCGGCGGCTGTCTCCGCGGGTCTTCTTCGTGTGGCAGGGAATGCAGAGGAGCTGGGCGTTCGAAAGCTCGTTTGTGCCGCCGAAGGCGATGGGGTGGATGTGGTCCAGGGTGAGGGGAACGCCCGTCGCGTTGCAGGCGACACACCGGTCGCCGTCGCGGGCGATGAGCACCTCCTTGAGCTTTAGCCGGGCACGGGAGCTCCCACCGTCCCGCTTGTACCGGATGGCGGCGTTGTCGTGCTCGTGGATGGGGCAGTGGCCGTGTTCCAGCTTGTAGGCGAGGTAGCCCGCGAGCTTCTCAAGCTCCTCGAGGGATGCGGTCTTCAAGCTTTCGCCGATGTGGCCCTGGACCCATCGGTGCGCTTCGAACCGCTCGCGGCGGTCGTCGAGGTCCCAGAGCTGCGCGCGGAGCACATGACAACGGTAGCGGAGCGCACTTAGCTTCCTATGGTCTTCCGGATGCATACGTTCGGTTGCACCAATCATGCCGAGCGGAGGACGCACCGTCAAGTTCGGCCTGTTGGAAGTTTCACTTCCTTTGGAAGTGGAACTTCCGAGGATTGCACGAGCGGCACCTGTTGCTTGTTTGTCCGTTTGTCTGTTTAATGAATGCATGCATGGCTACATCGGGAATATTGAAAAAGTGTCGAAAGAAAATGGGAGCTTCCGGAAGGTGCTCTACACCTCCGCGTACTGCCAGCTCGTTCTCATGAGCATACCGCCCGGCGGCGAGATCGGAGAGGAGGTGCACGGGCTTGACCAGTTCATCCGGGTGGAGGCGGGGGAGGGGAGATTCATTCTTGACGGTGCGGCGCATGCGGCGGCGGACGGATGGGCCATCGTGGTGCCCGCCGGCGCGAGTCACAACGTGGTGAACACATCGGCGACGGAACCACTGAAGCTCTACACGCTCTATTCGCCGCCGAACCACCGGGATGGCGTTCTGCACGCCACGCGCGTGATCGCGGAGGCCGACAGCGAGCACTTCGATGGGAAGCTCTCGGAACCGCGCTAACGTCCCCGTCCATCCGTAGGACATCGGATGTCCTACGGTAGGTAGTGGTGCGCGGTACCTGCTAAAATAACTCAACGGCCGTCGAGTTATTTTAGCAACACGACTGGTAGTAACCTCCGGCGGTTAGGTTTGACATGAACATAATTCAGCTGTAGAAAGAATATGAACTTTCACAGGAGGAAGATATGGGTGGAATTAAGGGATGCACACCGTTCTTCGAGGAGTCCCGGAGCGAGCAACACCCGGGGATTCCACGACCAGAGGAGATCAACCTTTCGGACGGGTTGTCTGGCACGTTCGGGAAGTGTGAGACGGAAACGGCAGCGGAAAATCTCGTTCGTTTCTATCAGGCGCAGGGATTCTGGAAGCCGTTTACGCTCATTGAAATCATTGATTTCTATCGAACAAGGTTCCCGAAGAACGATTCAGCGGTGAATCAGCTGTTTTCCGGACTGGTGGGGGCATGGGAGGACAACGGCGGGTTCTTCGGTTGTATTCGCACGTCGCCGGATTATTTGGTGCTTGGCGCGGATGGGAACTACTACCCAACCGTGGAATTCACGTCTCGACTCAAGAGACATGTCACCACGAAGGATCAGGTTCTCGCGTAGCCTGTCGTATGGCATGTGAATCGACTCTACCGTCCTCGCCCTCGCGGAGAAGGACCGCTAGGTCGGCATTCGGAACTCGAGGATTTGGTAGGAATTAAAAACCCCGACGCGCGCATGCGCTCGGGGCTTTCGTTTAACGTCGTGTGTCAGCGAGCCAGGAACTCCCTCGCGAGCCTCGCGGCTTCGCGGGCGGTGGGCCGGTATCGACGGGGGTGGTTCGTCGCCTCGCGTTGCCGAACTGCCTCCGCGATGACGAGTGCGGCGCTCACGGAGACATTCAGTGATTGGACCATGCCCCGCATGGGGATTTTGACTATGCGGTCGGCGAGTGCGAGTGCTGTCGCGGAAAGCCCCCGGTGCTCGTTTCCGACGAGCAGGGCAAGTTTCACGTTTGTAAGTTTCACGTCATATACGTTCTTGGCGTCGGGCGTGAGCGCCGTCGCGACAATCTCGTATTTCGCGCGTTTGAGTTCGCGGAGGCATTCGTCGGTCGAGCGGTAGGTTCGGAAGGTGAGCCACTTGTTCGCTGACGACGAGGTTGTTTTCCCGATGCGCCGCGGATTCCACGGCTTCTCAGTTTCGAATACCAGTCGCACGTCCTGGATGCCGAATGCGTCGCACGTCCGCATGATGGCGGCGGCGTTATGCGGGTCGTAGATGTCCTCGAGGACCACAATGAGCCCGGCCTGGCGGTTTTTGGCGACCCGGAGGAATTTTGCAGTCCGTTCCGGCGTTGGCATACTGTTCATTCTACATCGTTTCCCGTTCCGTTTGATGTGCTACACTAGGAACGTATCTGTGAAGCTTATCTCGCTGAACTGCTGGTGCGGGAGGGCGCTCGAGCCGCTCCTTACGTTTGTCCGTGAAGCGTCCGCGACGACGGACATTTTTTGTTTTCAAGAGGTGCTGATGTTGCACTCCGGGACATGCGCCGCGACGCCCGATATGTGCCCCGATCTCTACGCGCGGCTCGCTGGTGAGCTCCCAGGGTTCCAGGGGTTCTACGTTCCGATGCAGGCAGGGTACGGTCCTACCAGGAAGAGCGTGTGCGATATCTCATTTGGAGAGGCGATATTCATGCGTAAAGGGCTCGCGGTTGGTCGGTATGGCGACCACTTTGTGTACCGGGAGCGGAATGGACTGAAGGAGGGGGAACGCTTGAATTTTATGCCGCGGACCGTGCAGTTTGTTGAGTTCGTGGCCCACGGTACACGGTATACAGTGTGTAACTTCCACGGTCTCGCCACGTGGCCGAAGGACGATACGCCGGAGCGCCTCTCTCAATCACGGTTGCTCGCGGCGTTTCTCGCGACCATCAATGGCGCGAAGGTGCTCTGCGGGGATTTCAACATTGCGCCCGACACAGAGAGTATCCGCATCGTCGGGCAAGGAATGTATAATCTGGTGCAGGATAGCGGAGTAATCACGACGAGAAGCACATTGTCAGAATTTGCTTACAGTGAAATTTCTGACTACATATTTGTGTCACCTGATGTTGCTATTCGCTCGTTCGAGCTCCCCGCCGTTGAGGTTTCTGATCACCTCCCGCTCGTTCTCGAGTTTTCCTGATGCATTTATCCACATATTCCCTTGTACCTGCACCACAGTCCGCTATAGTTTGACAGCAATGGACCAGTTCGTACCAAAGAAGATGTTCTTCACGAAAGGCGTGGGGTACCACAAGGAGCAGCTCGCTTCGTTTGAGATGGCACTCCGGGACGCGGGCATCGCCGAGTACAACCTCGTGACCGTGAGCTCGATTTTTCCGCCGAACTGCAGGCGCATCTCGAAGGACGAGGGCAAGAAGCTGCTTTCGCCGGGGCAGGTTGTGTTCTGCGTGATGGCGCGGAACGCCACGTGCGAGCCGAACCGGCTCATCGCCGCCTCCATTGGTCTCGCCCAACCGGCCGACCAGGCGCAGTACGGCTACCTTTCGGAGCACCACCCGTTCGGCGAAACCGAGGGAAAAGCGGGCGAGTATGCGGAGGATCTCGCGGCGACGATGCTCGCGACGACGTTAGGACTTGAGTTCGACCCGAACGCGGCATGGGACGAGCGCGAGCAGGCGTACAAGGCTTCGGGCAAGATATTCCGCACCACGAACATCACACAGTCTGCAGAGGGGCACAAGGACGGACTCTGGACCACGGTGGTTGCCGCTGCGGTGCTCTTGTTCGGTGACCCGCCCGAACGACCGGAGTCGTCCGGTCGGGCGGGTGGCCCGAACGGCGCGTAGTTTCTGCCGCTCCAGAAAGGAACTCTGACAGCACCCCGGCTGCACGGCCGGGTTTTTAATTTCCCTGCCGCATACAGCTACGATTCCACCACGACGAGGCGGGCGATTTCCGGCGACTTCGAGATGAGCACCTCGTCGCCGTCTAAAAGTTCAATGGACTCGCGGTGGTTGTCTGCATAGCAGACCGCCGGACCGCGCAAGATGACGAGCCGAATTTCTGCCGTGTCCGGGAGGACGATGTGGTCGGACTGCTCCGTTGAATTATTGAACGCGAGTCCCATCCCGACCACGAATGAGCTGTCTGTAATGCTCCGGTAGTAGCCGGTGGAGCCGAACGGGGTCGCGACGACCACGCCGTCGCCGATAATCTCCCCGCCGACTTCCCGCCCGTCCACGTACACGCGGTAGCGGATTCCGTGCCGCGGGTCGGCGTTGTGGACGATGACGTCGTTCATGCCGTCGAGGTGCATACCGCGAGCGGTGACGCGGAGTTTGGGGAGCTCGCGGACCTCGTACCGCCCGTCGCGCACCCGGGCGAGCACCTCCTCGTTCGGGAGCTTCGCGCAGAGCTTGCAGATGCGGCTCGCGCGGAGGAGGAGTTTCGGGATGCCGGGGAAATCGTGCTCCGCGCGCATGAGCGCTCCGTCGCCGCCGAAGGCGACTACAACGTCCGGGCGCCCGTCCGCAGCGGCGAACCCGTGCCGCTCGAGGAGCGCGCGATCCGAATCGGCAGCCGGGCCGGTAATCGTGATGCGCATATGCCTCATTCTATAACAGGCGGGAGAAATGATATATAATTGGGCATATGTCCGAATTTGGAGCCGAAACCGTGTTCGGCGACAAGCGGGAGGCGGCCAAGGAGCGCCAACCGATCGACGACGCGACCCTTGAGCGGTTCCTCGAAAACAACATCAAGTCGCGCAAGGGCTCCGACGCGTATCCCGGCGCTGTGGAGAGTGTGGTTCGGTGTGCGCTCGAGGCGCCATCCTGCGTTGCGGATGACGGCACGGTCGACCCCGGGCTCTTTGACGACTACGAGGCGTCGCGTCGTGCCGCAAGCTGGTTTCGTGGCTGGACGCCCACCGACCTCACCAGGCTCGTGGAGCTCATGGAGGCGAGCGACAAGGAAACAGTTCGTGATATAAAGGAGACAATTATGTGCGAAGATCGACAGGCCGCATGAGACGGGTCTGGTTCAGGCCGGCGCGGTTCTGGAAATGGTTTGCCGCCTACTACCCGGTGACGTGGGAAGGGTGGGTCGTTTCCGCCGTGCTTATCGCCACTGCGGTCGCGGCATTCATTGCCGTCGACCGAACCTCGCACTCGGGGAGCGACACCCTCATTGGAGTCGCGCCGTGGTGGATCGGCATCGGCGTGGTGGGCGATGCGCTCACGCGGTGGAAGGGTGAGTATCCGAGCTGGTGGTGCCGAAAGAAGAAAGGTGAAGAAAAATAAAAACCCTGTCGCAAGCGAGTCTGTGGATGACTTTCCCTGCAGGTGTTAGAGCGATACAATGGTGTGGAATGAAGTTCTCACGGGAACAGTTCGAAAAACTCGTCGCGCGTGGGATTGATGCGATTTCCGAGCGGTTCCTTCGCGAGCTTGAAAATGTGGTGATTGTCGTAGAAGACGAGCCGACTGATGTGCAGCTCAAATCGCTCGGTATCGGGGACGACGAGTTCCTCTTCGGGCTCTATGAGGGCGTCTCGGCGCTCGAGGGCGGGCACTACCATCGCGGCATGCCGGACAAGATTACCCTCTTCCACCTCGAGATTGAGGACGCAGCGGAAACCGAGGCAGACCTTACTGAAATTGTGACTGATACCGTCTGGCATGAGATTGCACACCACCTCGGGCTCGATGAGCATGAAGTCCGCGCCGCAGAGCGCCGCCGCGACGAGGCATGTAGGCGCGGAGGACGTGGTAGACTGGGTGTATGAAGCCGCAGCAGTCAATGCCGAGTGACGATGCTGGGTGGCGAAAACGTCTCACGCCAGAGGAGTACCGCGTGATGCGCGAGGCGGGCACCGAGCCGCCGTTCAGCGGGCGGTACTGGAACGAACACGGGGAAGGTGTCTACCGATGCGCAGGGTGCGGCACGGAACTTTTCTCATCTGATACCAAGTTTGATTCCGGCACCGGCTGGCCGAGCTTCACCGAGCCCACAAACCGCGAGTATGTGGAGCTTCGCGAGGATCGGAGCCAGGGGATTTCCCGCGTCGAGGTGCGGTGCAGGCGGTGCGGAGCGCACCTCGGCCATGTGTTCGACGACGGTCCCGCGGCGAGCGGCGGTAAGCGTTTTTGTATCAATTCGACCTGCTTGCAACTGGAACCACAGGATCATGCGGACGGGAACGGACAATAAAAAACCGCCGACGAGAGGGGAAGTGAAGCCGGGGATGGCAGTATGGGTGATCGAGAAAAAAAACTACGGGACCCGGAACTATACGCAGGGCATTGTGGCGGAGGTCCTCTCGCCCGGCGCCGTGCATCCGCGTGGCATCAAGGTGCGCCTCACGGACGGCACCGTCGGCCGCGTCCAGTGGCTGGTGGAGTAGTGTGCGCGCATCTCGAGAGAGCAAAAAACGAGCCCGGGAGCTCGTTTACTTTTTACAGTGTCAGAATTCAATACGCGTACCGATGAAGACACCGGTGTGCGTATGTTTAATGTCGAACCGCTTCCCTGCGTCGGTTCGCGACATATCCGAAAGGTACACGCCGAATGTCCACATCCCGACGCGCAGACCAGCGGTGGCCGGAACGTAATGACCGAGGAGCGTTTTGCTGTTGATCGGCTGTTCCGGCAGCCCATACGCATAGAGCGGGAAGTATCCCACACTGAGGAATCCCGAAGTATTCGACGCCCGATGGAGCACTACGGAGCAGGAGAAGTCGATGATGGGATCTCCCGCCATGTATCCTGCACTCATGGGGTCGGTACGACCGATCGGGTGCATAGTATATACGGCGAGCTGAAGGAGGGTTCGTTCAGAACGAATTTGGAACGCCGCCGAGTAGAGTTCGTAAGGTCCGAAATTCTGTGCGAAGGGGGATCGTATGAACAGGGTCCCGACGTCGAGCGTGGGACGTTCGCCCGACATATGCACGGCGGTGAAGAGCTGTGCGGACGCGGTTGGCGGTATGAGTACCAGCATGGCATACGAACAAAGTATGCCGAGGAATGAAGCGGTGCGCGAATGCGCACGGTACCAATGGCTCATGGTGCGCTCCTTTCTGTTAATTATGAAACAGCCTACATTCATATAACCACCATAGCCTGCATATTACAATGCGCGGTATGCACCGCGAGGTGATGCGTTGTATCTCCTACGAAATAGGCGTATGGTGAGGGCGTAATGGATCAACATCATGCCATGCCCGAGCAACCGGCGCAGGCAGGAAGCGGTTTCCATGGCCTCGGCATCGCGCCGAGCCTTTTGCACGCGCTTCAGCGCCTGAAGCTCACCATTCCGACGCCTATTCAGATGAAGGCCATCCCGTCCGCTATCGAGGGGAAGGACCTCATCGGCATCGCCCAGACGGGGACGGGGAAGACACTCGCCTTCGGCATCCCTATGCTCCAGCGCCTTGCGGGATTGAAGGGCAAGGGGCTTATTGTACTTCCCACCCGCGAACTCGCGCTCCAGGTAGAGGAGGCACTCCGGTCATTGACGCAGGGGACGAACGTGAAGACCGCGGTCTTGATTGGCGGTAGCGGGATGCGCCCGCAGGTGGAGGCGCTCCGGAGGCAGCCACGCATCGTCGTCGCGACGCCCGGGCGGCTTTTGGATCACCTGGAGCACCGGACCATCGACCTTTCGGATGTAGAAATTCTCGTGCTTGACGAGGCCGACCGAATGCTCGATATGGGGTTCGCGCCCCAAATCAACCGCATCCTCGCCGTGGTGCCGGTCAAGCGCCAGACCATGCTTTTCTCCGCGACCATGCCCGACGACATCGTTCGCATCGCGACGCGGCATATGCAGCTGCCGGTCCGCGTGGAGATCGCCCGGCCGGGCACGACCGCCGAGCACATCTCCCATGAGCTGTTTTTTGTCACGAGGGAGCAGAAGGTCATGTTGCTCGAGAAGATTCTCGGAGAGCACCGAGGACCGGTCCTGGTGTTCAGTCGGACGAAGCACGGCGCCACGAAGGTGTGCCGCGCGGTACACGTCATGGGACATGCCGCCGCGGAAATCCACGCGAACCGTAGCTTGAACCAGCGGCGCGAGGCGCTCGACGGATTCAAGTCCGGCAAGTACCGCGTGCTCGTGGCAACCGACATCGCGGCGCGCGGCATCGACGTCCGCGGCATCGAGCTCGTGGTGAACTTCGACCTGCCGCAGGACCCGGGGGACTACGTCCACCGCATCGGGCGAACGGGTCGCGCGGGACTCACCGGGAAAGCAATCGCATTCGCGACGCCGGACCAGCGTTCGGATGTCCGCGACATTGAGCGGCTCGTGCGGTTTGTGCTCCCGGTGCGGCAGTTGCCCACGGACCTGCCGCCCTCGCGCGGCATCGCGGTCGCGGACGATGACCGACCGCGCCGGTACGGCGGCCGCACGTTTGGCCCGCCCCGACGCGGTTTTGGTGCCGGGGGCCCGCCCCGCCGCGGCGGATCCCGCGGACCAAGCCGCGGTCCGGGCGGTCCATCTTCGGCCCGACCGAAATTTTCCTACCGTCCGCACACGCCGCCGCCTCGCCGGCCGTAGTCTTGTACGAAGGCTGGCCTGCCCGTCCGAAGTCGTAGGCGCCCGCCTACGCCGAGGCTTTGGCGGGCAAGAAGGCAGGCCGCGCCGCCCGCGGTGAGCTGCACGGAATCCATCGGTATTTTATTGCGTAGAAAGTTACCTCTCTCTGACGCGCGACTTGTCATATTGGACGGCCGTCCGGAATGACAAGTTCTTTTTACCCGTTGCCATGATATGCTGACAGCAATGGAGGCGGTGCTGTTGGTCGTGCTGGGGGCGCTTGTTACCGCAGTCGGCGCGATTATGGTGTACGCCGCGGTCACGACCGCTCCGTTCGTGCGGACGCCGCGCGCGGTTATCCGCGCCGCACTCCGGCTTGCTGGGCTCGCGCCCGGCGAACTCCTCATTGACCTCGGATGCGGTCACGGCCACGTGCTCGTGATTGCCGCACGCGAGTTCGGCGCGCGGGCGGTGGGGTACGAGTTTGCGCCGCACCACGCGTTTGTTGCCTGGCTCGCGGCGGCGCTCCGGGGGCAGGGGCGCGCAACAGTCCGGTGGGGAGACCTCTACGCCGCCGATATCTCGCATGCGGATGTCATCTATATCTGGCTCACGCCGCACGCCCTCCCGCGTCTCATTCCGAAGCTCATGGCCGAGACAAGACCAAGCACGCGCGTTGTCGCCTTCTCCTCGCCAATTCCCGGGTGGGAGCCGATTCGTACGGAGTTGGTGTGCGGCGGTCGCTACCGGGTGTTTTTGTACAGTGTCCCGACCCGCTGAATGAGGTATACTTCATTGTATGAAAGATCATTATCTGCGGCGTCTCACGGTGGCAGGCGTTGCGCTGTTTCTGGTGTGGAGTGTCGTATCGCTCGGTGTCGCACAGGCGAAGGCGGCGGGTAGCGTCGAGGACGAGGGCGATGCGTTGCCGCGAGGGCAGTACATCGTCGTCCTGAAAGACGCCGTTCCAGATGCGGAGGTTGCGGAACAGGAGCTAGAACGGGCGCACGGGTTCAAACGACGCTTCGTGTACCGCAGCGCGGTAAAAGGGTTCACCGCTCCGCTGTCGAAGGAGGCGCTCGAGCGCGTGAAGCGGGATCCGCGGGTCGAGTTCGTGAGCGAAGATAGGATTGTGACCGCGGTCGGAAAACCGAACGGGTCGCCGGCAGCGCAAGCGCCGCAGACGGTTCCGGCGGGGGTTCGTCGGGTGAATGCGCCCGCGAACTCGAACAAGGGGGCGGGAATCGGCGTTGCGGTCATCGACACCGGCATCTATCTCACGCACCCCGATCTTGCCGCGAATATCATTGCGAACAAGAATTGCCTCTCGTCGAAGAAGAACGGGAACGACGACAACGGGCACGGCACGCACGTTGCGGGTACGATTGCGGCGCTCGATAACGCGGTGGGTGTGGTTGGCGTCGCTCCCCAGGCGAAGCTCCTTGCGGTGAAGGTACTGAACTCCCAGGGGTCGGGGACCTGGTCCTCGGTCATCTGCGGCATCGATTGGGTGACGCAGAACGCGGCGCGGTACAACATCAAGGTGGCAAACATGAGCTTAGGCGGCACGGGAACGAGCGACTCGAACTGCGGCGCCACGAACGGTGATGCCCTCCACCGCGCCATCTGCAGGTCGCGGGACGCCGGCGTCACGTACGTGGTCGCCGCGGGCAACAACGCCGCAAATTCGAACTCTTTTGTCCCCGCCGCGTACGACGATGCGGTGGTTACCGTTTCCGCCCTCGCTGATTCGAACGGCGCGCCGGGCGGGACCGGCCCCGCGACGCCGAACGGACCGGACGACACATTTGCGACCTTCTCGAACTACGGGAGCGTGGTGGACCTCGGTGCTCCGGGCGTCAACATCCTCTCGACGTGGAAGGGCGGCACCTATGCGACGTTGAGCGGCACAAGTATGGCGTCACCGCACGCAGCTGGCGCTGTCGCGCTCTACATCAAGTCGCACCCGGGGGCGCTGTGGACATCGGTTCGCGACGCGCTCCGCACCGCAGGCGAGGCGCTCGGGTTCGGCCACACCGACCCGTCGGGGCTCCACCCCGAACCGGTACTTCAGGCAGGATTGCTCTAGACCGGTATCGGACAAATACACCCCTCTGCGGGTGTTTTTGGCGTTGGTTGAAGTTCGCGGTATCGCGTCCGCGTTATGGAGACCGGATTTTTGTATGGTTTCAATATTACTAAGATAACGCGACGGCCGTCACGTTATCTTAGCTGTGTTTTTGTGTGTCGGTGCGGGTCGTTAGTTCGGCAGATGTCTGTTTTGTGGTACGCTACCAGTATGAATCTTGGGTTTTGGGGGAACGTACCGCGCCCGTCCGAAGTCCCGTCGCGGCGGGACGAAGGGGGGCCGAAGCCGTTTCTTGTGCAGGCGCCGATGCTTGACGTGACCGACGCCGCCTTCCGGCGCATCATCGCGAAGTATGGGAAGTTTACCCGCCCTGACGGCACCGTCGGTGGCGGGCCGGACGTGATGTTCACGGAGTTCGTCTCGGCGGACGGGCTCTGTTCCCGTGGCCGAGAGAAGCTCCTCCCGATGCTCTGGTTTACCGATGCGGAGCGGCCTATCGTGGCGCAGATTTTCAGCGCCGACCCGGGGAAGGTCCGCGAGGCCTCCGCGCTCGTTTGCAAGCTCGGCTTCGACGGTGTGGATATCAACATGGGGTGCCCAGATAGGAACGTGATGAGGCAGGGGTCGGGCGCCGCATTAATACGCACGCCGGAGAAGGCGCGGGAGATTATCCGCGCGGCAAAGGAAGGAGCGGGACCGCTGCCGGTGTCGGTGAAAACGCGGGTAGGGGACCGGTCGGATGACGAACTCGAGCGGTGGGTGCCGGAGCTCCTCGCGGAGGGCATCGCGGCGCTCACAATCCACGCGCGGACGCGCGCGGATATGTCGAAGGTTCCCGCGCGGTGGGCGACCGTACGGCGAGCGGTTGAAATCCGCGACCGCGCGGGTGTGCACACCCTCATTATCGGGAATGGCGATGTGCCGGATGTTCCGGCCGCCCTCGCCCGCGCGAAGGAGACGGGGTGCGACGGCGTGATGATCGGCCGGGGCATGCTCGGCAACCCGTGGCTGTTTTCTGGTTTGCGATGCAAACCAGAAAACAGTCCTGAGCGGAGTCGAAGGAGTGAAACATATATTCCAACGGTGGAGGAGAAGCTTCGCGTCCTCGTCGAGCACGCCGCGCTTTTTGAAGAACTATATGGTGCAGACCCTTCGACGGATTCGACAAGCTCACCGCGAGCAGGCTCAGGGTCGCATAACATCAAAAACTTTGATGTTATGCGGAAGCACTTCAAGGCGTACGTGAGCGGATTCCCCGGCGCGGCGGATATCCGGGCGGAGCTTATGGGAACCGAGGATTCATGGGGCGTGCAGGCGGTAGTTGACAAATATATAGCAAATAGTGTACAATGAGGTGCAGAATTCAGGTAAGTAGCACTTTTAAAATCACAATAAGGAGGTTTTTAATGGAATCATCAGTTGAACGTAAACGGATGCTCTGGCGCATCCCACTTGTAGCGGCGGCAACCGTCGCATTGTTCTGGGGTGTGTGGTCATTTTTTGGTGAGGTCCCGATCATCACGAAAGTGATGTGGTCGAAGGGCAACGCCATCGAACTTCCCATCGCCCTGTCGCGGTGGTGGGACGTTCCCTTGGCAGCCTTGTGGGCCGCGGTGTTAACCTGGGTTTTCTCTCTCGAGAAGATCCGGGGGGATGATGATCTGGCCGTCGGACTGACCTTCGGACTGGCCGTCGGACTGGCCGTCGGACTGACCTTCGGACTGGTCGCCGGACTGGTCGTCGGACTGGTCGTCGGACTGGTCGTCGGACTGGTCGTCGGACTGGCCTACGGACTGGCCTACGGACTGGTCGTCGGACTGGTCGCCGGACTGGCCTACGGACTGGCCGTCGGACTTAAATTTCTCATCACCCGAAAGCCGTGGAAAGCTTTTGGCGGATGGGTTATGGGAAAGTAGGCGTTCGCGGAGTTGAAGCCGTGTGCGCCGTCCGGATGGACGGCGCATTTTTTCCACACTCTTAGGTTCAACAAGTAAGTGCAACACTCTGGCATAATCCAGAGTATGCAATATCAACACTTTTCGATTGAGGAGCGAGAGCAGATCCAGTTTGGATTGTGGGAGAAAGAGTCGGTCAGGAGCATTGCTCGAGATCTCGGGAGATCTCCGGGGTCGGTCTCCCGCGAGATTCAGAGAAACCTCCCACCAGAGAAGTACCGGTACACGCCCCGGCTCGCCCACGGGCGGGCACTCGAACACCGCCATTCCCGAGGCAGGACGGAACGCCTAAAGAACGACGATATCCGCACCTTTGTCATCTCCCACCTGAAACGTCGCTGGTCGCCCGAGCAGATTGCAGGGAGCATCCATAACTCGATCGGGGAGGACATCTCCCCCGAAGCCATCTACCAGTTCGTCTATGCCCAAATCTACCGTCACGGGCATGGAGGAGTACGACCCGGGTGTGAGGATCTCCGCCCCTTCCTCCGGCAGAAGAAGAAGCGGAGAACCCCGAAGGGTATGCGCCGCTGCCAGAAAACGACGAGAGCAAGCGGTGTTTCCATT
>JAUSKB010000025.1 GCA_030647415.1 bacterium
GCTCATGAGTCGCTGCCGCGGCTTCCGGAGCCGCGAATCGACGGAACTTTGGCTTCTGGCATGGGCGACGCATCAGAAAACGATCCGTTGCCGACCAAAAAAATCAACCGAATTACTGCGTTAATCCCTCGCCCGAATAAGTCCTATATTGTTTCTGGTACCGAGGGATTCATTTTCTCGTTTAGGACGGCCGTCCTATTTGGTAAAAGTTGACACGATAGGTGATCCATAGTGGCCTGATCACAAAGATATTCTCAATGCGCTATACTAAACCCATGACATCCCGCAGTGGGTTCTCGGTGGTCGCGCTTCTCGCCATAGCCGGCGTTCTGGTGGTCGTCGGGGCGGGATATTACTGGTGGGATGCGACGAGCGGCCAGCGAGTCGCCTGCACCCAGGAGGCGAAGATCTGCCCAGACGGGAGCACGGTGGGGCGCACTGGGCTGAAGTGCGAATTTACGGCATGTCCAGAAATCCCCGTGATGACGGGAGCGGAATGCCAAGCGCGCGGGGGAGAGGTAGTAAACACGCTCGCTGGAACGCCTGGCTACCAGCCGTCGGAGGTACTCGGGGAAATTCGTGAGGCGAACTGTCCCTGCGTGTGCGTGAAGCGCGCCGCAACCTCGACTGTGGGAACGGCGGATGACCAGTCGTACCAGGGGGTTATCGCGGAGTTCCTGACGCAGTGGCCGGAAATACAGAAGACGGTTCCCTTCAAGCCCGTGCTCGGCTCGACAAGCTGGGGGGTCACCGCATTTCAATTTCTGACCGGAGACAAATCGCTCTTCCTCGTAGCGTTTGAAGACGGGCACGTTGCAGCTGCAGCGATGGTGCAGATTGTAGCCACACCAGCCAAGAATCTTCGTTCTTTCTCGATTCTTAAAACCGTGCCACCCGACCTGTTTCCACTCACCGCAGATGCCTGGTATGCGTTTCTACGGTATAGCGGTGATCCGTACAAAGCGAAAAACTTTGTGACGAGCGTAGTTCGCGGCACGGAGGTCATCACCTTCAATGGGTGGGTGGAGGTGCCGGAGAATCCATTTGTGTGGATGGCCCCCACGAAGGTTTTTTAGGAAAGAGTTTGTACAGGAGTAGATAGAGCTATCCACGACGGCACATCTCGGAGTCCCGCCACGGCGGGACGAGAGCGAGGGCGCTTCGCGAGCAATGCGGAGACGCCCGATGACGGAGGGGATAGCTCTATCTACTGTTATCCACACCCCGCGCTCTATTTGACATATTCGGAGGTTTCGGCGAGAATACCCCCACAGTAGTAATAAGGTCGAACCTACTACATAACGAACAACAAACAACCAACGACGGACAACGGCAGGCAGCTGGCAGATTTTTGTCGGTTGTAGGTTGTTGGTCGTCAGTTACCCACTTTTTATGGCAGAAAAAGAGAAGTTCCAGCGAACGAAGCCTCACGTGAACGTGGGGACCATCGGGCACGTGGACCACGGCAAGACCACCTTGACCGCGGCCATCACGCACGTGCTCCACATGAAAGGTCTGGCAAGGAAGGTGGAGACGGTCGACATGATCGACAACGCGCCGGAGGAGCGGGCGCGCGGCATCACGATCGCCCTCCACCACTCCGAGTATGAGTCCGAGAAGCGGCACTACGCGCACATCGACGCGCCCGGCCACGCGGACTACATCAAGAACATGATTACGGGAGCCGCCCAGATGGACGGCGCGGTGCTCGTGGTTTCCGCCGCAGACGGCCCCATGCCGCAGACGCGCGAGCACATCCTCCTGGCACGCCAGGTCGGCGTACCCGCCATCGTTGTGTTCCTCAATAAGTGCGATATGGTAGACGACCCCGAGCTCATCGACCTCGTGGAATCCGAGATACGAGAGCTTCTGAAAAAGTACCAGTTCCCAGGCGACACAACCCCCATCATCCGCGGGTCGGCCCTGAAGGCGCTCGGAGCGAAGTCGCCGGATGACGAGGTAGCGAAGCCCATCCTTGAACTCATTGCGGCACTCGACAACTTCATTCCGGAGCCGGTGCGCGACATCGACAAGCCGTTCCTGATGCCCATCGAGGACATCTTCTCGATTGAGGGTCGTGGCACCGTCGTGACCGGCCGCGCAGAGCGCGGCATCCTCAAGGTGAACGAGGAGGTCGAGGTGATTGGGCTCAAGCCCACGCAGAAGACGGTTGCAACCGGTATCGAGATGTTCCAGAAGCTCCTCGACGAGGCGCGCGCGGGCGATAACGTCGGAATCCTCCTGCGGGGTCTGAAGAAGGAGGATGTGGAGCGCGGTCAGGTCATCGCGAAGCCCGGTTCGGTCACCCCGCACACGGAGTTCACCGCGGAGATTTATGTGCTTTCGAAGGAAGAGGGCGGTCGGCACACCCCGTTCTTCAAAGGCTACAAGCCGCAGTTTTACATCCGGACGACCGATGTAACCGGCGAGGTGGTCCTCCCCGAGGGCACCGAGATGGTTATGCCGGGTGACACCGTCTCCATTACCGTGAAGCTCATCGCGCCGGTGGCGCTCGAAGAGAAGCAACGGTTCGCAATCAGAGAGGGAGGCAAAACGGTCGGGGCAGGTGCCGTCACGAAGATCATTAAGTAACTAACAACCAACGACTGACGACCAACAACAGCCCACTTCAGAATTCGTTGTTGGTCGTAGGTTGTTGGTCGTAGGTTGTGCGTTAACCAGTCATGGCAAGAAAAGACGAGGAACTTACAAAAGAACAACGCCTTCGACTTCGTGTCAAATCATATGACGCGAAGCTCATCGATAACTCGGTCCGGCAAATCATCGAGGCCATCCGCCGCCAGGGCGGCGAGGTGATCGGTCCGGTACCGCTCCCCACGGAATTCAAACGGTACACCGTAAACCGCTCGACGTTCGTGCATAAAAAGTCCGGGGAGCAGTTCGAGATGCGGGTGCACAAGCGCCTCATCGACATTCCGTCGCCGAGTCAGAAGATTATCGAATCGCTGACCGACCTGAACCTGCCCGCCGGTGTTGATGTGGAGATTAAGATGGGGTGATTGAGTGACCCAATCATGACAAAAACCCAGAATGGTCCAACACGATACCTTGACGGCGGAACCGTGGTAGGGTAGGATTTTCCTGGTTGGCCCGCGGCAATGCCGTATGAAGGACAGCAGGGCGGTCCCCTGTTGTTTTTATGTCACGAGGCTCGGCCTCGTGATGCCGAGGCCAGCAGGACGAGGCGCGGGAGGCTCGGCCTCGTGATGCCGAGGCCAGCAGGACGAGGCGCGGAAAATATGACGGATACCCCAGTTTTTGTATGTGCATATATAGTATGTCAAAAATTCTTGCAAAGAAGATACGAATGACCCAGCTCTGGCGAAACGACGCCGTCCTGCCGGTTACCGTACTTTCCTATTGTGGCCTGGAAGCGCAACTTCCGGCTTTTACCGAGCTTACGCCCGGCATGAAGGTGCGGATATCCGGTACCTCGAAGGGGAAGGGATACCAAGGTGTGGTGAAGCGGCATGGATTCCACGGCGGACCAAAATCGCACGGGCAGAAGAACCGTCTTCGCGCTCCCGGATCAATCGGCAGCACTGCGCCGCAGCGGGTGATTAAGGGCCGCCGCATGGCCGGTCACATGGGCGCGGTTCGCGTGACGGTACGGAACCTTACCGTCGTCGCAGTTGATGCCGAAGCGCGGACCATATCGGTCCGCGGCGCCGTTCCAGGCATGCGGGGGAGCAAAATCGAGATTCGGCAAGCTACAGCATTAAGCACTAAATCCTAAATTCGAAATCCTAAATGGTTCGACGAGCTCATCATCCCGAGCGAAGCCGAGGGACAAATCCAAAATCCTAATGATCCAATTCGAAACAATGCCTCGCTTCCCAGAATTTCGTTTAGAATTTCGGATTTCGATATTGTTTAGAGTTTAGAATTTCGGATTTAGAATTTACCAGTACCTATGCCAACCATTTCAATCATGAACCCAGATGGTGCCGAAGTCGGCACGATGAACCTGCCCGAGCGGCTTTTTGGCGTCCACTGGAACGCCGACTTGGTGCACCAGGTCATGGTCGCCGAGCGTTCGAACCGCCGACAGCCCCTCGCGCACACAAAGGACCGGAGCGAGGTTGCGGGCGGTGGGCGGAAGCCCTGGAAGCAGAAGCACACCGGTCGCGCGCGAGCAAGCTCGTCACGCTCGCCGCTTTGGTCCGGCGGTGGCATCACGTTCGGGCCACGGAACGACCGCAATTTCACGAAGAAGGTGAACGTGAAGATGCGCCGCACGGCGCTCGCCGTCGTGCTCTCGCGGAAGCTCACGGATGGGGAAGTTCGAGTCGTCGACTCGTTCGTGCCTCGGGAGCCGAAGACCAAGGTGGTCGCCGCCATGCTTCGCCGCGTCGTCGGCGTCGCCGGTGAATCACTCTGTGTCGTTCCCGCGGGGAGCACCGCAGCATTCCGCGCGGCACGAAACATTCGGAAAACTGCCGTGGTCACGGCATCGGGCGTTAATCTCTCTGCGTGCCTCGAGCACCGATACCTCGTTTTCGACCGGAAGGGGCTCGACGCATTCATTGAAGCGCAAAACTCTAAGCACGAAGCCCGAAACCCTAAACAAATCCGAAATACGAAACCTCAAATCCGAAACAAATCCGTTTAGAATTTCGGATTTCGATATTGTTTAGAGTTTAGAATTTAGGATTTAGAATTTACCAGCAACTATGGCATCGAAACCAAAAACAGAACATTCCGGCGCATCTTCACCAGAGGCACTCGTCCGCTACATCGGCGTCATCGAACGCCCGCACATGAGCGAAAAGGCCTACCGGCTCGCCGCGTTACGTCAGTACGTGTTTGTTATCGGCAAGCGTGCCACGAAGCGGCAGGTCCAGGAGGCGGTTGAGCGTCGGTATGGTGTTACGGTAATCGCGGTCCAGACCATGCGCGACCGGCGTAAGTCCCGCCGTTGGCGCGGGGTGGAGCGGACGCTGACGCCGCGGAAAAAGGCAATTGTCACCCTTCCCGAGGGTCAAAAGCTCGAACTCGCATGAAATCCTACCATCCCAGCTCACCGGGCCGGCGGCAGATGACCGTCGTCGACTACTCGCCGCTCACGTCGGGCACGCCCCGGCGGAAGTCGCTCACGCATCGCATTACCCGCAAGGCAGGGCGCAACCACTCGGGCCGTATCACCGTTCGCCACCAGGGCGGCGGTGAGAAGCGGCTGTACCGTACCGTTGATTTCACCGGTGGTCCCGGTGGCGTGTCGGGGCAGGTGCTGTCCATTGAGTACGACCCGTACCGCACGGCATTTATCGCATTCGTTGCATACCGGAGTGGTGAGCGCCGCTATATCCTTGCGCCGGACGGCCTCGTAGCCGGGGAAACAATACTGAATGGTCCCGAGGCACCGCTCACCGTAGGCTGCCGGACCTCGCTTGGTCGGATTCCCGCCGGTTCGTTCGTGCACAACGTGGAGATTCGGCCGAACGGCGGCGGGCAGCTTGCGCGGTCCGCGGGCGTGTCGGTGCAAATCCTGGCTACCGAGGAGGGGCTCACGCTTCTGAAGCTCGCCTCGGGTGAGACGCGGAAGGTGCCCTCGGCGTGCGCCGCATCGATTGGCCAGGTATCGAACCGCGACCACAATCTCACCGTCTTCGGAAAAGCAGGCCGCTCGCGATGGGTCGGCATTCGCCCCACGGTCCGCGGCAAGGTCATGAACCCGCGCGACCACCCCTATGGCGGCGGCGAAGGCCGCACGCAACGCGGTACTCGACGTCCGAAGACGAAGTGGGGTAAAATCACCGGTGGTCGAAGGACACGCAATCCGAAGAAGTGGTCAAGCGCGCTGATTGTGAAGCGCCGAAAATAATGTGATACCAATATGCTAATTCATTCGAATGATACAAATAATACGAATATGGGCCCCATCGAGCCATTCGTATGATTGGTATCATTCGTACCATTCGTATATTGGTATCGTAATCAAATGTCACGAAGCTCTAAAAAAGGCCCGTGGGTAGACCCCCGGCTCGTAGAAAAGATAGCAAAGCTCGGTGCGAAGCCGGGCGACCAGACGGTCATAAAGACCTGGTCACGGTCGTCGGAGCTCGCGCCCGAGATGGTCGGGCTCACGTTTGCCGTCCATAACGGGAAGGATTTCATCGAGGTCCGTGTGACAGAGGATATGGTTGGCCACCGCCTCGGTGAGTTCTCGCCGACCCGCAAGTTTATTCGGCACGGCGGGAAGATGCAGAAGGATCTCGAGCAGTCGAAGGCGGCCACGCCCGCCGCAACACCCGCGAAGAAATAGAGTAATCGCGAATAATGCTAATGCAATCCGTAATAATGCGAATGAAACAAGTAATCACGAATAATGCGAATAGCAGATATAATAATGTGAATGAAATGCGCATGTATTCGCATTATTTGAGTTAAATTAGCATTATTCGCGATTACTCCTATGATTACCGCAACCGCAAAACTCCGCTATCTGAAGATTACGCCTCGCAAGGCGCGGTTCGTGGTGGACACGATTCGTGGGTGCTCGGTAAACGTTGCGGAGGCGCGGCTTTTAGTCTCCCCGCAGCGCTCGAGCGCACCGATTTTGAAGCTCCTCCGGTCCGCCGTTGCGAACGCGCGACAGAACGCGAAGCTCGACCCCGCAAAGCTCGTTATCACGGAGATCCGTGTCGACCAGGGGCCGAAGACAGGTCGCTGGATGCCGCGGGCCCGCGGTTCGGCGGGGCTTATTGAGCGGAAGAGCTGCCACATCTCGATCGTGCTCGCGGAATCGGCGACGGTGAAGTTGCCACGCTACACGATTGTTGCACCGGCGCACCCGATGAAGAAGAAGCACGAGCACAAGAAGGCGGGAAAGAGGAAGGTGCCGCACGCGGCGGCCGAGACGGGAGATACCGAGAAGCACGATGAGGTCGGACCGGTGCCGAAACCCGGGAAGGGCTACCTGAAGCGGATGTTCCGGCGGAAGAGCGTGTAGTGCGATACCAATATGCTAATTCATTCGAATGATACGAATAATACGAATTATGGATGTGAATTGTGGAATATTCGTATGATTCGCATCATTCGTACCATTCGTATATTGGTATCATAATCTCTCCATGGCACAGAAAATCAACCCAAAGACCTTCCGGCTCGGTATCACGGTACCGTGGTCCAGTCGCTGGTTCTTCAAGAAGCCGAACCGATTTTTCCTCGAGGAGGACCACGCCATCCGGACCTTTCTCATGGGAAAAGTGCGCGATGCCGGCATTGATGGCATCGACATCGAGCGGACCGGTCCGTCGGTCCGGGTCACTATCAAGGCGCACCGTCCCGGCCTCATCATCGGTCGCGGCGGCAAGGGCATCGAGGAGCTCCGTGACGGTCTCCTCGTCGCGCTCCGGAAACTTCGTGTGCGTCGGAAGGTGACGACACCGTCGACCCTACATCTCAACATCGAGGAGCTGAAGCGCGCCGAGGCATCGGCGCCAGTCGTCGCCCAGCAGGTTGCGACGGATCTCGAGCGGCGAATGCCGTTCCGCCGTTTGATGAAGCGGACGCTTGAGAATGTGATGCAGAACCGTGAGGTGAAGGGTGCGAAGGTTCGGCTGTCCGGTCGTCTGAACGGCGCGGAGATTTCCCGGAGCGAATGGAAGGCGATGGGTACGATGCCGCTACAGACGCTTCGCGCGAACATCGATTACGGGGAGGCGACCGCATTTAACACCTACGGCACCATCGGCGTGAAGGTGTGGATATACAAGGGCGAAATTTTCGAAAAATCCGAAGCACGAAGCACGAAACTCTAAACAAATCCGAAATACGAAACCTCAAATCCGAAACGAATCCGTTTAGAATTTCGAATTTGGAATTTGTTTAGGATTTAGATATTAGGATTTAGATATTACATTTTCACCATGTTACAGCCCAAGAAACAAAAACATCGAAAGCAGCAGAAGGGACGTTCGAAGTCCCGCCTCGTCGAGACACGCGGGCTTCGCGTCGCGTTCGGCTCGTACGGCCTCCAGGCGCTCCAGGCCGGCCGCATCTCCTCGCGCCAGATTGAGGCGGCACGGAAGGTCATCAGTCACACCATGGAGCGAGTCGGGAAGCTCTGGATTCGCATTTTTCCCGATAAGCCGATCACCAAGCTCCCACCCGAGGTCACGTTGGGCGGTGGCAAGGGCGAGGTCGACCACTATGTTTTCCAGGTCCGCCCTGGTCGAATTCTTTTCGAGCTCGACGGCGTCCCGGACGCGATTGCCCGCGAGGCGCTTCGG
The DNA here is from genome assembly GCA_030647415.1 of bacterium. GTDB lineage: Bacteria > Patescibacteriota > Minisyncoccia > UBA6257 > GWB1-50-10 > JAUSKB01. The sequence goes on from JAUSKB010000025.1 coordinate 8,259, forward strand.
AAGGCAGGGCACAAACTGCCGGTGACCACGAAGATTGTCACGCGTATCGACTAACACCATGAAATTACGGGACTTGAAACATGAACGGACGAAAAATGTCATCGAGCTCGGCGCAGAGCTTGTGAAAAGCCAGGTGCGCCTCGATGGGTTGCGCTTCGACCTCGTGCAGGGTAAGGTGAAGAACATTCGGGAAATTCGCGCGCTTCGGCGGATGATCGCCCAACTTCGCACCCTCATGGGCGAGGTTGCTGGGATAGCGCCGACGGTTCCCGGACAGAAGACCTAAGCATATGCGAATACTCACCGGAATCGTCACATCGGACAAGATGCAGAAGACCCGCGTTGTCGCCGTCACGCGGTCGGTGAAGCACCCGCGGTACCACAAGTACATCACGCGTACTTCGACGTTCAAGGCGCACGACGAGACGAACCAGTATCGGACGGGCGACACGGTCGTCATCCGGGAGATTCGCCCGCGGTCGAAGGATAAGCGGTGGACGATAATCGCCCGAATACAGAACGCGAATCAGAGCGAATCAACGCGAATGTCCGCGAACGGCTCGGGTGATGTAGTGAGCGTCGAATGACATCCATGGCGATTCGATTCTATTCGTGGCAATTCGATAGCATTCGAGCGATCAACGTATGATACAAGAACGATCCATACTCAGAGTTGCAGACAATTCAGGCGCAAAGACGGTCCGGTGTTTTCGCGTGCTCGGGGGAAGCCGGAAGCGATACGCTCGGGTTGGCGACATCATCATCGCCTCGGTGCAGGTCGCGGAACCCCGGAAGCAGGTGAAGAAGAAGGACATCGTGCATGCTTTGATTGTCCGGCAGCGTGCGCCGATGCGGCGCCCCGATGGCTCACGGATTCGGTTCGATGACAATGCGGTCGTCTTAATCGAGAAGAACGAACCGCGCGCCACGCGCGTCTTCGGTCCCATCCCCCGGGAGATCAAGGAGCTGGGGTACGACACCATCGCGTCGCTCGCGGAGGAACTCGTATAGTAATCGCGAATAATGCGAATCGAAGCGTAATAATGCTAATCAAAAGCAAAACACCCATGAAATCTATTCGGCATTGTTCGCGGTTGCTCCCCATTCGCATTATTACTCTCTAATTCGCATTATTAGCGAATACTCCCATGACTATCAAAAAAGGAGACACCATCATCGTCCGCATCGGGAAAAACCGGGGCAAGAAGGGCACCGTGGCCCGGATGTTGCCGTCCCGCGGCCTCATCCTGGTTTCCGGCGTGAATCTCTATAAGAAGCACGTGCGGCCGAAGAAGCAGGGGGAGAAGGGGCAGCTCGTCGAGCTCATGCGCCCGCTCCAGCTGTCGAATGTCGCTCTCTTCTGTTCGAACTGCGGCCGCGCTTCCCGGGTGGGATACCGCGTCGACGGTGCGAAGAAGGTCCGTTTCTGTCGCCGGTGCTCGGTTGCCCTGTAATCACACCACGATGACTACCGCACACCACCACAAGAACCCGTTGATTGCGAACCTTCCCACTCGCCTCGCCGAGACGTCGAGTCGAGGCTGGGCTGAAGCTCCGGCGAAGCGGGTTGGGAAGGTTGTGGTGAACGTGGGCGTGGGGAAGCTCCGGAGCCAGGCGAACTTTGACGATAAGGTGCTCCCCGAGGTCATGAAGGACGTCGCAGCCATTACCGGGCAGCATCCGTCCATCCGCCGTTCCACGAAGTCCATCGCCGGGTTCAAACTCCGCGAGGGCGACATTGTGGGACTCCAGGTCACGCTTCGCGGCGCGCGGATGCGCGATTTCCTCATGAAGCTGTTTAGCATCGTGCTGCCGCGCGTGAAGGACTTCCGCGGCCTTGCCCCGACCACCGTCGACCATGATGGTAACTTGAACATCGGGTTCCGGGACCAGGTGGTTTTTCCGGAGATTGAGACGGAAAAGGTGCGGGTCTCGTTCGGCATCCAGGTGACCGTTGTACCGAGCGTCCGCGGTCGTGAAGCCGCAGTTGCGCTGTACCGGTCACTCGGGGTACCATTACGGTCGAATATCGAAGCACGAAGCACGAAATCCTAAATGGTTCGACGAGCTCACCATCCCGAGCGAAGCCGAGGGACAAATCCCAATGACTCAAATTCGAAATAAATCACCATTTTGCGGAATCCCGTTTGGAGTTTCGGATTTCGAATTTGTCCCGACTTTGTTCCGGTTTTACCGAGAATGCTCGACGAAGTCGGCATCGAGGATGCCCGATAGAATCGGCATTTCGGATTTAGAATTTAGAGTTTAGGATTTATGCATCTATGGCCAAGACATCCGTAATCGCCCGTTCGGAAAAGACCCCGAAGTTCAGCACGCGCATCGTGCGGCGCTGTTTCCGGTGTGGACGAAAGCGCGGATACATCCGCGATTTCAACCTCTGCCGCATCTGTTTCCGCGAGTTGGCGAGCAAGGGTGAAATCCCCGGAATTCGGAAAGGCTCATAGTGAGATACCAATATGCGAATTCATTCGAATGATACGAATAATACGAATTATGAACGCGAATTGTGGAATATTCGTATGATTTGCATCATTCGTACCATTCGTATATTGGTATCATAATCCCATGTACATCAACCTCCTCATTAGCATCAAGAACGCAGCGCGGGCCGGCAAGGCCTCGTTGAAAACGCCCTACACCACTATGGATGCGGCGGTCGTCGAGGTGCTCCGCCGGTACGGATTCGTGAAGGCGGTGGAGGTGAAGGGTCGGGGTGTGAAGCGCATCTTGGACATCGAGGTGAATCCCGACCGGCCCATCCGCGGCGTTACCTTCGTTTCAAAGCCGTCTTTGAAGCGGTACGGCGGATACCGTGCGCTGAAACCGGTGAAACAGGGGCACGGGCTCCTGGTGCTTTCGACGCCGCGCGGCGTGAAGAGCGCGATGGATGCTCGGCGTGAGCAGGTGGGTGGGCAGCTCCTTTTTGAGATATGGTAGAGTAATCGCGAATAATGCGAATGAAACACCCAGTAATAATGCGAATAGAGACCAGAACCGCTTCGAATGCGGGTAGTCGCATGCATTCGCATTATTACCTCTGCTATTCGCATTATTAGCGATTACTCTATGAGCAAAATAGGACGACAACCCATAGCGATTCCGACTGGCGTCACGGTTTCCGTCGACGCGACCGAGGTGACGGTGCAGGCCGCCGCCGGCGATATCCGCATCCAACTTCTCCGTGGCGTGAAGGTTGCGGTGGTCGGAAGCGAGGTCGTCTGCGAGCTCGTCGGGACCGGGAAGCAGGCGCGGTCGAGCTGGGGCACGATGCGTGCGCTTATCGCGAATGCGGTCGCGGGGCTCGTGAAGCCATTTGAGAAGTCGCTGATACTCGAGGGCGTGGGATACCGCGTCACAAAGGAGGGGAACGACCTGGTCCTTGCGCTCGGTTTTTCGCACCCCGTGAAGTATGCCGCAATTCCCGGCATCACCTTCGAGGTGGGAAAGAATTCCACCGTTACGGTGCGGGGTTCCGACCGTGCACGGGTAGGGCAAGTGGCAGCGGAAATTCGCGCCCTGAAGAAGCCCGAGCCGTACAAAGGGAAGGGGTTCCACTACTCTGACGAAGTTGTTCGCCGGAAGGCCGGCAAGAAGGCGGCAACGAGCACCACCAAATAACAGTAAGCACGAAATTCGAAATCCGAAACTCTAAACAAGCTCGAAATATGAAATTTCAAATCAGAAACGAATCCGTTTGGAATTTCGAATTTGTTTCGGATTTAGATATTCGGATTTAGGATTTACCCATCTATGGCAACCACAAAAAAAACCATCGCAATACGAGCACGCCGGCGAAACCGGGTCCGGGTCCGAATTCGCGGCACGGCTGCGATACCGCGGCTCACGGTGTTCCGCTCGAATGTCGCCATCTACGCTCAGCTCATTGACGACGCGACCGGGACAACGGTCGTGCGGGCGAGCTCGCGCGACCTCGTGAAGCGCGGTCCCAAGATGGCGGACGCCACGGCGGTCGGGAAGCTCATTGCCGAGCGCGCGACACCAGCCGGCATCACGGCGGCGGTTTTCGACCGTGGTTCCTATCGGTACCATGGTCGGGTACAGGCGCTCGCGGAGGGCGCGCGAGCGGGCGGACTGAAGTTCTGACGCGCGTTTCCTGAACTAGTCAACAAGCAAACGAGCGAACCAACAAACTAACCAACATGCCACCGACAAACAACACACCGAATAGCACCGCACAACAGCCCATCGCGCCCGCCTCGCCTTCGCGAGCGCGAAGCGGGCCCGGCGCGAGCCGAGGCGGACCGGGTGGCGGTCGCGGTCCCGGTAGTCGAGGTCCGGGTGGGCGAGGCCCTTCCGCCTTCGGTGGCGGCGGTCGCGGTCCAGGCGGACGGGGTCCAGGCGGTCGCGGTCCAGGCCGCGGCGGCTATGGGCGGCGGCAGGAACGCACAAGCGAGTACCAGGATCGGGCGCTTGAGATTCGGCGGGTTTCCCGCGTGATGGCCGGTGGCAAACGCTTCAGCTTCCGGGCGGCGGTTGTCGTCGGGAATCGGAACGGGAAGGTGGGACTTGGCGTCGCGAAGGGGCTCGATGTGCAAGGCGCGATTGAAAAGGCCCGTCGGTACGCGGAGAAAGCGGTCATCACCATTCCGCTTCGGGACGGCCGGACAGTCGCCCACGACGTGGAGGCGAAATACGGCGCCGCGATTGTGCGCATAAAGCCCGCCAAGGCGGGACACGGTCTCATCGCGGGCGGTTCGGCGCGCATCGTGCTCGAGCTTGCAGGCGTCCGAGACGTTTCCGCGAAGATCATCGGTACCACAAAAAACAAGGTTTCAAACGCGCAGGCGACATTGAAGGCACTCATGATTATTGCGCAGTCGACGCGTATCAAGAAGCCGATCCAGCCCGTTGCGGCTATGCCGCACGGCAACGAACAAACGGACAAACCGACAAACGAGCCAACCAATCAACTAGCTAACTAGCCAACTAGTAAACTACCATGCAACTCCACACCTTACATGCAGCGACCAGGCGGCGCCCCACGAAGCGCGTCGGGCGCGGCGGAAAGCGCGGCACGACTTCCGGCAAGGGCACGAAGGGTCAGCGCTCGCGTTCGGGCCATCGCATCCGGCCGGCAGCGCGCGACCTCGTGCTCAAATTCCCGAAGCTCCGGGGAGTGGGAAACAGTCGTCGGTCCGTGTCCGCAACCATCGTGAAGACAGGCGACATTCCCGCGCTCCTCGCGCGCGCAAGGGTGGCGGAGCTCACCCGGGAGGTCCTGGTGTCACTCCGAAAGATTCGCGCCGTGAAGGATGCGGTGAAGGTGGTGGCGAACGGGAAGCTCGCGTCCGCCGTCGCCGTGAACGGTATCCCCGCGACGAAGGGGGCGAAGGCAGAGATCCTGAAATTCGGCGGCACCGTTTCATAACCGACAACCAACGACGTACAACCAACAACCCCAGTAATTCGCATTATTACCTCTGCCATTCGCATTATTAGCGATTACTCCATGAACAAGTTCCTCCAAATTTTCAAGATTCCCGATCTCCGGAAGAAGGTCCTCATGGTCCTCTTTTGGCTTTTTATATTCCGCCTTCTCGCGGCTATCCCCATCCCCGGCATCGACCCCCTGCGGCTTCAGGAGTTCTTTTCCCAGAACCAGCTTTTCGGCTTCCTAAACCTCTTCTCCGGCGGCGGCCTCTCGAACCTCTCCCTCCTCATGCTGGGCGTGGGGCCGTACATCACCGCGACCATCATTCTCCAGCTCCTCACTATTATCTTCCCGAACCTGAAGAAGGCCTACTACGAGGAGGGGGCGCAGGGGCGGGCGAAGTTCAACCGGTACTCGCGCTACCTCACGGTGCCGCTTGCCGTTCTCCAGGGGTACGGATTTTTGAACCTGCTCCAGTCCCGCGGCGCCATCGAGCGGCTGGCCTTCCCGGACCTCTTGACGAACGTCATTATGATTACGGCGGGGAGCGTGCTCATCATGTGGATCGGGGAGCTCATCTCCGAGTACAAGATCGGGAACGGGGTCTCGCTCCTCATCTTCGCCGGCATTGTGAGCCAGGTACCGCAGGAGGTATTCACGAGCTTTGCGACCTACTCGCCGGCGGTGCTCCCAACCTACATCGCCTTCATCATCCTTGCCGTCGTCGTCATTATGGGCGTCGTTTTCATCAACGAGGGGGAGCGCAAGATTCCGGTCTCCTACGCGAAGCAGGTGCGGGGAAACAAGCTTTATGGCGGCGTCTCCACCTACCTCCCGCTTCGGGTGAACCAGGCGGGCGTCATTCCTATCATCTTTGCCATCTCCCTCCTCCTCTTCCCGCAGTTCATCGCGCAGGCCGTCGCCATCGTGTCACCGGAGCTCTCGGTACAGCTCAATGATTTTGTGAACAAGTTCCTCGGGAACACGCTTATGTACAGCGCCGCCTACTTCGTGCTCGTCGTCGTCTTCACCTACTTCTATACTGCAATCACCTTCGACCCCGAGGAAATCTCGAAAAATCTCCAACGGAGCGGGGGATTCATCCCCGGTATCCGGCCGGGCCCGGCGACGGCGGAGGTCATCGCAAAGACGGTGGGCCGCACGACCCTCTTTGGCGCCCTCTTTCTCGGCATTGTGGCGGTCCTGCCGAATATCACCCAGCTTGTGACGGGCATCCAGGCGCTTGCGCTCGGTGGTACGGGGCTCCTCATCGTCGTTGCAGTCGCCCTCGAGGTCATGAAACAGGTGGAGTCCCAGCTCACGGTCAGAGAGTACGAGGGGGTGATGTGACGGGCTTTGCCTAAAATCCAGTCGCCTGAGGCGGCCGGATTTTAGTTGCAAAACCTTCACCCCGCATTTTTGCGGGGTAGCGGGGTCCCGCAGTTCCGTCGCGGCACCGTCCCGCCATGGCGGGACTCGCTCCCATATTAGCGTCGCGCGGTCCGAGACCCGCCCGAACGTACCCCGCCAGAATGACTCTGCCGGGCTGGCGTTCGGTACGGGCGGGTGTGCCGCTCCGGAACCGCGAAACCCCGCTTGTGGTGGTTGGTAGGGGGAGGTCGAACCTCCTATGGGATGTCCGACATCCAAAATATTACGCATCCCGCATCGGATGTCGGACATCCAAATATTGTGTAGCCCACTCCAGCAATATTCACGGTCCCCGTTCTCAGCGATGCACGCCCCCCGGCGGGGGAGGGTGCGCGCTCCACAATACTGCCATCCTCATTGACCATACCGGCGGTAGCCCCCATCCCCAACATCAAATATACTTATCGTGTATGCGGACCATCATCTTCGAGGGAATCGCGACGAGTGGAAAAACCTCCGTTGAGCGATGTCTAATTGAATTGTTTGAGGCGAATAAGGTGAGTTACCTACTGGTGGAGGAAGACAAGACGCTCATGCCTGTTCTCTATAACCATGACGTTTTAGCGAGCCTGCGGTTGCTCACAGAATCCATTGTCACGGCGTATGTGGAACAACGGGACGTTTACATCTTCGACCGTCTGCATCTCACCCACGCCTGCCGGACCGAGTCCGAAATCGAGAAGTTCAGGGAGGTTGAGGACATACTTCGGACGCACAACCCCGTTATCGTACTACTCACTATCGAGGAGTCGCTCATTTCCGAGCGGGTGCGCTGGGCGCTCGCGAACCGCGACGCGGATTGGGTCCGGCACGCTCGCCGGCGCGAGAGCGACGAGGCAATTTTTGCGCATTATCGTGAGCAGCAGGCTGACTTGCAGCGGCTCATCGAAGCAAGCACGCTCCCGCACGAAACTATTACCACCTCCGATCTTGATTTCCAGGGTGCCGCCCGGCGCATTTATGAGACATACTGTATTCTATGATCCATCAGGAAAAACCGGAAGGATTTAACCCCCGGTTCGAGGTGGTGAGCTGCTTCATGGAAGAGAACGGAAGAATTCTCCTCTTGCACCGCCAGGATCATAAGCCGGAAGGGAATAGCTGGGGTGTTCCGGCAGGGAAGGTGGATGAGAGTGAGTCTGTTGGCGAAGCCATGCTTCGTGAGTTATTTCAGGAGACCGGCTACCAGGCTCGCGAGGATGAGCTACAATATATACAAAAAGTGTATGTGAAATATCCAACGTTTGATTTCATCTACCACATCTACCATCTCCCGCTCTCCCAAAAGACAGCAATCACACTTGCTTCTAGTGAGCATAAAAACTATGAGTGGACGACACCGGCGGAGGCGCTCCAGAAGAACCTCATTCGTGACCTGGATGCCTGTATTAAACTTTTCTATAAGCTGTAATTGGCAAGGTGTTCATAATATCTATGGAAGTCGGATTTCCATTAATCTAGTGGAGTTAAACTCCACTAGATTATCTTCAGATTGTTTCCCCAATAAAACGGCGTCACAGATACCGTTTCACTTGCTTCGTTTCCCGCATGCGGTAGGATTACCGCATGGAGGACTGCATCTTCTGTAAGATTGCGAAGGGGGAGACCCCCGCGCACCGGATCTGGGAGGACGAGCGGCACCTCGCCTTCCTGTCCATATTCCCGAACACCGAGGGGTTTTCCGTCGTGATTACGAAGGAGCACTACCCGAGCTACGCGTTCGACCTACCGAACGACGTCCTCGCGGGGCTCACGCTCGCCGCGGGGAAGGTTGCCAAGATTCTCGACTCCGCGCTTGAGGACGTCGGGAGAACAGGGATGATTTTCGAGGGATTTGGTGTTGACCATGTCCATGCGAAGCTTTTCCCGATGCACGGGACCCGCACGAAGGGCTGGGAGCCGCACCAGTCAAACGTGGACAAGTACTTCGAGCAGTATGAGGGCTACGTGTCCTCGCACGACTACCGGCGGGCGGATGACGCCGCGCTTGAGCGTTTGGCGAAACGGGTGCGGGGGGAGGAGACGTAGGGCACGGTCCGGGGATGCAAAACGCCAGATGGGTGCTACACTGGATACATGAAAAATCAACGGGCAGTCGTGATCTACGGGCCGCCGGGGAGCGGCAAGGGGACGCAGGCGGAGCTTTTGGCACGGAAGTACGGGTTCATCCACTTCGACACCGGGCGGTACATCGAGGGGCTCATCCGGTCACCACAGGCGGACCGGGACCCGGTTTTGCAGCGCGAACGGGCGAACTACGAGGCCGGCCGCCTCTGTACACCCGAGTGGGTGTTCAACGTGACCGCGGACGAGGCGGCGCGGGTCGCCGACGCAGGATTCAGCATCGTCTTCAGCGGGTCGCCGCGCACGATGCCGGAGGCGTTCGAAAGCGTGGGGAAGGTCCGGGGCAAGCGGTACCGCGGCCTCGTCGCGGTGCTCGTCGCACTCTACGGGAAGCGGAATGTTTCGGTCGTCCAGCTCAAGGTTCGGCCTGCCTCCTCCCTGAAGCGCAACAGTTCGCGCCGCGTTTGCGTCGAGTGCGACCTTCCGGTTTTGGGCGAGGTGCGGCACCCGCGGTGCGGCTTCTGCGGGAGTGCGAAGTTCCGGACGCGCAAGGACGACGACCCGAAAAAGATACTGGTGCGGCTTGAGGTGTACAAGCGACAGACCTTCCCCATACTTGCAGAGCTCCGGAAGCGCGGCGTTTCGGTGCACGCGGTGAACGGCGAGGTGATGCCGTACCTGGTCTCAAGGAAAATAAATAAGAAGCTCGGATTTTTGTGAAAATCCTAAATCCTAATATCGAAATTCTAAACAAATCCTAAATTCCAATTTCTAAACGAATTCGTTTCGAATTTCGTGCTTGGTATTTGTTTAGAGTTTAGGATTTAGGATTTCGAATTTTCATGTCAATTCGTCTTAAATCTGCCAAAGACCTCGCTGGTCTCCGGGAATCCGGCGCGATACTCGCCGACGTGCTTTGCGAGCTCGCCTCGGCCGCCCAAACGGGCATACGTCTCGAGGAGCTTGACCGGCTGGCACGGGCGGCCTTGAAGCGCCGGAAGGCGACGCCCACTTTCCTGAACTACCGGCCGGAGGGCGCGAACCATCCGTACCCGGCCGCACTTTGCACCTCAGTGAACGACCAGGTGGTGCACGGGCTGCCGAATACTTACCAGCTCCGGAAGGGTGACCTCTTGAAAATCGACCTCGGCGTCACCTACAAGGGATATATAACGGACAGCGCGACGACGGTCGGCGTGGGGAAGGTGTCGCCGAAGGCGCGGCGGCTCATGCAGGCGACCCGCGAGGCGCTTGAGGCCGGCATCGCGGCATGTGTGCCGGGCGGCCACCTGGGGGATATCGGCCATGCCGTCGAGCGGACTGCGAGACGGGCAGGGTGCCGCGTCATCCGGGGGCTTACCGGGCATGGTGTGGGGTTCAAGCTCCACGAGGACCCGCCGGTGCCGAACTCCGGAAAGAAGGGGATAGGGATGAGTCTGCCTGTGGGCCTTGTCATCGCCATCGAGCCGATGCTCGCGACCGGTTCTGGGGATACCATCCAGCGAGAAGACGAGAGCTACGCGACGGCGGACGGGTCGCTCTCCGCACATTTCGAACATACAATTGCAATCACCGAAGACGGGTGCGAGATTTTGACTGCGCGGTAGTTCGGTACAGAGATCTGCTATTCTGTTTTTAGAGAATGTACGAGTAAAACTTCATTAACAATCTAAAGGGGTTACTATGTTAGAAAAAAAAACTCCGCAAACGCTTCCTCAATCTGTCCCCAAAATCTCAATGCGAGAATTCAAAAAGCTGGCGAGGTGCATCAGACCAGTGATTGAGTTTTCTCCGAGAAGTGGACCATATGGGTATGATGGGTTTGATAGTCGTTGTCGTCCCCATATCGACCCCACCTATAAGGGGAGGCTATACTGGGCGTCTGTGAATGCCAAGAATTACAGTACGCCGTTGCACCTCATGAATATCTGTTGGGATCCTAGAGCCACATCACCAGCAAGGGGGCTCAAGCGCCTTGGTGCTGTGACAGTCCTCATTAACAACAGTGTTGCTGGAAACTGGTTCACCCCAAACCTCCTTGAAATTCTTGCCCAAATTCCGCGGGAGGTGCGGGGTCGGCGGGTCGTAGGTTTTAAGATCCCTCGTCACTGCTCCCGTGACTGTAGCTTAGAGGATACTTACGAATCTGGTAACCCTAGTGGATACCATAGGGCTGGAATTATTCTTTACACTCGGGGGTAACTACTTCCGTATCCGCCGTGGCTAATGTCGCGGCGGCTTCTTTTACTTGCGGAAGTTTTCCGGGAGCTGTAGAGTGGGAGGCAGAAACAGACACATTCACAGTAGAGGTATATATGTCCAGAACAAGGCATATCGGCGTGGTGTCGATTGAGCGGTACGATTTCATGGCCTGCTGTATGGCGGAGGGGCTGGAGGTTCTTGAAAAGAGACGGCGGGTGTCTTCGGAGTTATTTCCTTCGGCAGTGCTCAAGTGTGCAAGGCGATTTCTGGCCTCCGCGGCGAGTTTCTGCGGTACGAATCCGGAGCCGACTCAAGCCGTCGCCGGGACGAATTTCATGTATGCGGATGCCGCACTCGAACTTGTGTTTAGGGAAAAATACGAAACAGCGGTGGTTAGGGCCATCCTTGAAACGTATCTTCTTTTCCTTAATCTCCTCGATGCAAAAATAAAACAGAGGTCGCCTTCCGCTGGAGTACCGAGGATAATTTTTTCCCCAAACTCCATATCACTCTTTTTCCGGGCGCTCGAGCGGCACGAGGAGATAAAGAGATCCCTCTGGTATCAGAGAATTCGCGTCCCGTTGGGATGATGGGTTTCGTCGAAAAACCATGTACCCCGCCCTCACCGGCGGGGTTGTTATTTTTGTGGCGGTTGCACTGGATAGCGACATCCTTACATACTCCAGTATGTAAGGATGTTGTTAGTTACAGTTGCTATTTCAGGTTTCGAAGTTTCGCATACAAATCTCCGTAGGAGTCGTATTCGATGATCGTATCCGCGATGTGGCGGAGGAAGGTTGTCGTAATATCACGCCGCACAGCGACGATGAACCGCTTCCCCTTCGCGAGTGCGTACCCCGCCTCGAGGAGCATTCCCTCGCTCCGTTCTGTGGACTTCACGAATGCCAGATAGGTGTCCGCGGAGTCGAGCTCTCGGAGCGCCCATTCGAGTATCTGGCGTGGTGTGAACCGCTCCTTCGTGAACTTCTCCTCCTCCCAGACCGAGCAGACTGTCTCGTGTCCGGCCGCGTGGAGCGCCTCCTCGATGCCCCGAATAACACCCTTAAGCTCGCTCATATCCTCCCCTGTAAATCGGAATGAGATGAAAATTTTCATGGCTCAATATCGGGAAGTCCGACTTCCCGAGGTGAAGGAAGTCGGACTTCCTAAAATTCAACTCCTCCTCCTTTTTCTCTTATCTTTTGTCTCTTTTCCTCCCGCTTGTTTGTGCGGGTTATGATTCACGCACGTCCGGTTCGAGCACCGGTCCGGTATTGTCTTGGTCCCTACCATCATGAGCGAGCCGCATACCTCGCAGGTCTTCCCCGTTGGCCGGGACTTCATGATGAATTTGCAGGTCGGGTAATTCGAGCAGCTGAAGAAGGGGCCGAAGCGCCCACGGCGTTCCACGAGATCGCCATCACGGCACAGGGGGCATTTCACGCCCGTTTTTGCCTTCTCCTCCTCTTCCTTGCTTTGCCGCACGTAGTGGCAGCCGTTCTTACCGCGCTTCCAATTCGAGCAGGAGACGAAGCGCCCGAACCGTCCCTCGCGCTCGACGAGCATGCCGCCCTTTCGGCCAGCCGCCGCGCACTCGGGACACGCCTCGCCAAGTTCCTTCGGGGGTTCGATGATGCCCCCGTCCGCCTTCCGCGCCCCTGCGCAGTCCGGGAAGCGCTTACAGCTCAAGAACCGCCCGGTGCGCGAGAGCTTCACCACCATGGGGGAGCCGCAGAGCGGACAGATGTGCGCCGCATCCGCCTCGCCAAGCGTGGTGAGTTTGTCGAGACTCTCCTTGGATTTTACGTCCGCCGCGAACGGCGTGTAAAAATCCTCGAGCGTCTTCCGGTAGTCGCGCTTCCCTTCGGCGATCTCGTCGAGGTCCCGCTCCATCTCCGCGGTGAAGGAGTCGCTGATGTACGTGCCAAAGTGCGTTTCGAGGAAGGTCGAAACGACATCGCCGGTGTCGGTGGGGCGGAGCGTCTTTCCGTCCTTCTCGACGTAGCCGCGGTCGAGGATGGTCTTCAAGATGGAGGCATACGTGGACGGCCGGCCGATTTCGCGCTTCTCAAGCTCCTTCACCAGCCCCGCCTCCGTGTACCGGTCCGGCGGTTCGGTTTGTTTCTCTTCCTCGCGGAGGTCAATGAGTTTCAGCATGGCGCCTTCAGCGACCTTGGGGAGCTCCACATCATCACCGCGAGCGTCCGGGTCCGCGAGGAGCCATCCCGGTTCGATGACCCTGCTCCCATTCGCGGTGAAGTCGGGGATTGGTTCCGGCGCACCAATAACGTTCGCGCCAATCTTGGTCCGGAGGATGCGGGCATCCGCCATCTGTGAAGCGACCGTGCGCGACCAGATGAGGTTGTAGAGCCGGCGCTGTTCCTCGTTCGCTCCCGCGTGGCGCCTGCCGGCATCGGTCGGCCGGACCGCCTCGTGCGCCTCCTGTGCGCTCTTTGATTTCGTCTGGTAGGTCCGCGGTGCCACAAGCTCCTTCCCGAAGAACCGCTCGATAGCGGCGAAGATGACCGGGAGGGCTTCGCGACTCACCGTGACGCTGTCAGTCCGCATGTAGGTGATGAGCCCCTGCTCGTAGAGCTTCTGTGCTACGCCCATCGTGCGCGAGGGGGCAAAGCCGAGGCGCGACGAGGCGGCCTGCTGAAGCGTCGAGGTGGTGAACGGCGGCTTTGGCTGTCGCCGCGCTTCGGTTTCCTTTACGAGAGTCACCTGCCATGGGTGCCCGTTCGCGGCGGCGATGATAGCGTCCGCCCGCGCCCGGTCGCGCGGCTCTTCGGCGCAGATGAGTTCAAGCGAGGTGCCCTTCGGCGTTTTGAAGATGCCCGTGAGAACCCAGAAGGTCTCGGGAATAAAGGCGCGAACCTCCCGCTCCCGCTCCATGAGGATGCGGAGGGCGGGGGACTGTACCCGGCCGGCGGAGAGGCCGTAGCGCACTTTTTTCCAGATGAGGCCGGAGAGGTCGTACCCGACGAGCCGGTCGAGGACTCTGCGCGCCTCCTGCGCTTTCACCAGGTTTCGGTCGATGTCGCGCGGGTGGGCGAGGGCCTCATGTATCGCGTGCTCCGTGATTTCATGAAAAACAATTCGTTGTATTTGAGGTTTCGGATTTTCCGCCAGAGGCGCCTGCCCGTCCGAAGCCGAGCGGAGGCGGGGATCAGCCTTCGGCTGAAGTATTTCAGATTTAGTATTTCCCAAGCCGATGGCTTGGGTAATGTGCCAGGCGATCGCCTCCCCCTCGCGGTCAGGGTCGGTGGCGAGGTAGACGACGGACGCCTTCTTGGCGAGTTTTGTAAGCTCCGCGAGGACCAGCTCCTTCCCCTCAACGACCTCATAGCGTGGCACGAAACCGCCCGGGATATCGATTGCCTGCCGGTTGCTCTTCGGGAGGTCGCGGACGTGGCCGACGCTCGCCCGGACCTCAAATCCGCTTCCAAGGAACTTCGTGATAGTCTTCGCCTTCGTGGGGGATTCGACGATGACGAGTTTTTTTTCCTTTATCATGGTTTTCGTCCCGCCAAGGCGGGATCCTCGCCGCTTCTGGCTCGCTTCGCGCGCGAAGCGGCGGGATTATCGTACCACAAATCCGGGTCCAGATTCGACTACCAGGTCGAGCAGGGTAAGCATGGTGAGTTCCGCTCCCACCACGTTTGGTGCAAGACCGGTCGCGGCCGAGATGTCATCAGGGCGCTGCGTCGTCGTGGAATGGGAGAGGTGGTCGAAGATGCGGCGCTGTGATTCCGAGAGGAGCGGTAGCGTGCGTTGCGTCACAGACCGTTTTTCCGCCGCTTCCGAGGCCGCAAGCCCGAGGTCTTCGAGGATGTCGTCGGCCGTGGCAATGAGCCGCGCGCCCTCGCGGATGAGCCGGTGCGATCCCGCGAAGTTTGGGTGCCGGGCGGGGCCGGGAAGGACGAATACCTCGCGTCCCTGCTCCAGGGCGTACTTCGCGGTGACGAGGGTTCCGGAGCGCGCTGGCGCCTCAATGATGACTGTCGCGAGGGCAAGGCCGCTCACGATTCTGTTTCGCGCCAAAAACTGGCTAGGGAACGCCGGCGTGCCCAGCGGATACTCAGAGAGGAGGCAGCCGTTTCGTTCCAGGATACGGCGCGCCAACTGTTCGTGTGACGGGGGGTACACGGTATCGAGCCCGTTCGCCAGGACCGCGACTGTTCTCCCGCCGCCCTGGAGCGCTCCTTCGTGTGCCGCGGCGTCGATGCCGAGCGCAAGCCCGGAGACGACCACAATGCCATGCCGGGCGAGGTCCCGTGCGATTTCACGTGCGACCATCAGCCCGTCATGCGTTGCCTTTCGGGTCCCCACAATCGCGATGTGCGGCGTGCCCGCCGGCGGGAGCGAGCCGCGGACGAAAAGCTCGCTCGGGCAGCCCGGCGTTTCACGGAGCTGCCGCGGATACGATTCGTCCGTTGCCGGGACTCGGGAAATATCGGCGTTCACGACCTGTGGTATAATTGCAGTATACCCTGTTAGAGATTTGCGCGCATACTCTGTGTATATGTACATGGTTTACAATCAGGAGTACCAGAGTCGTAGCCGAGAGATTGTACGCAAATCTCTAACAGGGTAAACCCCAGAGATTTACACACACGCCGCTCAAATCGGAAACCCCATTCACCCGCCACCATGGAAAATTTTAAGCGCCAACTGACGATACATGTGGTGATAACCGTCGTGCTCGTCGGCGCGCTCACTGCCGGACTCATCGTTGCCGGCAAAAGGATCAATAGCTCGACCACAGAAATCCAGGGGCTTCGGCAGGAGCTGGTCACCCGATGGTCATCCCTCTTCATGCTTGCCGACCTCTTGACCTCGTACAATGCCCGTGCGGAGCAGGGCCTCACCGTGCTCAAACGGGTCATTCCCCAACGGGACGCGCTCCTGAACCTCGGGCGGGACATCCGGAGCCTTGCGGTGAAATCGAACATCGAGCAGACGTACACATTCATTTCCGAATCGCCTGCGGACACCGGGTCGTTGGGCTACGTCACATTCCAGCTCGCACTCACCGGCTCATACGACGATTTGCGCTCGTACATCCAATCGCTCGACACCTTTATGTATCTATCGCGATTCGATGCGGTCCAGTTTGACCGCTCGACGTCCAAATCGTCCGCAACGGTCAAGGGACGGGTCTTTTTCCAGTAATATGCGCTTCGTACGAACCATAGGGGAACGGATCCGGCATATGCCGTCTCGGCAGGTCATGTTTTCTGTGCTTGCGGGTGTGCTCGCGCTTGCCGCGCTCTGGTTTGTCGTGTATGCCTCCCTTTTTCTGGCGCATCGCGTGGATGAGTCGTTCAGCAGCGAGGTGCAGCCGATGCCGGCGCCGCCCGTGCGGTTTGACATCGAAGGTTTTGACCGGCTGCGCCTGAATCAGCAGTAGAGGCTCGCTCCCACGCCTTACCACAAGACCGCCTCTCGGTGGCATTTTGTGGGCGTGGAAGGAATCGAACCTTCGACCTCCAAATTATCAGTTTGGCGTTCTACTTCACCCCGTTAGACTTGGGCAGTGGGCACGGGAGGGATCGAACCTCCGACCTCCAAATTATCAGTTTGGCGTTCTACCACTGAACTACGTGCCCAAGTCTAATGGGGCAAGCTGTCAGCCGGAGGCTGATCCGCCTCTGGCGGAAACTACACGCCCAAGTGGTTTCTATCGTGCCATTATACATACCATTTTTCAAGCATGGTATGCTGTATCTATGATTCCCGCTGCGCCCCTACCGAAGGTCGCCTCAGGCGACCGAAGGGGGGCCGCATATCTCGCGAAACGCGACCCATCGCTCCGGACCGTCATCAAGCAGACGAGGCTCGCCGCCGTCAATGTCTCGGAAAACCGCTTCCAATTTCTCGTCGAAGCCATCATCGGCCAGCAGCTTTCGGAGAAGGCCGCCGCGACCATCACGCGGCGGTTTCACGCCTTGTTTCGCACCGGTGGGTTCCCGTCGCCGCGTGTTGTGCTCCGCGTGTCGCTACGCCGCATCCGGGTCGTCGGCATCTCGAACGCGAAAGCGGCATACATTCATAACGTCGCGCGGGCGGTCGCGGGCGGAAAGTTGAAACTCAAAACACTCGACCGGCTCGCCGATGCCGAGGTGGCGGCAACGCTCACGGTGGTGAAGGGGATTGGCCCGTGGACGGCAGAAATGTTCCTCATATTCGCGCTCGGCCGGCCTGATGTTTTCTCGGCGGGAGATGCGGGATTACAGACCGCGATGCGGAGGGTGTACGGGCTCCGGAAGCCGCCCGCCGCGGCGTGGGTCCGTCGGACGACGGAGCGATGGCGGCCGCATCGAAGTTTGACCTGCCGCTACCTCTGGGCGTCGCTCGATAACAAATAGTAGACAGTAGGCAGGAGTATCTATTCAACAATTCCATGGAATTGTTGAATAGTGTTGGAATTGCTGAATAGCGCCATTTTTGCTACCGTTTGAACGGGCTAGGTCGCCGAAGGAGACCGCCCGAACATCTTGAGAAACAAAATGTTTTAGGGCCTATAGCTTAATGGTAGAGCACCCGGTTTGCATCCGGGAGACGCGGGTTCGATTCCCACTAGGTCCACGGGCCCACCAAGATTTATCGGGACAATGAGGAGGTCAGCGGTTCCCTGCCTGCCGTACTTCGTACACGAAGGCAGGCGGAGAATCCGCTTGGGTCCACCGGCAGATGTAACGGGGTGAAGTTAAACGGTCGCCTAAGGCGACAGGTCGCGGGTTTTCCGGCTGTCATCCCGAGCGAAGCGAGGTTACAGCAGCGCAATCCGGCATAAATTATGAAGATTTATGCGGGACGACTCCTCCCTGGTCCACAATTCAGAATTTATGGCTTTACAATTTTATGTGGTATATGATAAAGATACATTGTATGGGAAATACTACTACAAGAGGGAAATATCGCTGGATTGTGTTTAAGAAGGGGACGGAATGGGTAGCTACGGCTTTGGAGTTTAATATTGTTCAGGTTGGCGACGACCCAAATCTGGTTTACTTAGAATTACAAGAGGCCGTAAAAGGATATGTCGAGGCTGCTCAGAAAATTAAAGGTTTTCGTGAAAAGACAATAAGCCCGATCTTGAATCAAAAACCAGACGAAGAGTATGAAAAACTTTGGAATCAAGCTCAATTGACGACAGAAAAACCCACAACCCAACTTCCAACGAATGTATTTAATTTTGGAACTCGGAACTTAGCTACCGTATAGCTCTGTTTCAATATGCCGCATGGTATTTCAAATTGGACGTTCCTCGACGTCAAAACTTTTTTGATAGAACACGGCTTCCAGTTTCATCATGTGAGAGGCAGCCATTATTACTTTAAGAAATATCATAATAATAGATTCTATATGACCCATGTGCAGTATCACGGATCTAAGTCAATTCCCGAGGGAACCGTGAATGCAATCATCCGCCAGTCGGGGATACCAAAGGAGAGATGGATGGGAAAATGAAAAATCAAAAAGGATTCATCCAAATACCAATACTTATCGCAATCATTGCGGGGTTCTGACTTTTTCAAACAAATACCACCACACTTATTGGTGAAACAATAATGATTTTATTGTTGATTCAACCTCAGCTTTATATCTTATCTCATACATGTGGATAACTAGGCTTGGACTTTCTAGTTTTGTTCTAATGAAGGTACCGTATGAAATTAACTTTTGACCAACGACTTGCAGCAAACTACAAAAGCACACCGCAAAAGGTGCGTGTTTTAACGGAACAATGGGTCGATAATTCAATTTTTTGCCCGAATTGTGGACACGTGGATATTGATAAATATCCGAATAATCAGCCAGTTGCCGATTTTCACTGCTCTAATTGTCGAGAAGAATATGAATTGAAAAGCAAGCAAAGCACAATCGGAACGAAAATTGTAGACGGCGCGTATCGCACGATGCTCGAACGACTAACGAGTAGCAATAATCCAAACTTTTTTCTACTCAACTACGACTTATCAAATTTTTCAGTTACTAACTTTTTTGTCATACCGAAACACTTTTTCGTGCCAGAAATTATCGAGAAACGAAAACCGCTTGCGACAACGGCGCGCCGTGCTGGTTGGGTTGGATGCAACATTCTTCTGCAAAGTATTCCGCAAACAGGCAAAATCTTTTTCGTAAAGAACGGACAAATTGAGTCGAAAGAAAAAGTGCTTGCGGGATGGAAAAAGACATTATTTTTGCGCGATGAAAAGGAAGTTTCAGCGAAAGGTTGGTTGCTTGACGTAATGCGATGTGTTGAAAAGCTCGTAAAGAAAGAATTCACCCTTGACGAGGTGTATAAGTTTGAAAATGAATTGAGCAAACTTCATCCCGAAAACAAGCACATTAAAGATAAAATCCGCCAACAATTACAAATTTTACGCGATAAAGATTATCTTAGTTTTATGTCCCGGGGGTATTATCGGCTTACATAATTATGGAAATACAACTTTCGCCATTTTGGGTAAAACTTATTTTGAGAATCGTTCCGTATGGACTATCTCATCGTATTTTGATTATGTGCCGTGGATACAGCGAGGACTTGCAGAATTTTACCGAGCTTGTTTGGGAAGACGATAAATACTTGGATTTTTACGACAAGGAAACTTATCCCGAATATCAGTTATGGCTAACATGAATCACACAAAACTCCAATCACAATATGATAAGATTTATTCCTACTTCAGAACCACTTGTGAACCTTTTGATTTTCTGGAGTGGGGTGGAAAAGTTTTACAAGTATGGGATGGCAACACAGTAGTTGAGGTGTATCATCTACCAGAGATGGGTTTTATATTGAGAGATAAATAATTATATGAAACTAAAAAAATTTATAAATAAATTGCAGGAAATTAGAAGGAAATATGGAGAAGATGCGGAAGTTATTATGGCTGATTATATTCCCGTTGTTGACCCAGTTTTTCTATCAGACAAGAATGTGGGAAATAAAGTAGTAATAACTGATCAAAAATGAAATTTCAAAAAGTTGCTGGCTCGGTTGATGAAAAGTTGCAAACGTGCGATTTCAAGAAAAAGCAATATCGCAAACTTATGGCACCGCTGAATATCGAGGTCGAATACATCTACATTCTCAATGATTGGTTCAAAATTCCGGCATACAAAGACACACTCGATTATGTTATATCAGTCGGGTGTCAGTATTATTTCAATTATTTACCACTACAAAAATTGGGGTTGCCAGTACCCACAAAAGGAGCATTAGTTGAGAATATGTGACCCCACAAAATTATGCCCCGCGCTATCATCGTGCACGGCTGGAGCGACAGTCCTGCGGGGAGTTGGTTCCCGTGGCTTACGCGCGAGCTTGAGGCGAGGGGATTCGCGGTCACGGTCCCTGCGATGCCCGACCCTGATGCGCCGAAAATCGAGGCGTGGGTGGCGAAACTTCAGGAAACCATTGGAACACCAGATGACAACCTCGTGCTCGTTGGCCACAGCGTCGGATGCCAGACCATTCTGCGATATCTCGAATCGTTGCCGGAAGACACGCGAGTCGGGCGGGTAGTTCTTGTCGCACCGTGGTTCACACTCCAAAACCTCGGCGAGGATGAAAAGGAAGTCGCCAAGCCGTGGCTCACATCGCCCATGGACCTCGCGAAGGTCCGGACACGCGCGGCATCATTCGCGGCCATCGTTTCCGACAACGACCCGTATGTTCCTATGGAGCCGACCGCGACCATACTCCGGGGCACGCTCGGTGCAACAGTCGCAGTGGAAGCAGGTAAAGGGCACGTATCCGGCGAGGATGGCGTGACGGAGCTTCCGTCGATCTTGAGTGCCGCAATCGGCTAGCTCGGCATTTGGGCTAATGGGTATTCCTGCCCGCCCCTGCCTACCGGTCACACCCCGCCAAAGGCGAGGTTCCGCTCCGGCGGGACCGTGGGCAGGCAGATTTGGTGGGAGTTAGCCAGCAATGGGTGAACAGTATGAATGCTGTCACCTCGGCATTTTTTGTTTGTTGTTGGTTGTCCCTCGCTCCTGCTCGGGATGAATCATTTGTTGTTGGTTACGCTTGCGCTACACTGATGGTATGCGTGTCGCCATCCTCCATGACTACTTAAACCAGCTCGGCGGCGCGGAGCGGGTGCTTCAGGTACTTTTGGACATGTTCCCGGGTGCCGACCTCTACACGCTGTTCTACGATGCAGTGCGGACCGAGGGTCGGTTCGCGCGGCAGGTGACGAAAACGAGCGCGCTCGACATTCCCTTCATCCGCGACCGGCACCGTGCCTTCATCCCGCTCCTCCCGTGGGCGGCACGCTCGGTCTCCTCGCCCACGCGCTACGACCTCGTCATCTCATCGACTGCAAGCTACGCGAAGGGGTTTCGGGTGGACGGCTTGTGCCACGTCGCCTACTGCTACACGCCGCTCCGGTACGCCTGGGAGCGGGAGTACGTGGATGCGATTCCGTTCCTGCCGGGGTTTGCAAAGCGGCTCATCGCGCCGATCGTCGCGCGCTCGCTCCAGAAATGGGACTTCGCCGCCGCGCAGCGACCGAACCTCTTCATCGCTATTTCGGAGCATATTGCTGGGAAGGTGCGTGCCTACTACCGCCGCGACCCGATTGTCATCTACCCGCCGGTCGACACCGAGATGTTCTTTCCCGAGCCGGTCGGGCTCACCCGAACGACTATTCAGTCGGGCGGGGAGCGAGGAAGCTACTTTCTCATGGTCGGGCGGCTTCTCCACTACAAGCGGTTCGACCTCGGCATCCAGGCGGCGGTGCGCCTTCGTCGACCAGTCCGGATTGTCGGCGATGGACCGGATGGATCGCGGCTCCGGCGGCTCGTGAATTCGCCATTCGTCGAATTCATTCCACGCGTCACGGACCAGGAACTTCGTTTACTGTACTCGAACGCAACGGCGCTCGTGTTTCCGCAGGTGGAGGACTTCGGACTCGTTGCCGCGGAGGCGCTCGCCTGCGGCACACCCGTGGTTGCGTACGCGAAGGGCGGCGGCGGGGAGATTGTCGAGGATGGCGTAACCGGCGTGCTCGTGGCGGACCAGACGGTGGATGCGTTCACGGATGGGATGCGGCGCGTCGGCGCGATGACGTTCGACCGCCTCACGCTTCGGGCCGCCACAGAGCGTTTCTCAACGAAACGATTTCAGAGCGAATTTCTCGGCGCTATCCAGTCGGCGGGCGTGCCGCTCGAACGTTCCGTCGCCCGCACGATCAAGCGGGTCACGTATGCACGTCGCCGTTGATATCCGGCTCCTCACGACCGGGAAGACGACCGGAGTCGAGGAGTATACCCGAGCGCTTATTGATGCCCTGCTCCGCCGCGCGGATGGCCACCACTACACGCTGGTGTACAACGGGCTCGTCCGTGCGCCGCTCCCGGCGCGGTGGTTAAATCATCCAAAGGCGCGGGTGGTCACTGCCCGTATCCCGAACAAGTTCCTGGACGCCGCGCTCTGGCTCACCTATGAACCGCACCTCGGCCGTTTTTGCATGGAGCCGCCGGACCTTGTCTACTCGCCGCACCTCAATATCGTCGCGCCGCCGCCGGGCGTGCCGCGCGTCATGACCATCCATGACCTCTCCTTTCGACACTATCCGGAGTTTGTGCTCCTGCGCCGCCGTCTCTGGAATTGGTTTCAGGCATACGAAGCGCGCGCCCGGTCCGCCGATGCGGTGGTGGCGGTCTCGGAGTTCACCCGTCGGGACGTCATCGAGACCCTCGGTGTCGCATCAGAGCGCGTCCATGCCATCTACCCCGGCCGAAATTCGGTGTACCGCCCGTATGCACCCCACGACCCGGAGCTTGCGGTGTTTCGGACGGCGCACCCAGAGTTTGCCGCACCGTTTATCCTTACCGTTGGGACAGTGGAACCGCGAAAGAACCACCGTGCGGCGATTCGTGCGTTTGCCGCGCTGAAACGGAATCCGGCGTACCGAGCGCTCAAACTCGTCATCGCCGGGCAGTGGGGCTGGAAGTATGGTACGATACGAAAAGAGGCCGCAGTGACGCACTGCGCGGCGGACATTCTGTGGTGGCGGACCGCGACCGAACGAGAACTCCGCACCCTCTATACGCTCGCACGCGTCATGGTGTACCCCTCGTGGTTTGAAGGATTCGGTTTCCCACCGCTCGAGGCGATGGCGTGCGGTACGCCGGTTGTGACGTCAAACCGCTCCTCCCTGCCGGAGGTGGTGGGGGAGGCGGCGCTTACCGTGAGCCCGTGGGACCCAGCGGAGCTCGCGGCAGCCATTGCCGCCGTTTTCCCCGATGGTCCGCTCCGCGATCGGTTCATCGCGGCGGGGTTCCGGAACATTGATCGGTTCGACTGGGACCGCACCGCCGACCAACTCGTCTCCCTCTTCGAGTCGCTTGTCGTGGAACGTAAAGTCTGAATTCCGTTGTAGGTTGTTGGTTGTTTATTGTCGATTACCTCAATGCCCACCCTCGTCCCGCATAAGAACATCGAACCGATACTGATGGATATCCGGCGGCCGGGTGCCACTCGGCAGGCGCCGGTATTCCGGTCAATTGTACACCTCGAGCGGTCGCCGGAGCAGACTTCGAGGTTTGCGGCCTCCGCCAGCCGGCGGACGGCGCGCCGGGTGGTTTTCGCAGTCCTTACGGCACTCATTGTCGGCCTTAGCACTGGTACCTGGTGGTCGCTCCATGAGGTTCAGCGGTTGACGCAATCTCTATCCGGTCGCGGCGACATCGTCGCACAGAACTTCATCTTGGCACTCGAGGCCTTAACCGCGTTCAAGCCGGGGGAGGCGCACGCCTATCTGGTCAACAACGAGCAGGCGATGAAGGACCTCTCCGGATCGCTCGGCGTTACGGAGCGCGCAATGCTGAATGTTGCCGGCGGCATGGTACCTGCTATCAAGGCAAGCACCGCCATTTTTGGCAGCGCCGCGAAGCTGAATGAGCAGTTCCTGGATCTCTCAAGCCTCCTCATGGAGTTTCAGGCGCACGGACTTGTTTACTTCCAATCCGACGGGGAGCGGCTCCTCGTGCTTTTCGGGCGCATACGGGCGAGCATCGCGGACATCAGCGCGACCACCAAGGAGCTCAAAAATTCCACTGCGTCGTTGCGCGGCGCCTCGAGTTTCGTGGCATCGCTTGATGACGAGCTCGGCGAGCACTACCTGAAGCGCGCCGCAGACCTCTACCAGGTGGAGCAGTTTCTTGATGCGCTCCTTGCATTTCTTTCCTCCGATTCCGATCGCCATTTTCTGATACTATTTCAGAACCCAGCAGAACTTCGGCCGGGCGGCGGGTTCATCGGGAGTTACGCAGACCTCACCATCCGTCGCGGGCAGCTCGCGAACCTCGACGTGCGGGATATTTACGACCCGGACGGACAGCTTGCGCTGAACGTCACGCCACCGACGCCGCTCCGGACCTTGACCGAGCGGTGGGGCGCCCGCGACGCGAACTGGTTTTTTGATTTCCCGACCTCGGCACGGACCGTGCTCGGACTCCTGGAAAGCTCGAAGATGTATTCAGAGCGGCACACGACCTTCGAGGGCGCGCTTGCGTTAAACATCGACATTGTGAAGACAATCCTTGGAGCAGTCGGCCCCATCAAACTTCCCGACTACACGTTCACCGTGACCGCGGACAACTTCCTCTCGGAGGTCCAGCGCGAGGTTGAGACTGGAGCGGACAACAAGGCGGGGCACCCGAAGCGGATCCTCTCCGTGCTCACGCCCATCATTCTCGAGCGGCTGAACAGTTTATCACCGGAGGCACATATGGCGCTCCTGGACGCGTTCGGGGCGCATCTCACGCGGAAGGACATTATGGTGTACATGAAGGACCCCACACTTGCCACCTACTTTGCCGCTCGGGGCGTGGATGGCGCGGTGTACACCCAGCCGACCGGGTTCTGGGGTAGCTACGTGGGTGTGGTGGATGCGAACGTGGCGGGCGGCAAGTCCGACGCCTTCATTACGCAGACCATTGATGCGCGCATCGATGTGGATACGGACGGCGGCGTACTCACGGACCTCGCGGTCACTCGGGCGCACGCGGGCGACAAGCAAAAGGACCCGTGGTGGCGCACGACGAACCAGAACTACCTCCAGGTGTATACATTGCCAGGCTCAACACTCGTCGGCCTTTCGGGCAATGATGTGAAAACCATGGTGACCGCGGAATCGGAGGGGAACGACTTCACCGCGAACACGGATTTGGACCGCATCGAGCGCACGACGACGTTCCTCGCGTCCGAGAACGCCTGGTCGCTCCAGGCGTTCGGGAAACAGGTATTCGCAACCTGGTTCAATGTGGCGGCGGGGAAGCGCAAGACACTTGAGGTCCGCTACCAGACGCCGGACACGACCGGCGAGGCGGTAGTGCCGGGGCGGCAGTTCACCTTTGTGTTCGACCGGCAGTCGGGCGTGAAGACCTCGCTCCGGGCCGCCATTCTTGCCCCCATCGGGTACGAGTGGGCGGAGGCGCGCGGTTCTGCCTTTGTCATCGAGGAGCCGGACCCGCCGGCCCGTATTGAGACAAAGCTCACGCTGGTGAAACAGTTGTAGTGTGTACCCTGGAGCGTGAATCCTGAAATGTAAAATGGAACCGACAATGATACGCAATCCACCCCCCGGCGCGAACGGCGCAACAATCGGGTGCTATGCCATAGCATAGCACCCGATTGTTTTATTGCCCCGATTGTATTCGAAGTGTCCGGATCCTAAACAGAATTTGCCCTGCGACAGCTGGCGGCTTGTCAGACCATAGAACCCATCTCAAAAATAGATTTTTATGCGCCCGGTCTATTTTTGAGATAGGTTCTAGTGGAGCCGCACGCGACCGTATTTCGTCTTCCGATAGTTTTGTATCTCGCCGGAGTGGTAATCCGGCATACCTCTCCCGGGACCTCGTTTCCGCTCCGTTTTTCCGCGCTCCCAGTAGCTCCGGTATCCATGCTCACCCACCGATTTCTTCAAGACGCTGATGGTCTGCGGCGAGAGCCACAGTTCGTCGGCGATTCGCCGGTACGAGATTCCGGCGCCGATGCGCTCAAGCGCCGCGGCGCGGATGACGAGCGCATGGCGCTCGCGGGGAGTGACGAGCGGTTCCAGCCGCGCCCGTGACCGTATGAGCTTCTTCCAACACGCCGCCTCCCACTCCTTTCGAGAGGCGTAGTGACTCACGGGCGGTATCAAGAAAGCGTTCCGTGCCATACGTTCCAGTAGTATACCATGGTGCTATGCCATAGCATAGCACCCGTTGGATTTTTCGCTATTTCCAGCGTATGGGGTGTTTTCATCTCAAAAAATCATACGCCGGAACTAGTATTACCCATTCGGCATGAATCATCTGAAGGGATTTTACGGATGGGCGGGGTTCCGGTACTCTAACTAGGCTATTCACGCCCAGGCGCGGCGGAACAGCGTTTCCATGAGCAACATTCGGAATTTTGTCATTATCGCCCATATTGATCACGGTAAGTCCACACTTGCCGATCGCTTTCTTGAGATGACTGGCACGGTCGCGGCGCGCCGCATGCACGCCCAGTACCTGGACCAGCTCGACTTGGAGCAGGAGCGTGGTATCACCATCAAGATGGCGCCCGTGCAAATGAGATACAAACCTACAACTAACAATGGTTCGACAAGCTCACCATCCCGAGCGGAGCCGAGGGACCAACAACCGACAACGAGTGCGAGTAGTCGTGAGTTGTTGGTTGTAGGTCGTGAGTTATTAAATTCAGAATATATCTTGAACCTTATAGATACTCCAGGTCATTCTGATTTTTCCTACGAGGTCTCACGGGCGCTCCACGCCGTCGAGGGCGCCATCCTCCTTGTGGATGCGTCGCAGGGCATCCAGGCACAGACCCTCGCGAACCTCCGCTCCGCGCGCGCGGCGGGACTCACCATCATCGGCGCGCTGAATAAGGTGGACCTCTTAGCGAGCGACCCGCACGGTGAGGAACGCCTGCGAGCGGGAGCGGCGGAGCTCGCGGAGCTCATCAGCTGCGAACCAGGGGATATCTCTCGGGTTTCCGGAAAGACAGGCGAGGGTGTGGCGGAGCTTTTAGGAGAGGTCATCCGGAAGCTCCCGCCGCCGCGGAACCGAAGCCCGCTTTGGCGAGGCGAAGGCCCGCCGCCGAAACACCTCGACAAGGTTCGCGGGGCACCGCGCGCCCTCATTTTCGACTCGTTCTACGACAACCACCGGGGCGTGGTGGCGTCCGTCCGGGTCTTCCACGGCGAGTTTCGAGCCGACGACACGGTCTACATGGTCGCGACCAAGGCGCAGTCGAAGCTGAAGGAGCTTGGTCACCTGGCGCCGCAGCCGGTCAAAGATGATTCGCTCGGGGAGGGGATGATCGGCTACCTCGCGACCGGCATCAAGGACCCGGATATCGTCCACATTGGCGACACGGTGGTTGCCGTCCGGCCGGAGAACCGCCAGCGGCTCGCTGCCGAGGAACTACTTGAGGGATACCAGGAGCCGAAGCCGGTCGTATTCGTGTCGTTCTATCCGGACTCGAACGACGATCACGAGCTCCTCTTGAAGAGCCTGAAGAAGCTGAAGCTGAACGACGCGGCGCTCGTCGTCGAGCCGGACCAGAATGAAGTGCTCGGCCGGGGGTTCAAGGTGGGGTTCCTCGGCCGGCTTCACTTCGAGATAACGGCGGAACGACTCTCGCGGGAGTACGGCGCGGAGACGGTGAACACCTTTCCGTCCGTCGCGTACCGCATCAAAACGCCGCGCGGGTGGGAGGTCATCGTCCAGCCGGACGAACTGCCGGACGACGCACTGGAGATTTGGGAGCCGGTGGTGCGCCTCTCCATTCTCGTGCCGCACGACCGTTTGCCGGCGCTCTTTCCCATTCAGGCGCGGTACCGCTTTACGGACAGCGTGACCGAGAGCTTCCATGACCGCGTGGAGCTTCGGGCGACCATGCCGCTCGCGGAGCTCGTCGGCGACTTCGACGACCAGGTGAAGTCCGCGACCGAGGGGTACGCCTCGTTCAGCTACGAGCTTGCGGGGTACGCAAAGGCGGATATCGTGAAGCTCGAGGTGCGCATCACGGACCAGCGCATTCCCGGTCTCTCGCGCTTCGTGCCGAGCGAGGGGCACGAGCGTGAGGCGCGAAAGATGGCGGAGCGGCTGAAGTCCATCCTGCCGCGCGAGCAGCACGCCCAGCCCATCCAGATAATCGTCGGGGGGCGCGTCGTGGCGCGGGAGGACATTACCGCGCTCCGGAAGGATGTGACGGGGTACCTGTATGGCGGCGACCGCTCGCGGAAGATGAAGCTGTGGAAAAAGCAGAAGCGGGGGAAGGAGCGGCTCGCGGGGCGCGCGGTGACGCGGCTCACGCCGGAAATGTTCAAGGAATTGTTGAAGAAGTAAGTTCACAACCAATGACCAACAACCTACAACGCCAGAGCTCTCACTTCTGGTGTTCGTTGTTGGTTGTGGGTTGTCGGTTATACTAATACCATGCGAGCGTGGCAAATCGCAATTGTTGTGGCCATCGCCGGAGTCCTCGGATGGGGGCTGGTCGGCTTTTCGAGCGACCGGAAGACGCTCGAGCGCGCGCTCGCGGAGCTCTCACAGAAGACCGAGAAATTGCGGAGCGAGAATCGAGAGTTGGAGGACCGGCTCGTGTACCTGACGGACCCGCGGAACCTGGTGAAGGAGCTGAAATCTCAGTTCAACTACCGGGAGGAGGGGGAGAAGCTCGTCATCATCGTCCCGGCGACCGCATCCTCGACCGCGACCACGACGTTGCCAGGAAGCGCCGGGGGGCGGTAGAATGGCTTTACCGAAAAAAGCGGGATTGGTTTATCACCGCCATAGCGGGACCCCGCAGGATGCGGTGGGTGGTAGAACATCAGCTTCTTCCCGATTTGTCTGAAAATTCAAGCGGGCGTAGAATTTTCAGTGACAAATCGCAATCCCGTAGAATTTTGCGGGTATAGTTTAGTGGTAGAATGGCTGCTTCCCAAGCAGCAGACGCGAGTTCGATTCTCGCTACCCGCACCAGAAAGGAAATTGCAAGTTTGAAAGGCTCGCCTC
This sequence comes from bacterium, assembly GCA_030647415.1. GTDB lineage: Bacteria > Patescibacteriota > Minisyncoccia > UBA6257 > GWB1-50-10 > JAUSKB01. The sequence goes on from JAUSKB010000025.1 coordinate 37,411, forward strand.
GCTTTGCTCGGCGACTAATTTGTATTCAATTTTGGGGGTAAAAACGAATTCACGGTTTCGCAAAATATG
>JAUSKB010000029.1 GCA_030647415.1 bacterium
ATATCATCGCCACCTGGCAGGAAAGCGAGGACCCCGACACACCCACTTCATCCCTCGTCTATCTGCTTTCCGTGAACAGTGGCAGTTCGACCATTGCGACCTCCGGCATCCGCATCACTGCTACATATGCAACCGCATACACCGTCTCGGTGACGGCACGGGACCCCGAAGGCAACACCTCCACCCCCGCAACCGTTGCAACGACGACGCCCGCGGCACCCCCGCCACCCGTCGAGGAGACGCTCTTCGAGGTTACCGATGCGATAACGGACAGCGGCTTCTGGGGGCGGGGGACGGACACCGCGATCGACGAGATTGCCGAGCGGTACGTGCCGGCCACAGCCCAGCGTATCTGCGCCGCCTTCCACCGCATCGCGACCTTCTCCGGTCCCACCGATTCAGTCCTCCTCCGCCTCTCTACTGACAGCATCGGGGGCACCCTCCTTTCCTCCTCGACCGTTTCCGCATCCATCATCCCCTCCAGTCCTGACACCCCGACCGAGTTCCGCTTCCCCGCATGCGTGTCCCTCGTGGCCGGCACCACCTACTGGTTCCACTGGACACGCACCGCCCTCACCTCGGTGAACGGGTACATCTCTCGGTTCCGTCCTGGTGACCAGTTCTCAAACAGCTCGTACTGGCAGCTCCACAAGTACACCATGGACCCCTTCGGGTGGGCGGAGTTCGTGAGCCGCGAGTGGTCGCTGAAACTCGTCGGGTTTCTAGGGCTATAATCTGCTGCGCCCGGGCCCAAAAAACATTCCAACATTTTACTTGCCTCGCAAGCGCTCCGGCGCATCGGGTAGAATATTAGAATGTTTTTTCTGGAGTTTCAGTTTCGTGTCATTCTAACATTCTTAAGAATGTTAGAATGACACGCTGGATGGCTCGGGAGAGCACCAGTGGGTTGGGCGGTGTGATACTATAAACAGAATGACCTCCAAGGCGACCGTCGAAGAGCTTCTCAAGCGAGCGGATATCGCGGTGAACGGCGATGCGCCGTGGGACATTCGGGTCCACGACGAGCGTTTCTACGACCGGGTCTTGAGCGAGGGATCGCTGGGGCTCGGCGAGTCGTACCTGGACGGGTGGTGGGACGTTCCGCGGCTCGACGAGTTCTTCTGCCGCGTCCTTGCGGCAGGGCTCGACCGAGCGGTGGCGTCCTGGCGGAACGTGGCGGCGTACCTGCGCGCGTCGCTCGTTAACCTGCAGTCCCGGCGGCGGGGGACGAGGGTCGCCCGGGAGCACTACGATTTAAGCCCCGCACTCTACGAATCGTTCCTTGACCCGTACAACCAGTACACGTGCGGCTACTTCAAAGACACCAACGACCTGAATGTCGCGCAGGAGCGGAAGCTGGACCTCATTTGCCGGAAGCTTCATCTCGTACCCGCGGACCGGGTGCTCGATATCGGGTGTGGCTGGGGCGGATTTGCGAAGTATGCCGCGGAGCGTTTCGGGTGCCGCGTCGTCGGCATCACCATTTCCGATGAGCAGGCAAAGTACGCGCAGGCGTACACGGGGGGGCTCCCCGTCGAGATTCGGAAGCAGGACTACCGCGACCTTTCGGGAACGTTTGATAAGGTTCTGGTGTGTGGAATGATTGAGCATGTGGGGTACAAGAACTACCGGCGCATCATGGAAATTGTTCGAGAGCATCTGACAGCAAACGGTCTTTTCCTCCTCCACACGATTGGCGGCAATAAATCAGTCACGCATACTGACTCATGGATAAACCGGTACATCTTCCCCAATTCCATGGTGCCGTCTGTCCACCAGCTCGCCGCCGCGGCCGAAGGGCTCTTTACGACGGAGGACTGGCATAATTTCAGCGCCTCCTACGACAAGACGCTCATGGCGTGGCACCGGAATTTCACGGCGAACTGGGGGCGCATCAAAGACGGCTACGATGAGCGGTTCCGCCGGATGTGGACCTATTACCTGCTCTCGTCGGCGGGGTCGTTCCGCGCCCGGAAGAACCAGCTGTGGCAAATTGTCCTGTCCCCGTACGGCGTGCCGGGCGGGTACCAGTCGGTCCGCTGACCGCGAAGGAATTCCCGCACACCAACAAAAAATTGACTAATTATGTGTAATGTGTCACTGTTCCCTCGGTCATAAATTTCAAATTACATATTTATTCATAGGGGGTAGCATGAGGTTTTTGTTAATTGATGACGACCCTACTTTCTGCGTGTTGACGAAGGAATTTTTCTTCGCGCAGGAGGATGTCGCGGTTCGTCGGTGTACATCGGTCGCTGAAGGGCTTTCCGCAATCGATGAGGTGCGTCCGGACGTAATCTTTCTCGATGGCGACCTAACACGTCTTGGCGCCGAGGGTCTTGAAATCGCGGAGAAAATTCATCCGCGGGTCAAGATCTATACAACAACAGGTCGAGAGGATATCCAGGAGGCTTTTCAAACGCGGTTCGGCATCGACCACGTTTCGAAGCTCGATATCCCCGCAATCCGAGCCCTCATCGATAAGTTGCGGACAAGGAAGTATGTATAGGAAAAAGGCCGTGGATTATATCCACGGCCGCTTTGTTTTTTCTTTGAATTTTCGCAACCGCGACATCGGCGGTGTGGTATACCCAGCACCACTTGCGAATGCACCTGGTGCTGGGTATACTAACAAAAAGGTTCGAAGGGGGTGCGGTGCCCCGACTCGTCCCTCGACGTTGCCGAGGAATAGCCGGGACAGCCCTTCGATTATAGTACGCCCGGTTTTGTCGTTCTACATATGAAACAAGATATATCGGGTGGTGAGGAGCGCGGTCGAATGATAGAGTCGCTCGCCGAGGCGTTTGAGGAGCGGGTGCGGGAAGTCGAGCGCGCGAAGGCGCTGTGGCGGAACTGGTTCCTCGGGAGTATTCTGCTCCTCTTCTCGGTGGCGCTCATCATCTTTTTCCAACTTGCGGTGACGACCAGTTTTGCCGCCGCTTCGTGGCTCGAGTTCGTGGTGGCCCTGCCGCTCGTTTACGCCGCGATCTTCTTCCATGCCCAGCACTCGAAGGCGCGGGAGTACCTGGAGGAGTACTCGTTCAAATCGGTCGTGGCGCGGTCGCTTGAGGCCTCCCGAGAATTCCTGAAGCAGGAGGTGCATGCCGACCGGGCGGAGGAGCAGAAGCAACTTTTAAGCTTTCTCGTCGGCGCGATGAAGGACCTGTATACGCCGCCGCGCGCCATCATCTCGAAGCATCCGGTGAAGAACGAGGATGATGTGAAAGTGGGGATCGTTGAAAAACTCGGCGACGTTTTCAAAAAGTTCATCCCCGGGAAGCTGTAGCTCTCCCGCGTTGTATGCAAAACGCTGACAGGGTATACCCCGTTAGAGTTTTACAGACACTCTGTTTGCATGCTTCCGTTGGTACTATATACCACCCTGTATCAAAATAGCGGCGTGCATGTAAAACTCTAACGGGGTATACTGGAACCATGATGGGATACGGGGGATTTATGGGCGGTGGGTTCAGCGCGCTGGGTGGAATCACCTGGCTCGTGGTGCTCATCGACCTCATACTGGTCGGCGTCTGGCTCTGGAAGAAGATCTCGGAGAAGTAGGCGTCTACGACACCTGTCTGGAACCGCCCCTTGAAGGGGCAGTTTGCGATTGCGGGACCGATGCACACCATTCAGTTTCCACTGTCGGGAGCCGAGCCACGCTCATCTGGCTCATCATGTTCGCGGTCGCTTCGGCAGTGTAGCGGCCGCCATGGTTTTGTGAGTGAGTCCCGCCATGGCGAGGCCGGTTTTGATTCATGAGTAGTGGAAACATAAAGAGCGGCGAATATTCGCCGCTCTCTCTTTTACAATCCCATTGACTCCTCGATGTCTTTGACCAAGACATCAAAGTACGGATTGCCGCTCTTCGCCGCAATCGACCGCGCCTGCTTGATGGCAATATTGCCTATGAGCACATGCATGCCGAGGGCGATCGCCTCGTCGCCGTGCGCCGGAAATCCGGATGGGGCGATGATTTGTCGAGGGACGCGAACTGCGCCGCCGTAGTGCATCAGGTCATCGTCCGCGCTCTCAAAACTCGTTGTGTGCTTATAAAACGCGGTTCGGAGCGCTTTCTCCTGGGAGAAGAACCAATATCGGAAAAGCTTTTCAGGCACGGGGTTTCCAACGCGAAAGACCAGTCCTGGGAAGCCAGAATCATAGTCGGCGACGCAGATGTAGCAGCCAGCTCGGTTCTGCCAGGATTTCTCAGTACCGAAGCGGTCAATCGCCGCCTTCACCATTAAGTCCCCATACTCTTCTATCTGAAGCATTAATGATGAAGACAGACCTTTTCCATGATTGGTCTTTGGGGCGTCCAGGTAGTTCAGGAATTCCTCGACGACCCCTTTCAATTCGTGACCACCATTCACTCGGAATGACATAGACCCTCCTTTTGCTTGTTAGAAAACGCGAATTCAGTTCTGAAAACATGATATATGAAATACGTTGATTTGTCAATAAAAATAATAACTGGCGTCCACGTGGACGCCAGATGTTCTCCTTACAAAAAACGAGAAATTCGCGGAGGCCTGTTGAGGCCACCCAGTTTTCCGTTCCGTCGGAACCGCTTGCATGCTACCGCACACCATCGTTTCGGTTCGCTGTTACACGGCCGAACACTACGGCGCACTCCCTCGCGTGCCGCGGTTTCCGTCTCCTAGGACGGAATTTTGGAATCCTGGTATATTCAGGTTTTGTCGAATCGTCTGTGTCGCGCCAGCCGTCGTACTCGAACGACGTTCTCTACCAGCAAACACAGCCGCCAAAACCCTACTCTGGTCGCCATCCTACCTTGCGGTATGGATGGGACTCCCACTTACAACGGTATCGAGCGAAACAACACTCTATACTATCAGCGAACAATCCTTGTTTGCAATTGCCGCGCCTTTTGCAAAAAGGCGGGTTCATGCATCCATGAATCATCATTCGCCGAGGAATAAAGAGTGCCCTCATTCACTCTCAACCATGCAAGCCGACCATATTTACTGGTCGCATCAGCCATTTGAGCAACCGCTCGGGTGACGTAGTCACCGTCCTAGATGTTCAAATTTCAGCACGCAGACTCACGAATGCGCGCCTATACCCATAGGCAAGTTCCATACTGCTTATCGCCGCATGGAAGCGTAGTGTCAGCACTGCTGACACGGGTAGCTGCTGGTTGGTGCCGCATGACGACGTTTTCTTTCGATAAGTCGTCTGCATGTATCCCTGATTGCGCCCGGAAAGCGATATGCACCGCCTCCGTTCAAGGGACTGCCATATTGGACTTTTCAAGTTCTCCGCGAATTGGAGAGACTGATGGTGAGTATACCCGTGGCGGGAAATGCGTCAATGGGCAAATGTGAATAAGCTGTGTGTAAATGCTACAATGATAAAAAGCACGCCACATATGCGGAAATCATGGATTGTCGCGGCAAGCATGGGGTACGGTCACCTTCGGGCCGCACTCCCACTCCTTCCAATCGCGCAGGGAGGTGAACTTGTCATTGCGAACGACTACCCGGGCATACCCGCGCATGACCGGCGGGTCTGGGCAGAAAGCGAGCAGTTCTACAATTTTGTCTCACGGTTCCGCGAGGCGGGCGGCGCGGCTGGTCGCGCGCTCTTCGGCCTCTTCAACCGCTTCCAGGCGATCCATCCGCTCGCACCCGGCGTCAACGAGTCCGGCGTAAGCTGGCAGCTCCGGCTGCTCCAGGGTCAGATTCGCGGTGGCCTCGGCCGGGACCTCATCGAGCGGCTCGTTAAAAAACCACTACCGCTTGTGACGACCTTCCCGATGGTGGGGTTCTCGGCGGAGGTCTGGGGCTATCCCGAGCCCGTCTATGTCGTGGTGACCGATTCGGATATCTCGCGCGCGTGGGCGCCCGTCGACGCGACGCATACGCAGCTCCGGTACTTCGCCTCGACGGACATGGCCGCCCGCCACCTCACGAGCTATGGCGTGCCGCTCGACAGGATTGCGGTGACGGGGTTCCCGCTCCCGCAATCACTCACCGATACGGCGGCGGAGTCGTTCACCGCGCGGCTCGACCGGTTGTCCGGGCGGTCCGGTGAACCGGTGACCATCCTTTTTTCCGTTGGCGGCGCGGGCGCGCAGTCGCAAATCGGGCGCGAATTGGTGGCAAGCCTCGCACCGCTCATACGCCGCGGCGAGGTCCGGCTCGTGCTTTCTGCAGGCGCGAATCCGCATGTGGCCGAAGAGTTTCGGGCGGTCATTCGGGATGTCGGCGTCGCCGACAGCACAGGTATTTCCGTGCTCTCTGGCTCGACGAAACTTGAGTATTTTCGGGCCTTTGAGGCCGCACTTGCCCGCATGGATCTCTTGTGGACGAAACCGTCGGAGCTCTCGTTTTATGCGGCGCTCGGTATCCCCATCATTATGGCGCCACCGGTCGGGTCGCAGGAGGAGCGGAACCGGGCATGGCTCCGTGACATTGGGGCGGGGCTCGATGAGCTCAACCCAACCCGAGCGCACGAATGGGTGCCGGAGCACATCCGAAACGGCACGTTCGCCGAGGCGGCCCGGCGAGGGTACGAGCGGATGGAACGGGAGGGTGCCCGGCGGATTATGGAAGCAGTCGCGGCTGGCTAAACTCTAAGCACGAAACCCTAAACAAATTCGAAATCCTAAGCACCAAACAAATGCAAAAATTCAGAACCTGTGTACGTTTAGAATTTCGGATTTCGATATTGTTTCGGATTTAGATATTAGGATTTAGAATTTACACCCATGCTCTGGTTATTCACCGCAATCGCTTCGTACCTCCTCCTCGCCGTCGTCGTGGTGGGGGATGCCTTCCTTCTGAAGCGCGCCTTCCCCGACCCGAAGCTCTACGCCTTCTCGGTCGGCGTCCTCGGGCTTCTCGTCCTCCTCGGAACCCCGTTTTTCGGCTTCCCGGTGCCGAATATGGAAACACTTTTCCTCGCGCTCCTCGCGGGCGTCGCCTCGCTCTTCGGCATCCTCGTTTTCTACCGGGGCATCAAGCTCTATGAGGCGTCGCGTATGGCGCCGGCGACCGGCGGGCTTTTGCCCCTCCTCACGCTCGTGCTCGGTTCTATCGTCGCGTCGGAGACGCGGCCGGTGTCGGAGCTGCACATCATTGCCATCACGCTCCTCGCCGTCGGGACGTTTGCAATCACCCTCCGCCGGAGCGTCCGGCGCACATTCGACGGGTTCGGGGCGGCGCTCCTCGCCGCGTCCCTCTTTGCTATCCTCTTCGTGACCTCGAAGGTCGTCTACCTGCGCGTCTCGTTCTGGCCGGGCTTTCTCTGGGTCACGATTGGTATCGGGGTCGGCGCGCTCGCGCTCTTTGCGGCGTCCAGCACGCTCCGGCGCGACGTGCTCGCGCGCGTCCGCGGCGCGCTCGCGAGGCGTCCGGTCGCCCCGCCGTCATCCGGCTCCGCAGGCGACGAACAGACGAAGCACATCGGGCTCCTCTTCCTCTTGAACCAGTTCTTCGGTGCGGCGTCCAACATTCTCCAGAACCTCGCCGTCTATCTCGCGCCTGCGGGTTTGGTTGCGGCGGTACCGGCGCTCCAAGGGGTGGAGTACCTCGCGGTCATCGGCATCACCGCGGTGCTCGCGAAGCGCGCACCGAGCATCCTTGCGGAGGGGTACCGCGACGGCGCGCTTGCCGTGAAGCTCGGAGCAGTCGTCGCAATCGCGCTCGGCATCGCGCTCATCTCATTTGCCTCATGATACGGGACCGACTCATTCATTTTTTGCAGCTACTCCGCCCCGTTCTTGTTTGGACCGGCATCGTAGCTGGCTCGCTCATACTTATTACCGTACTTGTTCTTTTCGTCGGGCCCTCCTCGCCAGCCGATCACATCTCCTGGGGTGTGAACTTTTCGCAGAAGTTCGCCTCGGGGCTCCAGGTGGATTGGAAGGCCGCCTACCTCGCCATCCTCGAGGACCTGCGGCCGAAGCACCTGAAGGTATTGACCGCCTGGGACGATATTGAGACGGAGCCGGGCGTCCGCACATTTGACAGCGTGGATTTCCAGCTCGGCGAGGCCCGGGCGCACGGCGCGGACGTGGTGCTCGTCATCGGCATGAAGACCGGACGCTGGCCCGAATGCCACCTGCCCGGATGGGCGAAATCACTCACGAAAGAGGAGCAGCAAGGCCGCGTATTCGCCCTCATCGAAGCGTTCGTGACGAGGTACCGAACTCACCCGGCGCTCGCCGCGTGGCAGGTGGAAAACGAGGCAATGTTTCCGTTCGGCGACTGCCCGTGGTACGACACGGCGTTCCTCCGGCGGGAGGTGGCGCTCGTGAAGCAGTTTGACCCGACGCACCCGGTCGTCGTGTCCGATTCCGGCGAGCTCTCGCTCTGGTGGAAGGCGGCGACCATCGGCGATATCGTCGGCACCACGCTGTACCGCACGGCGTGGTTCCACGAGCTCGACCGCGCGCTCACCTACCCGCTCCCGCCGGTTTTCTACGGGCGGAAGGCCTGGCTGGTCCGCGAGCTCTTTGGGAAGCCGACCTGGAACGTGGAGCTCCAGGCCGAGCCGTGGGGACGCTCCCTCCTCTACGACCTGCCGCTCGAGGAACAGCAGCGGCTCATGACGCCCAAAAAATTCAATGACATCATCTCATACGCCCGCCAGACCGGCCTCGACACCTTCTACCTCTGGGGCTCGGAGTGGTGGTACAAAATGAAGACGGTAAACGCCGACCCGGGGATGTGGGATGCGGCAAGGGAGCTATTTAAGAACGGATAGGTCTCGCCCTGAGCTTGTCGCCCGTTCGAGGTCCCGCCGGTGACGGGACGAAGGAGGGTGGCAAGAAGCCCAGAAGCTGTTCCGCGAGTAGTGACCTCCAAAGTACACCACAAAAAAATTAACGACTTACGATGTCGATAATTTATATTACCGCATTCCCCGAAAGCGAAAATGAATGGCCCCCGTGCGCAAGCGCAGGGGGCTTTTTTGGTACAACTGACACTCTGTCCTTTCCGGCGGGGGACCTGTGTCCTGTTTCCCCGCTAACTCTGCATTGATCCATTCTCCCAATGCAAAGGTTCCAGTTCGTCGGAACTCTAATGTCGCGACCTACACGATTCGACGGATTGAATGGCACCTCCCGTCGAATGTGCAATGCTGTTTCAGTATGCGTCACCAGGTCAGACTTTCCCGGTGATTTGCCATGCGACCTTCCTCGACATAGCTCGCTTGAGGGCGTAAAGCACGGAAATGGAAGGTTCCGCGCGTCCCTCTTCCTTCTTACTGTCCTAGACCTTAGGATCTGGTAACAGTGTAGCATATCCACTGCAAAAGTCAATACCCGCAAAACCCCCATGAAATGAGGGGTTTGTGGTATAGTGAGAGTAATGCGTATCGCGTTCTTCGAACTTGAGGGGTGGGAGGAGCGGCGCATTCGCGACGAGTTCCACGACCACGAGGTGGTGCTCACCTCCGCGCGAATGACCGCGGATGCCTTGCCTGCGGAGCGGAGCGCCGAGGTGGCATCGGTCTTCGTGGACTCCCGCGTCACCGCGGAGGTCCTTGCCGCTTTTCCGAATTTGAAGTTCATCGTGACGCGCTCCACGGGGTACGACCACGTTGACGTCGCGGCCTGTCGCGCGCGGGGGGTGGGTGTGGGGTACGTACCGGGGTACGGCGACAACACGGTCGCCGAGTATGCCTTCGGGCTCCTCCTCATGCTCACGCGGAAGCTCTATCCGGCTGTGGACCGCGTGAAGGAACAGCACTCGTTCGCGCGCGAGGGGTTGCGCGGCACGGACCTCAAGGGGAAAATGCTCGGCGTCATCGGCACGGGGCGCATCGGCACGGAGGCTATCAAGATCGGGCAGGGGTTCGGCATGCAGGTGGTCGCCTTCGACCCATTCCCGAACCTGGCGTACGCGGCGGAGAATCGGTTCACCTACCTCACCCTGAATGAGCTCCTCGCGGCGTCAGACGTCGTCACGGTACATTGTCCGCTCACCCCACAAACGCGCCACCTTCTGAACCGCGAGAATCTCTTGCGTGTGAAGCGCGGGTGCTACCTCGTGAACACCGCCCGAGGCCCCATCGTGGAGACGACGGGCATCGTCGCCGCGCTCGAGGCGGGCCGCCTCGCCGGCGTGGCGCTTGACGTACTCGAGGAGGAGGGGGAGATCAAGGACGAGATGCACTTCCTCGCCCATGCGCACCCCAAAGCGGAGGAGCTCGAGGCGATGCTCGCAACGCATGCGCTCATCGCGCAGCCGAACGTGCTCGTGACGCCCCATAACGCCTTCAACTCGCAGGAGGCGTTCGGGCGGATACTTGCAACAACAACACAAACCATCCGGGGGTTTCTCGAGGGGAAGCCGGTGAATCTCGTCCCATAAGAACGATACCAATATACGAATGGTACGAATGATACTAATAATACGAATGGGAGCGGATTAGTATGATTCGTATCATTCGAATGAATTAGTATATTAGTATCACACCTGGTATCACATTTTCATGAATACCTTCTCAATCATTCTCCCTGTTCTCCTCCTTGTTGCCGCAGGGTATTACCTACGCCGCTTTGAGCTCATGCCGGAGGAGTGGACCCACACACTGAACGGATTCGTGTACCACGTGGCCCTTCCCGCGCTCGTCGTCGCCGGTTTTTGGGGTATCCCGTGGCAGGTGCCGGGCCTCGCGAAGCTCATAGGCGCCGGCGTCCTCGCCTTTATCGCGTTCGCGCTCCTCGTCGGCATCCTCCTCGCGCTCACGCCCATGAACCGGAGGACAAAAGCGAGCGTGTTCCTTGCCGCGGTGGTGGGAAACAGCATCTACATGGGATTCCCGATCGCGGATGGCGCGTTCGGCGATGGACATACGGCGGTCGTGGCGCTCGGCACGATCTTCCTCGTTATCGGCATCCTTATCGCCATCGCGGGCATTGAGGTTTTCTGGGAGCCGGAGAGGACGCGCGCGTACCTTCGGTCGCTCGCCCGGAACCCGCTCGCAATCGCACTCGTCATGGGTATCGCGGTCGGGTTCTCGGGGTGGGGGGTTGGCGGCATTGTGCACCAGACATTCGGTATAGTCGGGGCGACGGCATCACCCATCGCCTTGATCGCGCTCGGTGCCTTTCTCCGGGGTACGTTCGTCCGTGACGCTGCCTGGCATGCTGCCTTGGCGACGGCGCTTCGGCTCCTCATCGCACCCGTCGTCGTCTTCCTGGGCATCGCCCTCATCGGTAGCCGCTTTCAAGAGCTCGGCATCGCGACCATCTTGGCGGCCATGCCGGTCGCGGTGACGACCATGAGTGTTGCGGACGAGCTTGACTTGGAGCAGTCGGTCGTTGCGAGCTCCATCGTCATGAGCACGCTCCTCGCGCTCGTCACCGTCCCGCTTATACTGCTCCTTTGGGCATAGCGCTAAAAATTCTAAATCCGAAATCCTAAATTCTAAACAAATTTCAAATCCGAAATTCTAAACGCAGCCAGTTTTATGCTTTCTGAATTTGTTTGGTGCTTTGGATTTGTTTCGGATTTTCCGCCGGAGGCGGATCAGCCTCTGGCTGAAGATATAATTGGAATTTAGAATTTTATTTTTATGAGTGACACTGTTGGCATCATCGGGTACGGACGAATCGGCAGCGCGCTCGAGCGGATTGCGGCGGCTGCGCATCGCCGAGTGCTCACCTGGGATGCCGCTCCGGGACTTTCGGTGACTGCGCCGTCGCTCGAGGCGGCGGTGATTTCTGCCGACCTTCTGTTTTTGTGCGTGCCCTCGTGGTCTGCCCGTACCGTCGCTGCCCGCGTTGCCCGCATACTTCCGGCCGGCGCGGCGGTCGTATCGTTCGCGAAGGGCATTGAGGCCGAGACCGGTCTTTGTATGGATGAGGTGCTCGATGCGGCGCTCGGCAACTCTGCCACGTGGGGAGTCGCGGGCGGACCGATGTTCGCCGAAGAGCTTGCGCGCGGCCGATCCGGGTTCCTCGTGCTCGGATTGCCTGCACAGGCAGGTGCGAGTGCCCGCACGGCCATTCCCCGTGTGCGTGAACTATTCGAAGGGTCGAATGTCCACGTGGATATCACGAAGGATGCTCACGGGGTGGCGCTCGGCGGCGTCTTAAAGAACGTCTACGCGACCTTACTTGGCGTCGCGCATGGCGTAGACATCGGTTCGAATGCATTCGGCGCGCTTATGCTCGCGGCACAGGCGGAGCTCATCGAGGTCGGCGTGGCGCTCGGCGGCAAGCGCGCGACGCTCGCAGGGCTCGCGGGCGTGGGCGACTTCGTAGCGACCGTCTCGTCCGCGGAATCCCGGAACCGGCACACGGGGGAGTGTATTGCCAGCGGCGAAATGGCGTCGGCGCCTGGCGAAGGATGTGTGTCACTTGCTCCGTTCATCGAGCGGCTCACGAGGGAGGGGGTCGGCATGCCGCCGCTCCTCGCCACACTTGCTGACATCATCGTGCGCGGCGTCCGGCCGCAGCCCGCGCTTCGAGGGCTTATTGCCCGCCTGCCGATCCGGCCCGCCCAGACGACTCGGTCTAACGGGTAGAGCGCACGGACTTCTAACCACATGGAACTCATCATCGTCGGCGTAGTCGTCGTTCTCTGCGCGTCACTCATGACTGCGCTCTCTTTTGCGCCATGGGTGCCGACGAGGAGTCGTGATATCACCCGTGTACTTCGGCTCGCGGCGCTCTCACCCACCGACCGGTTCGTGGAGCTCGGGTGCGGCGACGGGCGCGTACTCGTTGCCGCCGCCGTGACGGGCGCAGTGGCGACTGGCGTGGAGCTTTCGCTGCCGCTCGCGTGCGCCGCATGGATGCGAATCATGCACACCAGGTCGCGAGCACGCGTCCGGTGGGGGTCGCTCTACCAGTTCGACCTTCGGAACGCCGATGTCGTGTACTGCTTCGGGATACCATACCGGCTCGGGCGCCGATTCGCGGAGAAGCTCCGCGCCGAGCTCTCGCCCGGCGCCCGGGTGCTCTCGTACGCATTTCCCGTTTCCGGGCTCGTCCCGACGAGCGTCGACCATCCGGTCGGCGAGATGCCGATATATTGCTACACCATGTGAAAGTGAGATACTAATATACGAATTTATTCGAATGATACGAATAGTACTAATCCGTTCTCATTGGTATTATTCGTACCATTCGTATATTGGTATCATATTATGAGTGCCTTTCTTTTTTCTCTTTCCTCTTTTCTTCCGGCGCTCGTCGCCTGGGTGCTCTTTGTGTGTGCGGTGATGCTATACGCCGCGCAGGGCGCAAGAGATAGCAGACAGAAACTTGGAGAAGTAGACAGTAAACAGAAACCCGCCTCCGCAGGTGTTTCCGCCGACGCCAAGGCTTTGGCGGATAAATCGGCGGGCACGCAAGAGACAGGTAAGGAAAAACCGAACACTCATCTCTTATCCCTTGTTCCTCATCTCCTGTTTGGCATGCTTGCCTGGATAGCAGTCTGGTTCCGGGTCGCCTATGCGGGATTCCTTACCGTGACGCAGTACCATATCTGGTCACAATCTGCGTTCACGAGGCCCCTCCTCTCAACGCCGCTCGACCCGGAGAAGTCCGTTGGAATCGCACAGCAGTTCCCCTGGCTCTTCGATACACGGCTCGGGTACTTCATCTTCTACTCGTGGGGGCGGTTCTGGCTTGGTGCCGTGCTCTCGATCGGCGTCGCGCTCTGCTTCTGGTGGTTTCTCCGGATACTTGAGCGGCGCAACGGCAGGTTCTTCCTGCCGGGAGAGACCGATGTCGGACTGCTCACTGCGCTTCTCGTCGGGTGGCCGAATATCGTCATATTCATCCCGCTCGTCTTTCTCGGCGTCATCGTCGTCTCGTTGGTTCGTCTCCTTGCCTTCCGTGAGCGGTATACTACCCTTGGCTGGCCATTCTTCATCGCGGCGGCCGTGACACTCATCTGGGGCTCGCGCCTCGTTGAATTGCTGAATCTAGGCGTGCTCCGGGTGTGAGTTTCCCTCTATATCCCAACGCGCTGAAGTTGCTAAAATAACGGAACGGCCGTTCAGTTATCTTAGCAACGTCGCCCTCACCACCGCGTTGTTTAACGTAAATACCATGAGTTATACACAAGTAGCTATAACTAAATTATCGAAGTCGGACTTCGATAATTTGAATTTGAACGGTCCCGGTTCTTCCGGCAACGAGACGGCGAAGTTTGGGTTCGCCACCCGCGCGGCGGTGAAGCAGCTCCAGACGAACAAGTCCATCTCGCCGACCGGCTACTTCGGCCCGCTCACCCGCGCCGCCGTGAACGTCCTCATCGGGTTCTAGAGAAAATTTCCGAGGTTCGGCCTCGGAATTTTCTAGCCAGAAACGTCAGTAGGAGAGAAAACAGGCCTTGCTAAAATAACTAGACGGCCGTCTAGTTATTTTAGCAACTTCGCCCTCTATGGTAATTCATTTGAAGCGGCGGGGAGCGGTGTGCGTTTTTAGTTTGAATCGCGTAGAATAGCGGTATGGAACAAACCATCGCACCGCAGAAGGCATCGCCGAAGGAGGTCTTCCTCCACCTCTTCTCCATCATCACGCTCTACGTGAGCGCGGTCGCCTTGGGGACACTCCTCTTCCAGTTCGTGAATCTCGGGTTTCCCGACGCATTGAACGAGTCGTACCCGTGGGCCTTGGATGGCATTCATAGCGCGATGCGGTTTGCCATCTCCTCGCTCGTCGTCGCCTTCCCCGCGTTCCTGTGGACGATGCGTACGCTCGCGAAATCGTACGCCACGGACCCGGAGCGCCGGAATGTCCGCATTCGGAAATGGCTCGTCTACTTCACGCTCTTTGTTGCCGGGCTCATTATGGTGGGGGACTTGATCGCGCTCCTGAACAGCTTTCTCCAGGGTGAGCTCACGGTCCGGTTCGCGCTGAAGGTGGTCGCCGTGTTCCTTGTTTCCGGCGCGGTGTTCTGGTATTACCGCTCGGATAACCGACAACTGACAACTGACAACTGACAACAATCATGAAGATATTCGTCTACGCCGTTATCGGACTTGTCGCCGCAGTGGTTATTGTCGGTATCGTGCTTGTCGGGTCGCCGGGGAACGAGCGGGCGCAGCAATTTGATATACGGCGCGTGAACGACCTCCAGCAAATCCAGTCGCAGGCGGTTGACTACTGGCAGCGTACGGGGAAATTACCGGCAACGCTCGGGGAATATGCCGTTGATTACCGGCCGCTCACCGACCCGGAAACGAATGCGCTCTATGAGTATCGCGTGACCGCTTCAACGACATTCGAGGTATGCGCCACATTCTTCACAGAGGCGTCAGATGCCGTGACGTCAGGGTATACATCAAGGAAGCCGAGCGCGCCGATATCGGCAGATGTGACCCGGCCAGCGCCGGTTCCGGTGGGCGGCGGCGGAGATACTTGGAACCACCCTGCGGGGCGATTCTGCTTCGCACGTGCTATCAACCCGACGCTCTACCCGCCGACTCCGAAGCCGGTGGCGACCGGCGGGTGTCTGATTACGGGATGCTCCGGCCAGGTGTGCGCGGAGAACGAAGTAGCGACCACCTGTGAGTTCCAGCCCGAGTACGCCTGCTACAAGCAGTATTCTCGATGCGAGCGGCAGGGGGACGGCCGGTGCGGGTGGGCGGCGACCCCGGAGCTCTCCCAGTGCCTCAACTCGTCTACGAAACAACTACCACCGATGGACTAGTAACGTATCCCACCACCATGGGAACGATGCTGTTTGTCCAGGTGAAGTCTCGCTCGAAACACCCGGGCGTGGTCGAGTTCGATGCGTCACACTACGTCGTCGCGGTTGCCGAGCCGCCCGTGGCGGGTGCGGCGAACGAAGCCGTGATTCGCGCGCTCGCGTCGCACTTCAGCATCGCGCCTTCGCGCATCTCGCTCGTGCGCGGCGCGGCGTCTCGGCAGAAGGTCTTTCAGATTGATGTGTAGGACCGCTTCTTGACGCCGTGCCGCGGCCGCGCGTAGACTGGTGTTTGCCCATTCAAAATAAAAAGGAGGATGATGGTACAAACTATGTTTGTTCTTGTGCTCGTCAGCGGACTCTTCCTCACTGCGGCCGCATGGAGTGTTATGGGTCCGGACGCAGACACTGTTTCCGCCTCCCTCTCCCGCCGCCGACATCTTATTGTCTCGTTCGCGCTTTTTTTGTCGGCGGTCGCGTTTCAGCTCGAATCGGGTTCGTTGGGGCCGCCCCGGTATCTCGTTTGGGTCGGGGTGCTGCTCGTTTTGATTGCCGCGTGGATTATCGGTGAATCACGGTCCATCGCCCGGCGGACCGGCAAAAGGTCCACTCAATAAGCCACCCCCTGCGGGGGGTTTTTGTTTAAATAGATTCCATCCCTTTACGTTTTCGGCGCCACCTGGTAGGGTAAGCGCAGTATTCACAGTAAAAAGAATAAATAAGGAGAGATAGTATGAAAATTATGGTCAATATCCGTGAGATTCAAGCGCTTAGTGAGTGCCGACGGAACGAGATTTTTGAGGCGGAAAAGAGACTCGAGCAGGAACAGCGGCGCCAGCAGCGAGAAAACCAGGTTGAAAAAGCGGAACGCCTCATTGCTGGGCTCCCTGGACTCATCCGAGCGGCGGCGGAGAAAGGATGTAGTTCTCTCGTAGTTGCTGAACTTGCACGGGACGAATTTGAATTTTGTGGCTATTGCGAGTCCCGGCACAGGTCGCCGGTCAGCGGCATCACCCCGCATCAGGCGAAGAAGTATTTTTCTATATTTCCACGGCGGGTCATCGCCTGGTTGGCCCAGAATGATTTCCGTGCATTCGTGGACCAGCGGGAGTTTGACAGTAGGGGATTTCGGCACACGGCACATGCTTTGCTAGTGCAGTGGTAGATAGCGCTATCTTGGGCCGCTCATGGGGCGGCCTTTTGTTTATTCAACGCTTCCCGCGGTACAATGCACGCATGGAGTTCACGCTCGAATCGAATCGGAAACCCGCCGGGGACCCCGCACCAAAACGAACAGTGCTTCCTGCGGCTACCGGCGGGAAGATAGCAATCGTTCTGTTTGTTTGGTGACGAGGCAGGCCATCCTCCGTTTAATAACTCCATGCCAGGATTTGAACTAATCTCGAACTTAAAGCCCGCCGGGGACCAACCAAAGGCGATTGACGCACTCGTCCGCGGCCTCGCGGAGGGGTACCAACACCAGACCCTCCTTGGCGTTACGGGTTCCGGGAAAACTTTTTCTATAGCGAACGTGATTCAGCGCACACAGCGACCCACGCTCGTCATCGCGCACAATAAGACGCTCGCCGCACAGCTCTGCAATGAGTTCCGGGAGCTCTTCCCGAAGAACGCCGTCCACTACTTCGTCTCGTACTACGATTACTACCAGCCGGAGGCCTATATTCCCCATACCGATACTTATATCGAGAAGGACTCATCGATAAATGAAGAGATTGAGCGCCTCCGCCACGCCGCTACCCATGCGCTCCTGACAAGAAATGATGTTATTATCGTCGCCTCCGTCTCCTGCATATACGTCCTTGGCTCGCCGGAATTTTACCGGGCTGAAAATTTTAGTTTTAAAGTCGGGGAAAAGATAAATCGGACTGAATTTCTCCGCAATCTCAACGCTCTACATTACGACCGTAACGACATTGAAATCAAAAGAGGAACTTACCGGCTCAAAGGCGATATTTTAGAGATTTTGCCCGCGTACGCCAACAATTCAATCAAAGTAGATTTTTTTGGTGACCGCGTCGACAAAATTACCGAGACTGATTGGATTTCCGGCAAGAAATTGAAAGACTTAACCGAGTTTGAAGTTTTTCCGGCGACTCATTTTATGACGCCACCCGACGTTCAAAAAAAGGCAATTGAAATGATCAAGACTGATTTGAATATTCAAATTGCAAAGTTTAATACTGAGCAAAAACCGCTTGAAGCTGAGCGGATCGAACAGAGAACAAATTTTGATCTCGAAATGATCAAAGAGACCGGCAGTTGCGCCGGAATTGAAAATTACTCCCGCTATTTTGATGGCCGGAGTCCGGGCGATGCCCCGACAACTCTGATGGATTATTTCCCTGCCTCGCCGGCAGGCGGGCCCAAAGATTTTTTACTATTTATTGACGAATCTCATATGACCGTGCCGCAAATCAGGGGAATGTACGCCGGCGATTTTTCGCGCAAAGAAAAACTGGTCAATTATGGATTTCGTCTGCCCTCCGCTTTCGATAATCGCCCACTCCAATATCGCGAGTTTTACAAAAAGATCAATCGGGTCGTTTTTGTCTCGGCCACACCATCGCCATATGAAATTGAAATGAGTACTCAACGCAACTTTCTTGTCCCTGCCGAACACAAGAAAACCAACCAAACTTCCACCTACGAGGTGTACGTTAGGGGTAATCAGAAGTTAAATTGTGTTGTTAGACAGTTTGTCCGACCGACCGGATTGCTCGACCCGACGACTGAAATTCGTCAAACCAAAGGGCAAATTGAAGATTTGATTCTCGAAATTGAGAAGAATGTCAAAAAAGGCCAGAGAGCATTGGTGACGACTTTAACGAAAAAAATCGCCGAAGAATTAACCGATTTTCTGGCTGAGCGAGGCATCAAAGTTGCTTACATCCACTCCGATGTGCCGACGCTTGAGAGACTTGAAATTTTGCACAAACTGAGGCTTGGCAAATTTGATGTGCTTGTCGGGATCAACTTGCTTCGCGAAGGTTTAGATTTGCCTGAAGTTTCTCTGGTGGCAATTCTCGACGCTGACAAAGAGGGTTTTCTGCGAAGCAAAACCGCCCTAGTCCAAACAATGGGCCGCGCTGCCCGCCATTCTGAAGGGCGCGTCATTTTATATGCCGACGTTATAACCGATTCGATCAAAGCGGCGATTTTGGAAACTGACCTAAAACGCAAGATTCAAACTGAATATAATAAGAAGCACGGCATCACACCCACGAGCATCTCCAAAGCTGTTGCACCGGAAATAATCGAACAGGGAGAGAAATTACTTGCAATCGATCGTGATTTCCACAAACTGCCAGCCAAAGAAAAACGAAATGTCATAATTAGTATGAGAAAACAAATGATTGAAGCAGCAGACAGTCTTCAGTTTGAGCGAGCCGCAGAACTTCGCGATCAAATTTTATTTATGGAAAAAAAATAAGATTAATGGTAAATAGTGAAGATGTTTATTTTCGATCGCCATTGACTTTATGAGATCAAATCGCTATAGTTAAATACTGATATGAATCATCAAGAATTATACAAATTGTTGGTGACGGTTCAGAAAAATGTTCATTGCCCGCAATGCGGCAAGTCTTATGGTTTCTCCAAAATTCATATTCGAGGCATTGTCGACACTATTGTTTTTTTAGAATTGAGTTGTGCAACTCACATGCCGCTTTTAGCAACTGTGACATTATCAAAGGCAAATGTCACAGCGGAATCTAATGAAAAAATCAATTCTGATGATGTTATTGATATGTACCGGTTTTTAAAAAATTTTGATGGAAATTTTGAAAAGTTATTTGAAGAGAAAAAAGAAAAATAATGTTTTCCCGTTTGTCATTGCGAGCGGAGCGAAGCAATCTATTATTGACAGATCGCCACGGCTTTCAGCCTCGCGATGACAAGGTAAAATTATGACTGAATTCAAACTCAAAGCCGAGGCACGCATTGAAAAAGCCAAGATTCTCCGCCAAATGGGACAAGTCCCGGCTATTGTCTATGGCAAAGGTTTTGACAATATGGCAATTTCTCTCGAAAAGATTGCTTTCAATCATCTTTTCCGCGAAGCCGGTACCTCAAACTTGATCGAGCTGGCTATCGACGAGGAAAAACCTTTTAAAACTCTAGTTCATGATCTACAGAAAAATCCGATAACTGAAGAAATTATTCACGTCGATTTTTTCAAGGTTAATATGAAAGAAAAGATTCACGCTGAAGTTCCACTCAGCTTTATCGGCGAATCCACCGCTGTTATCAATCTTGACGGCTCGCTCATCACACCAGTTGACACTATAGAAGTTGAATGTTTGCCTGCTGATCTGCCATCAGAGATTGAAGTTGATATCTCGATTCTTGATGACTTCGAAAAGAATATTAAGATTTCTGATCTTAAAATTCCCGAGGGTGTCGAAGTTTTGTCTGAGCCGGAAGAGGTCGTTGTCTTCGTCCAAGAGCCGCGGAGTGAAGAGGAACTGGCTGAGCTTGATGTCGCCGTCGAAGAAAATGTCGAAGCCGTCGAAGTCGAACATACCGGCGAAGAAGCCCCAGCCGAGGGCGAAACCGCTGACGGTGATATCGAAAAGAAACCTGATGAGAAACCAGAAAAAACTGAATAATTTTTTTGTCAAAAGTTTTGGTTGTCAATACAATGAGTTTGATGCAACAACGCTTACAAACTCCCTAAAACAAATCGGCTTAGTCGAAACGACACTCGACGAAGCTGATTTTGTTTTTGTTCTGAATTGTTCCGTCCGCAAGACCGGTGTTGACCGGGCAATGGGTTTTGTCCGGAATCTTGAAAGCAAAAAGATTTATCTGTCCGGCTGTGTTCTTAAGCCAGATAAAAAAAGATTTCTCAAAAAAAATGTCGAGTTATTTGAGTTGGACAATATCGATAAATTATTTACCAGCGAGCTCCTAACTTTCAACCTCCAACTCCCGACCATCTCCAAGTTCATCCCTATTATGAAAGGGTGTAATAATTTTTGCTCGTATTGTGTCGTCCCTTACACCCGTGGCCGAGAAGTTTCGCGACCGTTTGAAGACGCAGTAAATGATGTTAAAAAAGCAATTGCCGCCGACCACAAAGAAATCTGGTTACTTGGACAGAATGTAAATAGTTATGACGGTCCCCCTCCTTTGCAAGGAGGGGTTAGGGGAGGTGAAAATAACAATAATAAGCGTTTTAGATTCGCTCAATTATTAACAGAAATTAATAATATCTCTGGCAATTTTCTGATTTATTTTACTTCGAATCACCCCAAGGATATGAGTGATGAAATTATTGAAGCGGTCGCGACATTGCCGAAAATTGCCAAGTTTATCCATCTGCCTGTCCAATCTGGCAGTAATAAAGTATTACGAAGTATGAATAGGCCATACACAAGGGACGAGTATCTAAAATTGGTTAAAAAAATCAAAGCAAGAATTCCAAATGTAAAAATTACCACCGACGTCATAGTCGGTTATCCGAATGAAACTGAAGCAGATTTTCAAAAAACGGTCGACATTTTCAAAAAAGTCGGCTATTTTCAGGCCTATGTCAACAAATATTCACCCCGCGAAGGGACTGCCGCACACAAACTCGGCGATCCTGTTCTGTGGTCTGAAAAAGAACGCCGTTGGCGGATACTAAACGAAATCGCAAATAAAAATTAAAACTCCCACATTTCGATCTCTTTGTCGGGATAGAGCGCCATATAGGCGTAGCCGACATTGTTGCACAGGAGTTTGCCCAGCTCGAGGCCATCTAAAAACTTTCTAATCTCTAGTATAGCTTTCTCTGGCTTAATCTTGCCGCCTTTCCACTCGACTTCAATAAAATCACCTATTCCGTCAATCGAATCCAACGTGATTTCTAAGTCCTTGTACAGGTATGTTTTCCTGATCTTTTTGACAGTTACGAGCGGTTTGAAATCAAGTGCGGAAAATATTTTTTTGATAGCACCGGTGTCTCCGACACTTGTTTCAAATTCGTCCGCGAAAAATTCCGACCTGCCGTTCGTATCATAGTGCCAATTCTTATAAGTCATTGAAAACTTATTATTTGACTTTCTCAGCCGTAGCCACTCCTCTATCGGATCTTTATCAGTAAAATTACGGTGGATAGGACTGAAATACTCGTCAATTTGCCTGACCTCACCCAGAAACTTGCCATCCTTCTCAAGTAGATCGATAAGCGGCTTAATGTGTTCAACTTTTAGCTGAACTTCAATTTCCTGATCATTTGCCATATTTCTCCCAATATTTTTTAA
>JAUSKB010000001.1 GCA_030647415.1 bacterium
GGCGGCACGGTCACCTCCGTCGGCTCCGGCGCCGGCCTCACCGGCGGCCCCATCACTACCGCAGGGACGCTCTCCTTGAACATCAACGGAGGTGTCCTACAGAGCTGTGGCGGGAATGATAAGGTGCGAGCAATTTCAGGAACCGGCATGGTGACCTGCGCCCCCGATGTTGATACCGACACCGACACGAACAACTACACTTCGGCGATAGCCTTCTCCGGCGCCGGCACGAAGACGCTCACCCTCTCGCGTTCCGGCCTCGTGGATATCACCGCCAACTTCACCGACATTGACACCAACTCCGGCGGGACAATCACTGGCGTTACCGCAGGCACTGGGCTTTTTGGCGGCGGCACCTTGGGCTCGGTAACCCTCACGAACACCGGCATCATCTCTGCCGTGGCGGGCACCGGCATCTCGGTCGCAGGCACGAACCCGCTCATCATCACGAATGTCGCAAGCACGTTCAAGGATGTCAGGAATTCATTGAACGTCACGCAGTTCTCCGCCGCCTCGATCGCCGACTACATCCAGTTTGCCGCAGGCGGTTCCGCAAGTGTGGTTTTCGATGTCTTGAACAAGCGCGTCACCTTCTCTGCAACCGACACGAACTCCGGCGGCACGGTCACCTCCGTCGGCACCGGCGCCGGCCTCACCGGCGGCCCCATCACGGGCGCGGGAACCATCTCTTTGAGCATCGGTAGCGGTGGTGGTTCAACGTGTCCAGGAGGTCAGTATGCGGCGAGCATCAATGCGAACGGAACCTTAAACTGTGGTACTCCGCCGTCAGGCGTACCAGGAGGTTCATGGACAAATGTTCAATTTAACAACGCTGGCGCTTTCGGTGGTAGTAATAACCTAGTTTGGGACAATCCAAACGCTCGGCTCGGCATCGGGGCGACCGTTCCAGCAGAGAAGTTTCATGTGAATGTTGGCGGAAATCTTGGAGGTACTTCAGGGAACTACAAAACTCTGACGCGGCTGGAGGCGTCTGGACAAAGCAACAGTTTCAGAGTTAACGATTTTCTGTATCGCGAAAGTGCGGGGACCGACTGGACTACCGCGAGTTACCTTCGCGGTATTTCCATTGATACTTCTTTTGGAGATCCCGCAACGCTTCGAACGTGGATAAAACAGTTCCCGTACCAGGGCAGGATCGCGTTCGGCGATGGCACTACTAATTACCTTACGATACTTAATTCAGGCAACGTTGGCATCGGGACGGCGAGCCCCGGGTACAAACTTGATGTTACGGGAGATGCTCGTGTGAGCGTGGCATACCGCTTCACCGACGCCACATCGGAGTACCTCAGTGCCGGGTGGGGGGTGCAGGTCCATGGCGACTCGACCCATCCCGTGCGCATCCCCGACAGTCCGCTCTTTGTGGGCGTACCCTCCGCGCTCTCGCCCGCAGGCACGAACTACGCGAACAGCGTGGGGAGCATCATCCAGGAGGATAACAGCCAGTTTTTCTACACCGAGCAAACCGGCTACGGGTGGGGCGCCACGCACGGCGTGCTCTACGGCGCCTATAAGAACCGTTGCACGACTCCAAACTGTATGACGCCCGGCGGCCTCGACGCGACAGGGAACACGAAGTATTACCGCGACAACACATTCGGATTCGGCGCCGCGGCAAGCATCTTCACGGCGAACGGCGGCGTGTGGAACTTCTATGTCTCACCGGCCTCGACCGGCATGGGTCAGGACGTGGTGTGGGGTCAACCGGTCATGACGCTGAACCGTGGCGGTAACGTGGTAGTGTCTGGCGACATATTCGGAAGCAAATGGCTCCCCCGATACTCGGCGTGGGGATCAGCTGGTGATGGTGGTGCCGCAATCACGAACGACAACGGTGCCTACAAGAAGCTCATGGTCGTGGGAAACAACTCTGCTGGTGGTTCCCGCGAGGTAGGCATCTGGGACAATCTCACAGTATCCAATAACCTCACCGTCACAGGTGACATCAACGCGACTGGGGTGTACCGCAAGGGAGGTGTCGCCGGTGCTTCTCCAACTGCGTGCGGTTCTGGACAGACATTTAGCGGCGTAACCGTTTCCGGTGGCATTGTGACGAGTGCCGGCGGTTGCACAGCTATCGGAGGAACCAGCCAGTGGACGACGAGCGTTTCGAATATCTACTACAACACCGGCAACGTCGGTATCGGGACGGCAAACCCAAACTCATCCGCCTCGAGGACACTGCATGTGTCCGATGGGGGGAGTGCTGGCATCACACTTGAACGGACGTCTGGGACGACGGGGAAGTACAGCTTTTTCACGAACTCCTCTGGCGACTTCGGCTTCTACGATGAATTGAACGGCGCGTACCGAATCTACATACAGAAAGCTGGCAACGTCGGCATCGGGACAACGAGTCCGGTAATTAAACTGGCAATAGGCGACACTGACACTGGTTTAAATTGGGCGGGCGACGGTGCATTAGATGTTTACTCAAATAATGTGAATGCGATGAGCATAAGGAATGGCAACGTCGGCATCGGGACGGCGAGTCCGGGTGTGTTGTTGCAGGTTGGGAACGGCACCGGCAACAGGCGGATGCTGGTGTCGGGTGGGTCGGGGTCGAACGCGGGTGGCCTAATCCAGGTGCAGAATGGCGTAAGCTGGATGGCCATAGGCACCGCGAACGCCATCCTCGGCGGGGACACCGGGACGAACGCGAACTACATCCAGTCCCAGAGCGGCGACCTCCTCATCGGAACCGAGTCCGCCTATTCGGTGAAGTTCGTGACTAATGGGTGGACGAGCACCAGAATGACGATAAATTCAAGCGGCAACGTCGGCATCGGGACGACGGGGCCTCAGGCGAATTTAGATGTTGTAAGGTCAGCGAATGATGGTGCAGCCATCCTTAGACTAATTGGTGGAGGGAGTTATGGTTATACTTTTGCAAGGAGTCCAACTACGGGTTTCTTAGAATTTGATGGTAATCAGGCTGGAGTTGAAGGGTATGTATTCAAAGATGGCAACGTCGGCATCGGGACGACGGGACCGGGCTTCAAACTTGATGTGGTCGGCGATGTCGCTATTGAAGCAACGAACCGGCTTCGGTTTCCGCAGGCGGATGGCGGTGTCGGGGACGTGGCAAGCCTCCGCGAATCGTGGGGCATCCTGTATCAAGGAAACGCAACCCACCCGTTCCAGTCGGCGGCGGGGAGCGTGCTCGTCGGCTACTCGGCTACGGGGGCGAGCTACGGCACCAACAACCTCTACGTGGCGGGGAATATCGGCGTGGGGACCACGAACACGAGCTACAGGCTTGATGTGCAGGGGACCGCGAACATCTCGGGCATGCTCACAGTCGGCGGGCTCACAGTGAACAAGGCAACCCTGAACACTATCGACCCGCCCTACACGATTGGCGGGAAGCGGTATGCAACGTATGGGCTCGCAATGACTGGCGTGAAGGAAGAGACGACCGGAAAAGTAACGCTACAACAAACAACAAACAACAAACAACAAACGACATACAGCTATACGATTGGTTTCTCGGAGCCGGCGGAGGGGAGCGACCTCTGGTTGTTTGCAAAGACGACGAATCTCGCGAAGCATTTCGACCAGATGGCCGTGCTTCTCACCCCCGCCTTCGACGGCCGCGTCTGGTACGAGGCCGACCCCGCTACGCTGACCCTTACCGTGTATGCAGTACCTAGCCAACTAACAAACCAATCAACTAGCCGACTAACCGTAAGCTACCGCCTGACCGCCCCACGCTTTGACTCAGCGGAGTGGCTGAATACGCGCCCGCAGGATGATGTAGAGGGTATGAATCTCGACATGCTCGTGAAGTGAGAGAATGCCGGACATCGGATGTTCTACATTTTCTGGCGTTGATAGAGGAAAACGCAAAAGGCTCCGATGTTGGTCGGAGCCCTTGGATTACTTCACCAAAATCATCTTCCTCCACAACGGTCGTCCCGTTGAGGCGGTTTTCAGCCGGTAGATGTACACGCCCGCGGCGAGATGGTTCGCATCGAACGTCACGGCGTGGTCTCCCGCGGGGAGCGGCTCATGCACGAGAATTGCCACCTGCTCGCCGAGCGCGTTGAATACCACGAGCTGTGCCATTCCCTCTTTCGGCGTTGAGAACCGGATGGTCGTCGAAGGATTGAACGGGTTCGGGTAGTTCTGGTGGAGCGTCAATCGTATGGGGTGTGCACCGCACTGCGACAGTACCACCATATTCGACGGTGCGATGCCCGACTGCCATTCCGTGCCGTTAATCATGCGGAACGCGATCACCTCGAAGGTGAACCGCTCGCCGCAGATCAGGTTTCGGAATATGTACGACGTTGCCTCGGGGGGAAGCGCGCCGCCGGGGAACCCTGGCAGGGTTCCGTGCGCCATGTGTCCTATGACGGTGAATCCGTCCTGGATGAACGGCGCTGTCGGTTCCCACGTCACGGTGGCGCTCGTGTCGCTCATCGCGACCGCGACCACATTCACGGGAGTGCCCGGGGCTTGGGCGTTCGCGACCGAAACCGCGAAAATCATCGGCAGTGCTACAACAAGAATTTTCATTTCAATCTCCTTCGGTTTTTAGTTTACTATTCACAGTATACCACAGGGGATAAAAAAGGCAAGGTGACTGAGCTGAAAGCACTTTTCGGTGAAGGATTGCTGAAGATTGCTCGACAAAAATGTAAATGGAGAAAACGCAAAATGCCCGATGTTATGCATCAGGCCCTTGGATTACTTCACGAACACCATCTTCCGCTTGGCGACAGATTTCTCCGTTACCAAACGATAAAGGTATACGCCACTCGCGAGTCCCTTCGGCTCGAACCTCGTCTCGTAGACCCCTGATTCCAAGGTCTCGTTGGCCAGCACAGCCATCTCCCGTCCCAGCACATCGTACACCGTGAGGCGTACAGGGGTTCGAGCGGTGAGCTCAAACCGGATGGTGGTTGAGGAACGACGGTGACGAAATACTGAGCGCACCAGCGCGAACGTATCGGGGGATTTCCGCCGAAGGCGGATCCGCCTCCCATTCAGGGTTTGAAACCCTTCAGGGTCGAATGACTGGCGGAGAACGGGTTCGGGTAGTTCTGGTGGAGTCGGAAGGTCTCCGGCACCCCAGCGATCTCCCGAACGGAGAGGGTCAGACAATCGGGTGAGGCCGTGCTCAGTCAATACTTATGGGTGCAGTGAGCGCAGGAGCCGCGTGGAAACAACTGGATTTAATCCGTAGACACTTAGTGCATTTTTATTGTATGGGAAGTAAGAATGCAGTACAGTAAAAGGATAAATATTAGATATGAAGGAAGAAGATTTTCTCCACCTCTCCTCTTGGGAATTTGATCAGGGAGATAGAGGATGGAGACAGTTTGAGGATGGTGGGAAGATCAAGGAGGCGATTAAATTGATTGCCACCTATCTTGCTACGCATGAAAAGGATATGCGTGGTTTTAAGAATGATGAAGCCGCCGGAACAGTCTCATTGCAACTTTTACATTTTCATAGGGGCCAATTACTCGCCGAACTTGGAGAAGAGCACTACGCTCGTGCAATTCAAGACTTCAAACAGGCATACTACGGGGACGGTTTGTGGTGGGATACGTATGTGTGTGGGACCATTGCATTTCTCGAGCGAAATAAGGACGAGCTTATGAGTACGATAGAAAAGCTTGAGTCTGAGGACGGGGTACGCGTGAACGGCGCAATCCTTAAAAACCTTCTTAAAAGTATTGATTCAAAAATTTATTCCTACAGGGACGTGTATCCACTGCCAGTTAAAAAGAAGCCTATTCGAGATTCCTAGCGATTTCGATAATGAACAAAGTATATCGAGACAAAATCACCGAAATGGTCCAGGTCGACCAGGGGTTGCGTCTATCCGCGAAGCCGGGACGGGGACCTCTAAACTATCTTATCTATGCCATCGACGCCGTCCACTTATTTCGTCTACTTGAGCTCGTCGAAGCGTATGGGTATCCGACGAGGCGATTGATCGGCGGGGAGGGAATGGAAAAGTTCTGGATTCTTGTCCAGCATCAGGACATGGACCTCGCGTTCCAGAAGCGATGTTTGCGGCACTGCGACTTTGCACTTCCCGAAAAGGCGCACCTCACCGACCGCATTCTTATAGGTGAGGGGAAGCCGCAGTGATACGGGACCCAGTTTCACCGCGATGCGAAGGGACGTCGTGTCCTCTGGCCGGTCGAGAATTCCAAGGGTATAAACGCCCGGCGGAGGAAAGTGGGTCTGCCCGCCTTAGGCACGAGCATCATTCGAGCCGCGGCGTAGCGGACCACAACCCGATGTGTGAAACGCAAAAGGCTCCGATGTTGGTCGGAGCCTTTAGATTACTACTTCACCAGCACCATCTTCTTCGTCGCTACAAACCCATTGGTTTGCAGACGATAGAAGTAGGTGCCACTCGGAACGTTCCGCGCATTCCACGTCACCTCATACTTGCCCGAGGTGAGCTTCTCGTCCACGAGTGTTGCCACCTGCTGTCCGAGCAGGTTGTATACCGTAAGCAAGACAGAACCGCCAACCGTCAACTGAAAACCGATGACTGTCGACGGATTGAACGGGTTCGGGTAGTTCTGGGAGAGGGAGAATGTCTCCGGAAAACCGCCGACTTCCTGGACGGAGAGCGGGTGGGTAAAGTACTTGTAGAGTACCCCCATGTTTCCCGTGCCCGTAAGTACATTTCTCACGAGGAACAGTTCCCCTGTCGGCAACGAGGTGCAACCGGTAAACTGGCTCGAATACCCACCATCGTCTTTAGTGATAGCCCAGATCAGGTCGCCATTCGATGCCTTGAGACCCGCGGCGTACGCAGTTATGTTACTGCCAACGGTATCACGATCTATGGCACCACCGAGAATCACCTGCTCTGACCCGCCGGTGCGAACCACCGCAGCGCCGTTCACCCAGTTGTTCCGGTTTCTCTGGTTCGTGAACCATTCCCGCTGCCACACGAGCCCACCCTGTGGGGCTACTCGCGCGCCGAGGAACTTTAGATTGCCCGGAGCGTTCACAAGTTTCGTGCCGGCGATGAAGGCGTTTCCGTCGGCATCCACATCACCAAACCCCCGAATGACATCAGGGAAGTTGTACCGCCAGATGAGCTGTCCGGTCGCGATGCTGTACCAAGCGACGAAGTAACTCGTTGAGGCGTACACCCCCCCATAATAATGGGCGAAGATCCAGAGATCGTCGCCCCTCGCGCGGACTGTTACGAGTCCACTGAGCGACTGGGGCGACTCCGGGAACTCTCCTACCACCGCACCGTCTGCGGTAGTGAGAAATTTTGATCTGGCCGTCATCATCCCTTCTGTCCCGGGGAGTGGGAACTGGCGCACTATGGCGCCGTTCGCGTTGTAGACGAAGGCGATCGGGTTCGTTTCTCGGGCGAGCACGGCGACGAAACTGGTGTCGTCGCGGCTTCCGAGGTAGGTCATTCCATACACCGGAACCTGCCAGACTTGGTTTCCGTTTGAGTCAACCATCCGTATCCCAGCGATGGCATACCCGGGGGTCACACCCGAAAACCAGACCGCCCTATTCCCGAGCGAGGCAACGTGTCCCGCAAACGAAATCGACAATTGGTTGGAGTCCCGCACAGTCCACCGTTGATTGCCCCCAGCAGAAAAGCCACTCAGTGCTCCGTAGGCCGTGGTCGGATCTCCGCGCCAACCGTTGACGTAGATGTTCCCTAAACCGACGGCAATATTTATGGGGACATCACCATTACCACCGAATGTGAACTGCCGTGCCCAGATGGAATCAGGTTGCTGGGCGAACCCAGCCGTGGTAGCAACAAGTGCCACCACAAAAACAACAAACTGGAGCGCTTTCATATCGCCCCTCCTTTCTTAGTGATTGATTTATGAATTGTTTTCTACCGCTACTATACCACACATCTGACCTTTTCCGCAACCACCTGCGGCTACTGCCGCCGTGGTGGCAGACCAGTGAAAAGAGCGAGGATTGATGGGGCGGCAGAGCCAGTATGGTACAATGAGCGTATATGATGCAGACGCTC
>JAUSKB010000002.1 GCA_030647415.1 bacterium
TTCCGCGCGCTTCGCGCGCGTGGAGGGTGAGGTTCGAGCCGAAGATTTTTTGGAGGGAGATTTTTTTGGAGGGGGCATTATCCGTTTTTGCTATTTCCTCTAGCATTGAAGCGTCTTTTATCCATTCTCGCGTCGGTTCTATCCACGCGGAAGGGGTTCGTAGAAGTCGGTCGATTTTCTCCTCAACCGACTTCTTTTCGGACATAAGTGCGCGACGTCTCGCGAGGTAGTCGTCGCGCTCAATATCTTGGGCGACATAGACATCGGTAAGGCGGGAGAAATTGCGAGATAGCTCGGCTACGCGCTCTCGCAACCCTAAAACAGCCTCTGACGCGGTTTGTGTAGCCGTCTGTGCTTCGCGGTCGAGCATATCCGACAAAGGCGCTACCCATTCTTTCGGCATCGCGTAGTCGGCAAGGAGAGCCGACAACTGGCGATCAAGTATCTCTCCGCGTATACACCCCTCGTCGCAAGCGACAGTTTTTGATTTTTTGGAACAGTGATAATAGACATAATGATGGACCTTGCCGGACACCTGTCGCTTTAACCTGTTCTCTCCGGTAATACTCATATCGCATGTTGCGCACCGCAGAAGGCCGCAGAACGGCCTCGGATCAGCTTCTTTAGATGTCCTATGCCTTTTGCCTGCTAAGACGGCGTTCGCCCTATCCCACAGGTCTTTCGTAATGAGTGGCTCGTGCTTGCCCTCGTGTATCTCGCCGGTGTAGCGAAAGTGTCCGTAGTAGAAAGGATTTTGAAAAATGAAAGATATTCGGGAGATATTGATACGGATATTGCCCCTAGAGAGGACACCCGCTTTTTCTAAAATATCGGAGAGATTTTCAAGATTGACAGTTCCCGTCGCATAAAGCTCAAACATTTTCTTGACGAGCTTTGAGTTCTTGCGGTGGACGACAACCGTCTTGGTACTCGGATCGTTTTGGTATCCGAATGGAGCGACACCGGGATAGATACCCATTCTCGCTTTATGCTTCAACCCGCGCGAAGTGTTCGCGCTCAATTGACGGATATATTCTGTCGCCATACCGAGCTCTACCGACATCATCAGCACATTATCGGCGGGGAAGTAACTGCGATCGTGCGTTTGGATATGTGCAATATTCCCATTCTGCAAAAGCCACTGTATTTGTCCGCCATCCACCGGATTTCGCGCAAGTCGGTCAATCTTCCAACAGACAATACCTTGCGCCTCGCCCTTTTGTATCCGCGCCATCATCTCGCCGAACATCGGGCGACCGGGCATCTTCGCCGAGCGTTTTTCTATGAATACCTCAATGACGTTGAGTTGTTCGCGCTTCGCAAGAGCATGAAGCTCGGCGAGCTGCGCGTCGATAGATAAAATCTGTTTGTCCTCAACATCGGTGCTTTTGCGTGCGTAGAGGAAATAGCGCATAGGTTAAAAATGAGGCGAGTAATCTGAATAGTTTTCTTTAATTACATTTTGCCACCACTCTGTCTCTCGAGAACCACTTACGTCTCCCTTCCCATACACGAGCAACACCCGAACAATTTTAGCTACTTTATGAATGGCAATGATGCATCGATTGCCCGACCCGTGCCGCGATTCCTGAGTCCCAGCTACGCGGAATTCTGTTTTGCAAATTAGCAGATCTTGCCCGCTCTTTATCGTTTCGACGTAATTATTTACGCCAATAAGAGTATCGATACGTTTTAGCTCCTCTTCAATAGCCTTCCATGTTACACCCCAAGCACCTTTGTATTTCTTCTTAAAACTTGAAATAAAGTGCCGCTCTGCGTACTTTTCAACCTCAACCGTGTAATTGCTACTAGTAGACATGCCCCGGGTCTTCCTGAGTGATGAGCTCATACGGAATGACCTCGTCCGGAGCACAAAGCCTGTAAGGGAGTTGTTCGTGAGTGAAGTCAACGATTTCTTTTGTCAGAGCACCCCGCCATTTTTCGACGATCTTTTTAATCAAGGCCTTTTCTTCGGTTTCTATGTAGCTAAGCTTTTTTTGTGCAGCGCCTTTACCAAGCCCGACTAGCAACATGTCGCCCGTATGATCAATTTTTATTTTGCCTTCTTCCTCCAGTTCGTCTAGTGCACGGAAATAAGGATCGGGTACAGGTCCATACGCTCGACGAAGGTATTGCATCCCGCTCATGCTTTCCAATTTGTTGTAGTACCACGCGAAGTCGGCAAGATAGACAAGTTTAGCGAGTTTTGTTTTTGGTGTTCTTCCGTCTCGATGTGTTGCTATAGCTTGAAGAACCGCAAGAATCATCTGCTTATACTTTTCATAATTAGGGATGTTGGCGCTTGCAAGTTCCTCAAGGGAAATACCATAAAGCTCTTGAAGCTTCTTTGCCTCTGGCAAAGTAAGCTCTCTCGAGCCGCGTTCGACAGCCATGTAAGATTGGCGGGAAAGGCCAAGCTTTTCTGCGACGACAGCCTGTGAGAACCCCCTTTGAACTCGCAAACTCTTTATAAGTGGTGCGTATTTTGTGCTCATACAGACACTATATCACAATATGTATGAAATGTGGACATCATGTGTATAACTTTCTTACACATGTATGTTATAATTCTTTCAATTCGGAGTACCGAGGATTATCAGCTAAGTTCATGATCTATGGCCCATTCAAAAACAACGAGCAAAACGGTGGCGAGCAAGGCATCAAAAATACTCAGCAACCCACATTCAAGCAAGGCGGCAAAAAGTGCTGCAGCGAGCGCGCTCTCGCAACGACATCGTGCATAAAGGCAAAAACATTCGGGCAAAATCGCGCCTATTGTGCGCGATTTTGCTTTTGTAGCTTAGGGAGCTTCGCTGGTTTCAGACCCGCCAGCGAAGGGGCTGGTGCGCGCACGGGAGGGTCGGGGCAAGCACACTATGGGCGTATTCTGCATTCGCATTCCCCTCCAAAAAAATCTTCCTCCAAAAAATCTTCGGCTTCTGAATTTTGAACCTCACCCTCCACGCGCGCGAAGCGCGCGGAAATGCGCATTCCCCCTATGCGGCGCTCCGCGCCGCGCGTTTATCCACCGGCGAATTTCCGATGGGTTTGATTCTGGAGCCGGAGCTCGGGATTGAACCGAGGACCCCGTCATTACGAATGACGTGCTCTACCAACTGAGCTACTCCGGCATCTAAGTTAACCTAATCAAATTATCATGATTTCCCCTTCTGGGCGAGAAGCGGAACGGCTCATATACCAGTATATGAGCCGTTCCGTCTGATTTTGGAGTCTGTATTAAAGCACGCTAGAACCTATTTTACACAAAATCCCGCCCACTGACCATCTTCTCGCGCCTCGCGGACACGGCGCTCA
>JAUSKB010000023.1 GCA_030647415.1 bacterium
GCTCGGGAACCACTCCAGTACGCCGCTTTGAACTCATCAAATATCTCCTTCCTTGTTTCCATGGTCATAGGTGACCACGGTAACCCATTTATGAGCTATACACTCCTCGCTCGGTAACAGTTTCAATGAGCTGGAACGGCCCCTTCCCGCCACCCGCCACGCTGGCGTATACTGGAAACGCAACCCATGGCACTCGCAATCTCCGAGGCGAGAGAGAGGCGAGACCTTGGAATTCCTTTTAAGGTCTCGCCTCTCGTACGCTCATTATGGCACTCGCAATCTATAGAAAATACCGGCCGGCGACATTCGATGACGTTATCGGCCAGGAAACAACCGTGCGGATTCTCCGCGAGGCGGCGCGGCGGGACACGCTCGCCCATGCCTACCTCTTCGCGGGACCGCGCGGGACCGGAAAAACCACCACGGCCCGCCTCGTGGCGAAAATCGCGAACTGCGAACGGCGGGGCACGGATGCGGCATTTCGCGCAACCGGCGAGCCGTGCAATGCGTGCCGACTCTGCCGCGAGATCGATGAGGGAAGGAGCCTTGACGTTGTCGAGATCGATGCGGCATCGAACCGCGGCATCGATGAAATCAGAAATCTCAAGGAAAACGTCCGCCTCGCGCCCATTGCGGCGCGTGCGAAGGTGTTTATCATCGACGAGGCGCACCAGCTCACGCCACCCGCGTGGAACGCGCTCTTGAAGACGCTTGAGGAACCGCCGGCATCGGTATATTTCGTGCTGGCAACAACTGAAGCGGACCGCATTCCGGCGACCATCGTCTCCCGAACGCAGCAGTGCTACTTCCGTTACATCGGGCTTGAAGCGCTCACCAGCAAACTTTCGCGGATTGCCGAGCGCGAAGGAATCGTGATCGAGCACGAGGCGCTTGACCTTATCGCGGCCGCCGCAGAAGGAAGTTTCCGCGATGCCGAATCGCTCTTAGACCAGCTTGCGACAGGTGGTACCCCGCTCACGGTCCGGGACGTGGAGGCGGCGATCGGGAAGGTCGGTTTCGAAACGCTGGCGCGGTTTATTGACCGCCTCGTCGCGCGCGACCTTCCCGCGGCGCTTCAAGACCTCGCGGCCATCCAGGATGGTGGATTCAATCTCGCGCAGTTCACGAAAGACATCATCATCTATCTGCGTCGCATGCTCGTCATAAAACACGCTCCCGCGCTCGCGACGGTGCTTGCGCGCGAACTGGTCCCTGAACACCTCGCCCGGATTGCCGCCCACGCCGCGCACCGTGGCAGTGCCCCGACCGTGCTCCTCCGTGCGCTCATTGTCGCCTACGGCCAGATGCGGTACAGCCAATTTCCGCTCGTAATCCTCGAGGTGGCTCTTGTTGAATCGCTCTCGTCCCCATTGACCGCCTCGTCCTCCTGAAAAACCAAACTACCCTCGCCACGGCGAGGGCAGTTTGGTTTGTCTGCTACCTGGTTACCGCGTAACGCTAATGACCTCGCCAAGCTCCTGCGTTGGGGCGCTCACCGTGATACGGCCGCTCGACGCATCCCGTTGGACAGTGTAGCCGGTGTTGTAGTTGGTATTCGACGTATATTGGGCGTTTGTTGCGCTCGGGTCGAATGGAAGAATGGATATATAGGTCGGCACAATGCAGGGAGCAATGTCATATCCTCCGGTATTCACCATGTTCGTCGCAGTGGTTGGAATGACCCCAGCCGCACACCCGGTTTCGAACAGCCCGCGATTGTCCGCCATCCGCTGCCCAATACCGTTCAGGATGGCATTCACATTCGCGCGCCGCTGAGTGTTTCGCGCTTGGGCGAACTGCCGTGCGGGGTTTAGGGCAACAATGACGACACCCGACAGAATGGCGATGATACCGATGACAACGAGGAGTTCGAGCAGTGTAAAACCTTTTCGATTCATCTTTATATTGTTACAGAAAATACCGACCTTTGCATACGATAATCATACCACAGATGTCCTCCCCTACAAAGCGCACCGTGTGAACCTGTAGAAAACGCCCCAGTCCCATCGCGGCGGGACTGGGGTATGCATCATAACGTTACACCAATCCTTACCGCGTAACGCTGATGGTTTCTTGGAGCTCCGCCGTCGGGGCGCTCACCGTGATGCGGCCGGTCGTCGCGTCCTTCAGGACGAAGTAACCGGTGTTGAACGATGAGGTGCTCGTGTAGCTCGCGCCTGCCGCACTCGGATCGAACGGCATAATCGAGATGTAGGTCGGAACGAGACACTGGGCAATGCTGTACGCCGTTGACGCCATAAGCGTCGAGGTTGTCGGAATCGCGCCTGCCGCACAGCCGGTCTCGAAGGTTCCCTTATTGTCCGCTAGTCGCTGCCCAATACCGTTCAAAATGGCGTTCACATTCGACCAGCGCTGAGTGTTTCGCGCTTGGGCGAACTGCCGTGCGGGGTTTAGGGCAACAATGACGACACCCGCCAGAATGGCGATGATACCGATGACAACGAGGAGTTCGAGCAGTGTAAATCCTTTTCGTTTTTTCATAATATATTTCAGTTGAATTTCGCTCTTTGCTCGACCTTTTTCATACACCAGCATAAAGTATAGCACAATCCCGGCTTTACTCCACCTATTTATCCACAGTAGATCTGCCTACCGGACCTCTTCCCAGGAAACTTGCACATACTGGCTCGATGTCTGTGGCGACTCGGGCGGCGGACCATAGAGTAGGTTCGAATCATATACCAGCTCTCGATTTTGGTACCCGGTGCCGTCAGTGTACGCAAACCCGTACCGCAAATTCGTTGCAATCATACCGTATGAGGTGATTTTTTGACGGATATGGTAGGGCGAACATCCGGAAGGATAGTAGTACCGTCCGACCCTCCCGTTCTGGGCAATGAGCGCTGCGTCAACGCGCAGGGTGTCGCTTGAAAAAAGTCCGATATTGAAATTGTTCTGCATAATGAGCTGGATGACGTCCGTGCCGTCATAGTTCGTATAGCGAAGGTCCTGATTCACTGCAATACTCGTCCGGGTCGTGGAATTATCGGGGAAACGGCCGGAACCGATGGTGAGGCGGGCGCCGTTTATCATGCCTCGGACCCAGAGGTTATCCTCAAAGAAGAAGATACCGTTTGCTGGAAACGGTCCGCTTTTCACCAGCGTTTCCGTCTGGACGCTCCATGTTCCCCATCCGGTTTGCCCCAGTGCATTTGAACAGCTTCCCGACGGCGGTGGGGCGAGCGCGGTCACTCGATAGAGGGCATAGGTACCTGTCGCGTTTAAGACCAACTCAAAACCGTAACTTCCCGAACTCGTCGCGTAGATACCAGAGGTCGACGCAATGGTTCGGATATCCGAGAGGTTCTGTGACAAGCCCACAAAGTTCACCGCCGGCACGCCGACCGCCCGGCCGGCCAAGAAAACATCAGAACGCTCCGCGAGCGGATTCGGGGGCGCTTCAAGCGGACGGAATGTATTGTCCGTAGCAGTCGACGGCGGCAGGTCGCGGTGAGTATGGACTGCATACTCGTCAGCGCCAGCGTGGTCGGGGTCGTTGTACGTGGTCCGCGCACTTTGCACCAAGTTGTGCGCCGTGCCGTCAATGCGCAGTCCCTGGTTTGAGATAATCTCACCATAAATGTCGGTGCCTTCCCCGAATCGCATGTTATTATTCGTCGCCACGGCGTACTTCGCGAATGACGGAATGCCGAACTTCACCTGGATTATTTTTTGAACGGTGGGGTCCGCATCCACCCGACCGGTGCTTCGGACGGTCACAATCGTGGAACCGGATGGCGGTGGGGTAATATCAAGCGTGAACGTTCCGAACCGTTCACCAAGACGATTGTAGTACGGATGCACGTAGGGACCGGGGGTGCCGGTGCCATCCTGGTAGTCGGACTTATTGTGCGCGAGGTGCCACCGGTAGTACTCGATGCCTGCCTCTGCGATACTGAATGATGCGGCGCGGTGGAGTCCGCGGAGCGAGAAAGTGAGCGCCGAGTAGGTCCAAAGCATAAATCCAGATAGCATAATGACCGTGACGCCGCCAAACACCAGAATCTGCATCGTAATAGCCGCACCCCGCCGCGGTGCCAAAGCTGGATAAATGGATTGGTTATTCATGGTGCAAATTTCGGAACGAGACCATGCTGGTGAAGTAGCTCGGCTGGGGCGCTAGGGACGGCGTGAGGTCGGTATAGAGGTCGAGCCGCACCATGCGGACCGACGGAACCGCGAAGCTGGGCGAGGACGAGGCAACCCGCTTCATCTGAACGTCATCGATATAATAGCTGTCGCCGTTCGAGGCATACCCATTGAGGGCAAACATGAGGCGTCCGTCGGTCACCGGACCGTAGAAGCCAGCTGTGGTGAAATCTGTGGTATACAGCTGCCAACCAGTCGTGAGGTCCACCGCAAAATTATTCAAACCATAGTTCGTGTAGGGCGAGGTATGTTTCAGGACCGATATGCCGACATTGTGGCCGGTCGACGAGTACGCGGCGAATGAGAGGCGATACTTTGTCTCTGACTCCAGATCCACGTTCGCTTGGTACAACTGGGTGTTAGAACCGACGGTCGTGAGCGAGAGGCGGCCGCTCTGAACACCTTCGTACCCCGGCGTCGTGGTAGTAAAAGCCCCACTGCCATTCGTGTAGAAGGTCCATGGCGACGCGAGGGGCTCGAACCCCGAATTCTCGATGACATTCACCGGCACGGGAAGAATCTTTCGCAGTTTCACGTTGTCAATTGCATACGCATCCCCGTTCACGGCGAACCCCGGAAACCAAAACATGAGCCGCGCGTCAGTCACCCGAGATGAAAACCCGCTCGTCATGAAATTCACCGTAAAGGTCTGCCAGCCGGTCCCAATGCCCGCGACGTAGTTCGAAAGGCCGTAGTTCGTGTAGGGCGAGGTATGTTTCAGGAGCGAAACCGAAAGGTCGTGGCCGGTCGAGGAGTACGCGGCAAACGTGAGCTCGTAGTTCGTGTTCGGATCGAGCGTGAGATAGGCCTCATAGAGCTGCGTGTTGGAGCCGATGGTCGTGAGGGCTACCCGACCGTAGAATGCGCCGTCGAATCCGGGCGACGACGCCGAGAAGCTCCCCATGCCGTTCGTGTAGAAGGTCCACGGCGATGTTCCCGACTCGAAACTCGGGTTCGTGAGGACATTCGGACCGTACTCGACGCTCGAAGTCGAGTTAACCGACTCGCCGGTGTATGTCGAATTATAGTAGGTGAACCTACTTGAAGTGCTGACCACATTCGTCACGAGGGTCCGCACTGTCTCAGTGGAGGTTGCATAGGTGAGCGGGTTGCCGGTTGGCTCGATGATGCCGCGTTCGAATGTGGTCGAGGTGAATGAGTACCGGACTCGCTCATAGATGCCATCCGAATCGACGTCGCTGTAGAAGACAAATTGCGACGAGCTCGCCACTTCAATCGAGTAGGCGCCGATGGACGAGGGCCCCATTGAGCGGGCCTCGGTCTGGAATGTCTGCATGACCTGGTCCAGTCCTTGCTGGTTCGAGAGCTCCTGGTTCACAAATCCCGCCACCTGAGTAAACTGGCTTTCAGTAACACCCACGACCGCGAGCACAATTACCGAAAACCCCATAGCAACGATGAACTCGATAAGGGTAAACCCCCACACCAAACGATTGTTTGGTGTGGGGGTGAACCTCCCACGAGATGCTCCGAGATTTCGAGATTTTGACATGGAATTATAACTGTACGAGCGGGACCGTAAGCTCTTGCCACGAAGCTGTGGTCGAGGCGGTACCCGTCGCTATCTGGTAGCCACTCATGGTCACGGTGTAGGGGTATGAACTCCCGGCAAGCCCATCAAAATATGCTGTGTCTGGGGGAACGCACGGGCCCCGATACCCAATGCCTATCTCATTGACCTGTGGCGTCACCACGGCATTCGTGGTGGTGAGCCAAACCTGATATCGGAGATACCGGCGGTTTGTGTGGATGCCCGCGAGTGCCGTGCCACTTTCCGTATAGTAGGTGCTGGGTGTGCCGTCCGGGCCCACGAAGGCCCAAAACGATGCGTCATCGTTCGAGGCAACCTGGAACCGGACGTTCGCACCGGCCGGCTGACTCAAAGGGTTCCACACCAGCGTCGTATATTCGGTGCTCGTACTTCCGGTATCGATAGTCTTCGAAACTAGCCACTCAGTCGAGGTAGCATATCCACCCGGACCTACCGCGAGTACGAGCGACCCCGGCACGGTATCGGTAGATAAGGAATCGCTCTTCGAAGCATAGGCCCCGGCGGACCAATCCGTAGAACGAAGTGTGTCATATCCCGTTATCTGCGGGGCAAGCGACACCAGCAAAACGGTGGCATTTTGGATACCGGCGGCAGTTGCCGCATCACGTACATGAATAGCGAGAGCCCGGGATAGTGTCGGTGCAAATGAGGTACTGAACGGCACGGTGGCAGAGGGTGCGACAGTGAGCGGCACGGCGGGCATCGTGCCGACAAGAGACCAGGTAGTGGTGGCGATGCCGACCGCATACGTGTCCCATTCAAGACCCGTGATAGTTGCCAGGCCGTTTATGCCAGTCACGGTAGTGGTAGTGACCTTCACCACATCTGGTCCGGTTCCGATAAGCTTTGCACCCGTGAAAGTCGCGGCAACTCCCTGAAGCGGCTGGCAGGTCCGAGAAACTGCGGAAAGCCCGACCGTACTCAAGCCATCGATTGCAAACGTGATGTCGGTTAAGACTCCAGCCGCCACCGTTGCATACGGCTTCGCCGGGTTAGGATTCCCCTGCCCGCCCACCGGGTAGGTCCGATCACTTGAATATCCTAACTTCGAGACAGTAATCTGGTATGACTGCGTTCCAGGTGGCACACCCACGAGTTGCAGTACACCATTGAGGTTGGTCGTATCAGTGAGGTCAATAGTAGGCAGCGTCGCCTCGTTCACCACCCGCACACTTGCTTCCGGCAGTGCATTTCCGTTTGCATCGATAACATGGATAAAGAGTGACCCACTTGACCCCGTTGCCTCTAAATTCGCGGGGGCGACTGTCGTCGTCATCGTAATGGGCACGAAGCGCGCACACCGGAGGCAACTCACCTCCACCTCGACCAGCTTGTAATCCGCGGGCGCGGTGTCGTTCGGGGCCCCACCCAAGGTACCATCGAAGGGGTCGTCCACATTCCGGATGGTGGTGACCACGAGGAATTCTATGGGGCCGACCGTTGAGACCTTCTGCCGGTCGAGAATACCCGCCGGGATACCGCCCAAGGTCCCCACACTGTCGTAGGGCAGGTTTCGGATAACCTCGATCTCCTGGTTCAACCGCGTGACCGAAGCCGTGCGGAGCTCGGCGTTCGTGAGTGTGTCAAGAATGGAGGAGTAGGAGAGGTATGCCCCGCCGAAAATGATGACCATGAGGCCTACCGCAATAATGAGCTCGATGAGGGATATGCCCTGCCGGGTAACCGACAACCGACCCGCCTCGCCAGACCCGCTTCGCCCGCGAAGCGAGGCGAGCGAGTGGGCGAGTCGAGGCGGGCAACCGACAACCGACAACCCGTTCGGGGTGTCTTTCGCTCGTCTCTCGTCTCTCGTCGCTCGTCTCATGGCTCCCTATTTCACATTCAGCCCTTGCGTGATTGAGTAGATGGGCATGATGATCGACAGTGCGATAAACCCGACCACAAGCCCCATCACGAGCACGAGAATCGGTTCCAGCAAGCTCGTGAGATTCTGCACGCTCGTTTCCACCTCCTCGGTGAAATACTCGGCAAGATACCGGAGGTTTTCTTCCAAATTTCCGGTGCTCTCCCCGACTTTGATCATACCGGTCAGTATGGGTGGAAAGAGGTGGGGTTTCTGCGACATGTGCGTTGCCATCTCTTCGCCGCGGCGCACCGCTTCGATAATCCGTTCGACCTCCCGTTGGTAGTACAGATTATGAAACGTTACCCGCGTCACCGCGAGCGAGTCAACGAGTGTCATGCCGCTCCCCAGCAGGATTGCGAGCGATCGGGAAAAGTTCGCGAGCGTAATGTTCACCACGATTTTCGAGACCACCGGCAGGAGAAGTATGAGCCGGTCAAAGTAGAAGTGAATCTTCCTGAACGAGATGGCGCCGCGGAGCGCGATAATTGCCACCACCAGCACGCCGCCCGCAAGGTACCCCTTCGTCTGGATGAATTCCATGAACGCGATGAGGAGCCGGGTGGTGAACGGCAGCGCGACGTGGAGACTCGTGAATATCGGGAGGATTTTCGGGAAGATGAAGACGGTAAGCCCGATGGACATGCCGAGGGTCGCAACGAGCACGATTGCCGGATATATCATGGCGGATTTCGCCCGGCCGCGAATGTCATGCTGTTTTTTCAGCTCCTTCGAGAGGTGCAGCAGGTTCTGGGAAAGGTTGCCGGAGGCCTCACCGACCTTCACCATACTGATGAAAAATTCCCCGAACGATTTCTGGTACTTCCCGAGCGCCTGGGCGAGCGTCTGCCCGTTGTTCACGCCTCGGATAACCTCCGCCACGACCTTCACGAGGCGCTTCGAGGGGAGCTGTGCCTGGATGAGGCGAAGCCCTTCAATGAGCGGCAGTCCGCTATGGATGGCGACCGAGAGGTGCCGCGCGAAGTTTATCCGCTCCTGAATCGAGATATGGGGCGCCCCGCCGAATGAGATGTTGAGTGAGAGCCCCTTCCCCTTCTTACTCGCCTCTGTTTCTTTTTCTTCTGTTTTCTGCCGCCCGTTGCTCTTTGTTGGTTGTCCCGCGACCCTCCTCGAGATAAAAAATGTATCGAGCCATCGTTTCTTGGTTATGGGTGGTGTCCCCGTCGGCGCCGATGTCGGAACTGCCGGTACGGCGTCTGCTTCCGTCGGTTTTGCCTGCGCGAGCGTCGCAATCCGTGGTTCCGGTTTTACTACCATCGGAACATCCATCTCCCCTCCCTTCTCCTCTGTTTTTTGCTCTCCGTTGTTGGTTGCTCGTTGTGTCACCCTCGGCGCAGGAATCACTGATGGAGCGTCTGTTTCCCCCATTTTTTCTCTTGTCTCTCGTCTTTTATCTTCTCCGATCCGCATCTCGCTTCCCCTCTCTGTTTCTACTCCTTTTTCTTTTTTCTTCTTTCTTTTATCTTCTCCCAGTGTGCGCCGCGTGCTGGTCCCTACCTGTACGATTGGCAGACGGTAGACAGGGCTCGCGGTTGCCACGCGTGACGCCACGCCCGAATGACTGGCGGTATCTTGTTGGGCTGACCCTCCCGCCGGTGCGGAGACCGTCGGGACGGCTGGTTTTCTGAAAAGTCGCGAAAATAGGGACACAGGAAACGAGTGTTGGTGCGGGATACGGTCCCGCCGGAACTTATTCGTACACGATGCGAAGCACCTCCTCGATTGTCGTCACGCCCTCCTGCGCCTTCATGAGGCCGTCTTCGATCATCGTTTTCATGCCGTGCTTCACGGCGACGGTCCTGATCTGCGCCGCATCTGCTCGGCCCACGATAAGCGGGCGGATCTCCTCATTCACGTCGAGCACTTCGTAGATACCGATGCGGCCCTTGTAGCTTTTCTGGTCGCACTGCTCGCACC
Organism: bacterium; assembly: GCA_030647415.1. GTDB lineage: Bacteria > Patescibacteriota > Minisyncoccia > UBA6257 > GWB1-50-10 > JAUSKB01. Next base: position 9,546 of record JAUSKB010000023.1, read on the forward strand.
CAGGACCAGCCGTGTACACCTTGTCGATGAGAAGGCTCTTTGCGAGCGGCGCGATGCTCTTGAGCTCTGCAAGATTCAGCTTCTTTTTGATGCGGCAGGAGGGGCAAACGACGCGGACCAGGCGTTGCGCGACGACGATGTTCACGGTGGAAGCCAAGAGGAACGGCGGCGCGCCCATGTCGGTGAGCCGCGGGAAGGTGGTCGCCGCATCATTCGTGTGGAGTGTGGAGAGCACGAGGTGGCCGGTCAGTGCCGCGTTCACGGCGATGCTCGCCGTCTCGTCGTCGCGAATCTCCCCCACCATGATGATGTTCGGGTCCTGCCGGAGGATGGAGCGCAGTCCCGAGGCGAAGGTGAACCCCGCCGACACGTTCACCGGCATCTGCGTGATGCCCTCGATGGAGTACTCGATGGGGTCCTCGATGGTGACGATGGAGGCGTCCCGGGTGTTCAGGAGCTTTATCATCGTGTAAAGCGTCGTCGTTTTTCCGGAGCCGGTCGGACCGTTCGTGAGAAGCATTCCGTACGGCTTCTTGATGGCGTAATCAAGCTGTTCGAGCTGGAGGGGGTTGAACCCAAGCTGTGCCAAACCGACTGATTTGTCGCTCGCCGCGAGGATGCGCATCACGCAGTTCTCGCCGTAGTAGGTCGGCGCAATCGAGACGCGGATGTCGATGTCGGATTCCCCGACGACCGGTCGGTCCTTCGCTCCCTTCGTCTCGGCAGGCACATGGACGCGAAACCGCCCGTCTTGCGGCACATGGTGGATGTCGGTCTTCAGCCCCGAGAGCACCTTGATGCGGGTAATGACCTCGGAGTGGATGCCCTTTGGCAACTCCACGTCGTCGTGCAGGATACCGTCAATGCGCTCACGGACGAACACCCGGGTTTCCGCCGGGTCAATGTGGATGTCCGAGGCGCGTGCCGCGTAGGCGTGGCGCACGATGAGGTCCACGAGCTTGATGACCGACACCTCCGCGTGCTCCTTCGCCACCTGTTCGGCAATCTGGGTCTTGAGTTCTAGAGCGTTCTCCATGAATACGTACGTAGTATAGCACGTACGCGGACGTTTGACGTCCTTCGAACGTTAAACGTCCCACATATTGATCCGTCTGACGCCTCGCGTATACAAAAACGGACCCCATTGGGGGGTCCGCTCTACGCTGATTATTGGATGACTCACCGTAGAAACGTTCGTTGTATGCATGCCACTGCATTGCCGATGCCGGGGCGGCGTTGTAGAGTGTGAACAGTGAATTGGGGGGTCGTCTAACGGTAGGACAGCGGCCTTTGAAGCCGTGAATTGGGGTTCGATTCCCTGCCCCCCAGCACCGATTTTGTTCGAGCGGAGCGAGAGTATAAAATCGAGTGCCCCGCCAACGGCGGGGCGTTCGAAAATCGAAGGGCGGAGCATGTGCAAATCAGCAGGGTACTGTCGTATCCATAGTATGTGTAAGTCATCTATCCTATTCCCGCCTCCATCCCGCTAATAGTGGTAGAATGAGTACATGCGTTCCTGGATCATCGCCATCTTCGCACTTCTCCTCACCGCCGTCCTCGGCGCGGGGACGGTATACCTGTACCAAATCGCGCCGGTCATCGGCGAAGCGAATCGGACGATTGCGGAGGCAAACTCGCTCATTGCCGAGGTGCATTTGGCCCTCGAACAAGCAAACCGCGCCGTCGGTGCTGTCGCGCCGGTCGTAGAGGAAGCGCAGGAAACAATCAAGCGGGCGGAGGATGCCACCAACAAAGCGAACGCAGCTGTCGAAAACGCGCCCGCAGAAGCGCTCAAAAACATCCCCTTCCTGAATTGGTTCGTCCGGTAACGGGATTTATCTGTTCTCCTCAATACATTCGCGCTGGCGCGCTCAGTATCTCCTCACCTTTGTTCGTCGGCACATTCGCGCTGGTGCGCTCAGTATCTCCTCACCTTTGTTCGTCGACCGCGCTTGAACCCGCCACGAAGCCGGTGGTCCAACAGAGCTGGAGACTGTACCCGCCGGACGGCCGGTCGATGTCGAGCACGTCGCCCACGAGGTAGAGGTTCGGAACCTTCCGCGAGCGCATCGTTTTGAAATCAACCTCGGCGAGCGCAACGCCGCCCGAAGTAACCACCGCCCTCATGACGCCGAGGAGCCCCGTGACATGGAGTTCCAGCGCCTTCGCCTGCCGCACAAAACGCTCGCGCTCTTCGCGCGTCAAACTGTGGCAGGCGGTAGTGTCGCGGATGCCCGCCCGCTCCACGAGAATGGGGGCGAGAGCCGCGGGCACCAGGCCGCCCAGCACGTTTTTAAAGTGCCGGTTCTTCTCTGCGTCCACGATTTCGAGGACCTGGCGATCCAGCGCACCGTGGTCGAGTGAGGGGAAGAGGTCAAGTAACAGCGACACCTCCCCGTACTTCAGGAGCTCTCCGATATCCCGGCTCATATTCAGGACCATGGGGCCGCTCACGCCGAAATGTGTGAAGAGGAGCCGTCCTTTTTTTGAATCCTGCTTCACGCCATTCTGGACCACCGTGAGCTTCACATCCGGGAGCACCACGCCAGACAGGCGCCGCGCCCACACGTCGCCGAGTGACACGGGCACCAGCGCCGCTTCCTGTTCCGCGATCGTGTGGCCCATATCCGCAAGCCACCGGAAGCCATCCCCCGTCGAACCGGTCTCCGGCCGTGATTTCCCTCCCGTCGCGATGACGAACGACCGAGCACGAACGCTTCCTTTGTTTCGTACCCGCACCGCCTCGATAACGTCCCCGCGCCGTACGAATCCGGTGACGGCAGAATCGCATGACACCGTCACTTTCCCGCGTTTCAGGTATTTCACGAGCGCGTCACGCACCGATACGGCGCGATTGCTCACGGGAAAAACCCGCAATCCCTCCTCCACTTTTGTCGGCACGCCGTTCGTGTGAAAAAAATCGAGCGTTTCCTTGACGCCAAACTGCGCGAACGCGGAAAAGAGGAACTGGTCGTTTTTCCTGAACTTCGAGAGAAATTTTCGCGTGTCGAGCTCCCCGTTCGTAAGATTGCACCGCCCGCCTCCCGTGATGAGGAGCTTCTTCCCGAGCTCGGGGTTTTGTTCGATGAGGAGCACTCGGGCGTCGAGCTCCGCCGCGCGTCCGGCCGCCATCATGCCCGCCGGCCCGCCACCTATAACGATGACGTCCCACGGTCCCGCACTACTTCGCGATGTAGTCGCTTCATACATTTGTCCGGTCATCATATACCGTTTAGACAGGAGAGGAAACGCAGGTGTATAGTTGTTTTATGGGTTCCCTTGAAATCCCGCCAATGAACGAGCCAGAGGTGCCCTCCGGGGCGGAAACGACCGTACGCTCGGAACGCGCGGAAAATCTCGCAACTCGATTCGAGCAGCGGGTCACCGGGGCGGCACAGCTCCTCCGGCAGGAAATCGAGCGAATCGTACCCGAGCCCGATGCGCGCGAGACGCTCCGGGAGCAGCTCGCCGAGCTGAAACGCGCCGCGAGCGAGTTCGCCGCCGCGCGGGAACCCGAGGTGGCGCTGAATCACCTCCTCGCCCTCGAGAGCGCGCGGGCGGGCATCGCGGACGTTCGCGCAACGCTCCCCGTGCCGGACGAGCACCGGGTCGTCGCTGACGCCCTCTTTCGCCACCTCGACGCCGTCCTAGAGTCGGCGCCGCTGCCCATCATGGGCGCGACGCCCGAAGAGAGCGCGCGGCAAGTGGACGCATTCGTCAAAACGCAGGCTGCCGCGCCGTACGCGAAAATCCTCAGTGAGGCCTCCGGGCGAGCGCAGAGCAGTACAGAGATCGCAGTGCGCTCCGTTCTCGAGCGCCTCTCGAACCGGATTCCGAGTGAGAAGCTCAACAGGCTCGTGGAGGCGGCGAGCAAGCTCTCCGGGCGGGCCGCGTTCGCGCTCTCCGCGCTCGGCGTCGGCATCCTCGCGCTCGGTAGCACCGCGGAAGCGGCTGTGGGCGACATCTCCGTGACGGACCACGCCGGGGAGCGAGGCATCGAGCTCCGGAATGGCGCCACTGGTGAGACCGTCCGGTTCGTCACCCTCATGGACCTCGACGCCCACCGAACGGAGCAGAACCCGTCGAACCCCCTCTTCGATCGGGTGAAGGAGGCTGATGTGAAAGTGTACGGCGTCGAATACTCGCTGGCGGACCCGGAGGCGTTCACGAACGCCGTCGTCGCCGACGCGAAATTCACGGCATCTGAGCTGGACGTGTCGCTCGACAAGGTCGGCCCGACGACCCTGTGTACTCTGGTGAGCCGGATGGTCGAGCGGCGGCTCGCGTACAACTATGCCGTACTGGAAAAAGATGAGAGCGGCCACACGACCCCCGCCGCCAAGGAGGAGGATGTCCGCATCTCAAAGATACCAATCGACGAGATGTACCTCTCGGGCGGCACGGGAGTGTGCCGACACTACGCGGCGCTCGTCGAGAAGGTCGGCGAAACCATCATCGCCGAGGGTCTCGTGCCGTGGTGCGCCGGGGTCGCGTTCGACGAGGTGCAGAGCAACGAACTGACCCACGCCTGGAACGCGGTCTACCTGAACGCCGACGGCGACGGGAAAACCGTCGCGGTCGCGTACCTAGACGCCACGTGGCACGACGCTGGGGATTCCGGCAGGTCCCGGTGGCCGCTCGATGCCCTCAACCCGGAGCACCCTTCGATTGCCGAGAGCGCACACCTGGTGCTGCCGCTCTCGCCCGACGAGCTCATCGAGGCGTACACCAAACTCACCCAGCTGGATTTGGGCGGCGTCGAGTCGCGCGTCATGCACGAGCGCGTGTTCGCGACATACTTCGAGAAGTACCGAGACATCCAGAAAAACGGCGACTCCGCTTCGCCCGAGGCAACCGAAGTACTGACCGAAATGCGCAACTACGCGCTACAAATCGGAATCCTCGGCGATGGGAAGGAAAACCACCTCACCACCATCGCGCGGGAGCGGTACTTCAATGCGACGGAGAAGCTGATTGATATCTACCTCGCGCAGGGAAACATCGAGCAGGCTGCCGCCCTGATTGAGGAAGGGCTCTCGTTCGCCAACCTGCTCAAGGGCAAGTTCATCAACTGGGACTTCTACAAGCTCCGCCTCAATCAGGTCAAGGCCACGCTGACAACCGGCGCATCCCGAAGCGACTGAGCGTCCGGCACAGACGAAACGGCCGCCAGCCGAATCCGGCTGGCGGCCGCTTTGCCGTGCACCCGAGACCCTACCGCACCGTGTTCGAGACCGTCGTCGTCGCCGTCACCCGGAAGCCGAATGACTTCAGGGCGCAGACTACCGCCGCCACGTCCCATAACCCCGCACTACTTCGCGATGTAGTCGGTTCACTCATTCGTCAGTCATCATACCACACGCCCGGGCGCCGTCCGCCTTTACACAACAGGCCGCTGGAGGCGGCCTGTTGTGTATGCCTACTACATTGAGTGGTGAGTGGCTAAATCCTTCCACTTTCGGCGGAAATTACTCCCTACGGTAGCGTACTCGAAACCGTCGTCGTGGCTGATGCTCGAATCCCGAAGGAGCGCAACCCCTTCATGATGGTCTCCGCGTCCTTCCGAGCCGTCTTCAGGTCATCTTCCCCCGCTTTGATTTTCACGCGGGCGTCCTGAAGCGCTTTCAAATTCGCCTGCATCATCGCCTGGTCGCCGTTGTCCGGCGAGAGGTTCGCGATAAGCGCGAGCGCGGCATTCGCCTGGATGGTAGCGTCCGCCGTCTTCACCTGCATGTCCGCAAGTGAGGTTTGGAGGGCAGAAACGTCCTTGCCGCTTGACGCCGCAGCAGAAATGCGGGTATCCAGCTTCATCGCAAGGTCCGATATAGATTTTGCGACGCTTGTGGTGCGCCCGGCAGCCGCCGTGATAGCCGCCTTCGGCATGACGAGCGCAAAGATGCGGTACAACTTTGTGATGGACTGGATGTCGCTCCGGAACGTCGCGGCATCCGTATCAGCATGGATCTTTGCCTTCAGGTCCGTGAGCTCCACGAGGTGCGCTTTGATTGAGGCATCGAGCGATCCCTTCTCATCGACACCGATGCGCTGCATCGCCTGGATGCGTGCATTCTGTTGCTCGAGCTTTGCGATTCGGCGGTCAATTTCCTGGTCAGCCCGCGCCGTCGCACGCGCTTTGAGATCTGCTTTGATATTGGTTCGCGCGCCGGTCTCAAACTCCACCTTCACGCCCCCCACCCGAACGGGGCCGTTCACGTCCACATTCGCCTTCAGACCACCACCCACATCCGTCACCTCGGCAAGCGCCGGAAACGCGATGCCGCCGACGAGCGCCACCGCGATGGAGAATGCAAAAAATGATTTTGTATAAAAAATGTTTTTCATGGAGTTGATTACAGATTTTCCTGTTTTACCGGCGTGTCACTCAAGCTCTCATCGACCGCTGCGGAATCGGAACCGAGCGCATTGAGCTGTGCGTCGATGGACGCCATGTCCTGCTCGATGCTCGCACCCGACGGGTTCTGCGGCACCGGCGGCGTAATTCCTATTTCGGGCGCCGGCGGAACATCCGTGGCAGTGCCGGGAGCGTAGGCATTTTGGCTCCTCATAAACCACCAGAGGCCAACAACTACGACCACGACCACACTAACTATGACGGCTGTCTTTACGGTTCGTGACATGTAAACATTCTACCAGATACGGTTACTGGCGAGAAGGTTGCGCAAAATGCAAAAAACACGCATACTAAGCTCCCATCCCGATATGATATCGGGATATATTCATGCAGACCGACGAAGTCATCATCCGATTCAATGCCGTCTCATTCGAGTATGGCCACACAAAGCCCATTCTCACCGCGGCGACTTTTTCGGTCCGCCGAGGGGCGAAGGTGGCGCTCATGGGCCAGAACGGTGCCGGGAAGACAACTATATTCCAGCTTATCACCGGCACCCTTAAGCCGGAAACTGGTTCCATCGCCGTCGCGGGAGACCTCACCATGGCGACCGCGCGGCAGGTCATCCCCCGTGACCAGCTCAACTGGACCGTCCGCGAGTTCTTTGAGGCCGCCTTCTCAAAAAAGGTGTACGACATCGACCCCCGCATTGACCGCATCCTCGACGTGGTGCATCTCGCGGCCCCGCATGACCGCACGCTCCGGGGTTTTTCGGGCGGTGAGCAGGCGCGCCTCCTCCTCGCCTACGCGCTCATCCAGGACCCGGACCTCCTCCTCCTCGACGAGCCGACAAATAACCTCGATACGGCGGGTATAGAGCATCTCACCAAGTTCCTCGTGGAGTATAAAAAAACCTGCATCGTTATCTCGCACGATGCCGAATTCCTGAACGCCTTCACGGCGGGCGTCCTCTACCTCGAATCTGCGACTCGCGCGGTAGAGCAGTACGTGGGGAACTACCTTACCGTCGTCGCGGACATCACCGCACGGCTCGATCGCGAACGGATGAAGAACGCCCGGCTCTCGCAGGATATCGAGAACCGAAAGGAGCAGGCAAACTTCTTCGGTCAGAAAGGCGGCCACATGCGCGATGTGGCGCGGAAGATGCGTGAAAAAATCGAGGAACTTGAGGGCGAGGTGGTGAATGTGCGCCAGGAGGACAAGACCATCCGGAACTTCGTCATCCCCTGTGAGGACGAGATCACTGGTGTCATTCTTACACTCACCTCCGTCACGGTCATGGAGGGCCACGAGACGACCACCCGGCCGGTGGTAATCGAGCTCCGGCGAAAGGAGCGCCTCCTCCTCGCGGGGCCAAACGGCATCGGTAAGACCACGCTCCTCGAGCGGCTCGCGAGCGGCCATGCGACTGGCGAGCACATCGCGCGAGGGACGCGCGTCGGCTACTACCGCCAGGACTTCTCGACCCTCGACTTCGACGCGACGGTCTACCGCGCACTCGTGGACGTCGCGACACACGTGAGTGAGCAGGAGCTCCGCTCCATGGCCGCCGGCTTCCTCATTGACGAGCGCATCATGAAGACGCGCATCGGCGACCTCTCGGAGGGGCTGAAGGGTCTCGTGGCATTTGCCCAGCTTGTTCTCCTCCGCCCCGGCCTCCTTTTCCTCGACGAGCCCACGAACCACATCAACTTCCGGCACCTGCCCGTCATCGCGAAGGCCCTCGACCGCTACGATGGCGCGATGGTGCTTGTGAGCCACGTCCCGGACTTCGTCTCCAAAATCCGCATCGACCAGACGCTCGACCTCGGAACACTTCCAAAAACCCCAACCGCCCCGAAATATGCCGAGCAACCAAAAATGAAAAATGCACCAGCCAAGAAGCGGGCGGGAAAAGCGCAAAAGTAGGCGGGAGAAATAATAACAAAAACAAACCGCCGTGCTTGAAGCAACGGCGGGTACTCTTAGCACATATCAAAAAAGGTTATAGATCTTTCGGAGCGCCTTCTTGAAATTCTCACCATCACAGAGGGTGTGCTCGTAAGCAGCTAGTGCCTCGTTGAATGTTTTCGCGGCTTTGATATTCTTCAGTGAGAGTTCGTTCCACTTCGCAAGTGCCGCTTGTTTTTCCTCGGTGCCTCTCTGGGCATTTTCATAGGCGTCCCACGCCTCTTTAATCGTTCTTGCGGAACAGGGTTTCAGTGGTATACCAAGCATTTCCTTGAAAAACACTGCGGGTATCCCCGTTCTTTTGGAAATTTTCTGTAGATCTTTCATTTGACATCTCCCTTATATTAGGTTGAATTCATCTGGGTATAAGCTAGCATATTTCTATGCAATTTGTCAAATTTTCTCGCCTCGTGGGCGCGGTACTGCTTCAGGTATGACTAGAGGAGCTGTATGGTGTAAGGAGTAGGGCGAATATACCACAGATCCGAGCGGACAAGGCTGGGTGCTATGCTATAGCATAGCACCCAGAGTGGCATACGAGCGGGCGGGATGAGGGACGTGTGTCCACCTACTCCGTTACCGTCAGCGTTCCCCACATGCCCATCGCGCGGTGGTTACCGACCGAGCAGTAGTATTCGAAGTTCCCTACCTTGTCCGCGGTGAAGGTTACCGTCTCCTCGGTCCCGTCTGCGAGCTGCTTCGTCCTCACGCCGAGCTCATCAATTACAAAGTCATGGAACCCACCAGCGTTCTTGAGTGTGAGGCGCACCACCGTCCCCTTTTTGACCGTGATGGCCGAGGGCGAGAACGAAAAACTCCGGCCCGTGACCGTGATGTCCTTCGTCATGCCAACCGAACCGCCAGCCGAAACCGAGGTGTCGATGCCTGCCGCCGCGTTCGCGTTGCCCGGTTGCTGCTCCGGTACCGGTGAGCCGTTTCCGGATGGAGCCGCTGCAGGCACCGCCGGCGATTCTGTCACAGCGTCCGGTGCCAGCGACGGGCGCGACAGCGCGTACCATACACCTCCCGCGACCACCACGACCGCAACCACGATGCCGATTGTCTTGTTCATAGGTGTTTCACTATACCATACCGACCGCGCAGTCGGTAAGTTTACACGTTATACCCAGTTACTGTCCCGGTGGCGCGTTCGGACGAACCTGAATTGACTGCGCCGAGATGCTGCCGTCGGCATTCGTGATCCCCTGAATGGTGAGCTCCTCGCCGACCATAACATCGTTGAGCGTGCCTGGACGCGAGGCGAGGACCTGCGTGGAGGTCGAAATAAACACCACACGCGAGCCACCATCCCGAAGCTTCACGGTCACGCTCGAGGCATCCTTCGAGACCACCTCCCCCGCGAGGAACCCGCCTGCGGTGCCGCCACCCATTCCTGCCGCGCCACGGCCGACGAAACGCTGCCCTCCCGACTGAACGCCGTCAGTCGTTCGGGCGGGTCCGCCGGTCCCGGTGCCGCCGCCGCTCGCGCCAAGGAAACCGCCTGCGTGAAGGTTCGTTGGTACCGCGGTAACCAACGACTTTCCGTAGCTCATGCCGGTCCAGAATCCAACCGCACCAAACACGACTGCGGCAACGACCGATGTGATAATTTGTTTTTTCATGGATGTGTTGTGTTGACCTTTATCATGGCTGGAAATTAGTAATTGGTAATTAGAAATTGGAACTATTCATACCGCAACGCCTCTATCGGGTTCAGCCGCGCCGCGCGGCGCGCAGGATAGTAGCCAAAAACGATGCCGATGAAAGCCGACACGCCGAATGCCAGAAGCACCGATGAGAGTGATATCGATGCCTGGATGATGTTGAAGTAGGTGAATCCGAACGCGATGAGCCAGCCGAGCGCCACACCGAGCACCCCGCCCGTTACCGTGAGTACCACTGCCTCCACGAGGAACTGGCGACTGATGTCCCGGGAGGTTGCGCCGATGGCTTTCCGGAGGCCGATTTCACGGGTCCGCTCCGTCACCGTCGTAAGCATCATGTTCATGATGCCGATACCACCCACAAGGAGCGAGATGCCCGCGACGGCGCCAAGGAAGATGGTAAGCGTGTCCGTGATGCTCGAGGCGGTCGCGAGGATATCCGCCTGGTTTAAAACGCTGAAATCGGAGAGAGTCAGGTCAGAAATGCGGTGGCGAGCGAGCAGGAGATTCGTAATCTGCGCCTGAACCTCCGCCATCGAACCCGCGTCCGCGGCCTGCACGCTCACGGTTGAGAGGTAACTGTCCCCAGCCAGGAACCGCTGCGCGCTCGTGAGCGGCACGTAAATCATGTCGTCCTGGTTGCCGAAGCCCGACCCGCCCTTTGCCTTGGTTACCCCAACGATACGAAACTCGATCTGCTTGATGCGAATGGTCTGCCCGATTGCATCCGAGCTGGAGCCGAATAGGTCGTCGCGGACGGCGGGACCGATGACGGCGACCTTCGAGAGGCTCCGCACCTGGCTGTCGGTGATGAACATTCCCTCCCCGATTTCGACGTTCCGGACCGACGGGTAGACTGCCACCGTACCAACAATCTGCGTATTGGTATTTTTACCCTTACTTGTCACCTGGTACCGGCCGGTGAGCTCGGGCGCGACCGCACGGACACCCGCTACCTCCGCGACAATGGCGTCCGCATCCCCCTGCGTGAGCGTCCGCGCGGAGCCGCGGCCCGAAGAAACCGTCGTCCCGTGGCCTTGCTGTGCGCCCGGCGTGACGAGCACCAGATTCGAACCGATGGATTCGATGCGGGCCTGAATACTACCCTGGGCTCCCTGGCCAATCGCGACCATCGCAATAACGGAGCTGATACCGATGACAATGCCAAGCACGGTGAGTCCGGACCGCGCGCGGTTGGACCACAGCACCTCGTAGGTCTCTTGGAGGATGTCAGAAAGATTCATAGAGTAATCGCGAATAATGCGAATTTAACTCAAATAATGCGAATGGAATGCGCATACATTCGCATTATTACCTCTGCCATTCGCATTATTCGCAATTACTCTTTTCATTCGCATTATTACCTCTGCTATTTGCATTATTAGCGATTACTAATACGGCGGGTGTGGTGCTTCGAATCCTCAACAATCGCCCCATCGCGGATGTGGATGATGCGCGCCGCATGCTCCGCGACGTCCTGCTCGTGCGTGATGAGCACGATGGTCCGCCCGAGGTCCCGGTTCAGGCGCTGGAAGGTCCCCAGCACGATTTCGCCCGTCTTTGTGTCGAGGTTCCCGGTCGGCTCGTCGGCGAGGATGAGCGATGGGTCGTTCACGAGCGCCCGTGCGATGGCGACGCGCTGGATCTCGCCGCCGGAGAGCTGATTCGAACGATGGTGGTATCGTTCCTCGTCCATCCCGGCGTTCTCGAGCGCCCTTCGAGCCGCCATCTCGCGCGCCTCGCCGTGGATACCCGCATAGACAAGCGGCAACATCACATTCCGGAGTACCGTCGCGCGCGGCAAGAGATTGAACGACTGGAAGACGAACCCGATCTTCCGCTTCCGAATCTCCGCAAGCTCGTCATCGGAGAATGATGAAACATCATGGCCGTCCAGCCGGTAGGTACCGGATGAGGGCGTATCGAGGCATCCGAGGATGTGCATGAGCGTCGACTTGCCGGATCCGGACGGCCCCATAATGGCGATGAACTCGCCGTCCCGGATCGTGAAGCTCACGCCGGAGAGCGCCACCGTCTCCCCGGCGCCGCCTGTATATACCTTGGTGACGTTCTGTACTTCGATCATAGAGTAATCGCGAATAATGCGAATGTAACTCAAATAATGCGAATGAATGCGGGCTCTATTCGCATTATTACTCTGCTATTCGCATTATTCGCGATTACTCTTTTCATTCGCATTATTACTCTGCTATTCGCATTATTCGCGATTACTCCTTATCGGCCGAAACCGCCCCCACCGACACCACGGGTTCCGCCGCCACCCAAGAGGCTCGCGGCACTCGGCTGCGTCGTCGCCGCGCTTGTGGTCGTCGGTGCGATGGTCCGGATGACCACCACGTCCCCAACCTGAAGTCCAGAGACAATCTCGACCGCGGTGTCGCTCGAAAGTCCGATTTTAACCGTTTGCTGATTCGGTGGAACGGAAAGTGCCACACCCTGATTCGAGGTACCGCTAACAGGCATTGTCCCAGACACGACCATCACGGAATTTTGGACTCCCAGTGATTTCACGGCGGCGGCAGGAACCATCACGACATCGCTCGCTGCTTTTGCGACGATGGCGGCACTGACGCTCATACCCGACTTCACGCGATTATCCTGCGTCGCGAACCGTATCTGGACGGCATACGTCACCACACCCTGTGAAACCGTTCCCAATGAGTCCACGCTTGATACCTCGCCGGCGACCGCGAGGTCCGGGACGGCATCAAAAGTCACGGTCGCCTTCTGGCCGACCGAAATGGCGGAAACGTCAACCTCGTTCAACGTGATCGTGGCGAGCTGCTCCCTCGTGATGAGCGTCGCGACCGCCGTGCCCGGCGAGGCGGCATCCCCCTTCTTCGCGTTCACCTTGGCGATGACACCATCGAACGGTGCCCGAACGGTGTAGTCAGTAAGTGCCATTTGAGCGTCTCGGAGCGCGTCCTCGCGCTGCTGAACTATGAGTTTTGAGGAGCGGACATCGAGCGGATCTGCGCCTGCCATGAGCTTATCGAGTGATGCGGACTTTTCCGAAATCGAACGGCCGACGCTGATAATCGAGCTCTTTGCGGACTTGATTGAGTCCTGGGCGTTCAAAAGCCCGGAGAGATGCCCATTTACGGTCCCCGTCAGGCTGTTCAAGGTCGAGAGATGCGTGTCCGCGGTTGCCGGCACCCTGAGGTTCTGCTGCGTAACGCTGTCCTTGAACCGCTGCACGAGATTCACCGCGCTCTTCACTGCGTCGGAAACGGCGATGGTCGCATCGTACGTCTGCGCCACCAGCACTTCGATGGTTGCCGGGTCGGCGGTTCGATTCGTCGCCTTGTATGCCGTGAATGCCGCCTCATACGCGGCGCGTGCAGCTTGGTATGCGGCATCCGTCTGGTTCCGAATCATCGAGCCCACCGAATCGTCGGCTGCATGGACGGCACTCGCGTAATAATCAATGTTCCACTGCGAGCCACCAGTCAAGGAGTTCGAGTGAAGTACGTCGTTTAAGCTCGACATGGCATCGGGAAGGTCCAGGTAGGTGTTGGCGGCGGCGGTGAAGGCGTCCGTGTACGCCTTCACGAGCGAGGCACTCGCGTTCACGCTCGACTCCATCGCGCTCGCGAGGGCGTGCTGGGACTGGAGGAGCGAGAGTGCGTCAGCCGGCTGCATGAGCTTTTCATAGTTCAGGTGCGCTGTTTCAAGAGCCGTCTCGGCATCCCGAACTGCTTTTTGTGCGTCTTGGGAATCTATCCGCGCGAGTATGGCGCCCGCGCGAATACTTTGCCCCGCGACAGCCGGGACGGCCGTGAGGTCGCCGGACACCTTCGGCTTGACCTCAACCTGGTTCGAGGCCGACACCTGGCCCGTACCAGTCACGGACTGCACCACCGTGCCCGTCTCGGCGACGGCGAGGACATACCGCGTCATGGGAGCGGGAGTGATTAGTGAGGCGATTGCCCGGTATCCGCCGAACGCAACGACGACAATTATGAGCACAGAAATAGCCCTGTGACTTCGCGCGAACCCCCAGATTTTTTTGAATGGTTTCATATAAAAGTCTCGCCTGCCTCCGCCCCGGGATTCGGAGCGGAGGCGTCGAATCCACCCCTAGAGACCGAACCCTCCCCTCATACCCATGCCCATGCCGCCGTGGCCCCTCCGTCCTGATTTCCCGTTCTGCGTAGACAGATTAGTCTGCATGAACTGGGTCCGCTGGTCGGCCTGCGCCTGCGTGATGACACCCTTGTCAACAAGCGCTTGGAGACGCGTCTTTTGCTCAACCGCGCGGGCATCCCGGAGCTTCTGCTGCAGCTGGTCCGCCGTGATGCCGTGCGCCGCCGCGAGCTGCGCCACCGTCTGGCCCTTCGCCCATGCGTTTTTCACATCGTCAATGCTCAAACCAAGGATGCTTGCCTTATTCTGAAACATCGTCTGCTGGCGCGAGGCAGTCTCGTCTGGCGTCGCATTTGAGCCAAACATGCCGTGCGCCGATACGGTCGCCGCGCCGAAGAGCACGAGGCCGGCGATCGGAACCGTGACGGCTGCAATCCGAAATACATTCCTCTTATTCATTGCGTTCATTTGGTGCACATACGTTACAATACGTTTGACCTTTACCGGAAGCAGATCGGAGAGCTCGATTCCCTCCGTCATGAGTATTCCGTGTTGCGGGACGCACTGTCGACCGTGCATGTCCACCGGAAATCGCTGACGGATGCGTTCGGGCAATCCTGCCTTCCGTATCCGTAGTACACCCGCTCAAGTGCAATATTTCAGAATTACGGCTCCTCACCGACGAGCTCCCGGATTCCGAACGCATCGATTGCGCCGGCGTGCTCGGGGCCAAAAACAACAACGGTGTCGCCCGGTTCGAACTCCGCGCCGAAGGGCAACCGAGTTCGTGGTCCCCTGCGGACCGTCCACTGTGTGCCCCCGGCATCCTCGATGAGAAAGCCACGCACGGATAGTGTGGTTGAACCACCTGAACCGGGACCAACGATAACACCGCGATGGACGTCCGAAAATCGCTGGGACCCGATGTCGCGGTAGAATGAACCCACCACGGGCGGCGGCGGACCGTGACGGACCATCTTAAAGACACCGCGATGGAACGGCGCCGCGACTATCCCGCCGGCGACCGCGACCACGAGAATGACCGCCAGCGTCAGGACAAGCGACGTACGGTATGCGAAGGAGTAGTGGCGGACCAGCACCTCAAGAAGCACCACGAAAACCGCGGAGAGCGCGACGAGAAGCCATGGCATGGCCCGAAAGAAGGCGAACCAACCGCTCGAGCCGAAGGCCGGTGCGAACCACGCGCCGGTCTGCCGGAGCGAAAACACCGCGAAGCTCGCGATAGAGAGGAGGGCGAGAAGGGCGAGGAGGATGCCGACGCCGACGAGCGTACCCTTCAACACGAAGTGCCAGCGCGGGCGCATGGTGATATCACCGCGCCGCGCGGCCTGGATGATGCGCTCCTTGATGGACCCGGGATCTATGGTCTTTTTTTCCTCCATACGTTTTTATTGGAATGGCTCCACGAACTTGCGGAGCATGAGCCGGCCGCGGCGGAGCCGGACGCCAACGGTCGCGACGGGAATTTCAAGCACATCGGCAATCGCCTGGTAATCAAGCTCGTCGAAGTAAAACAGTATAAGCGGCTCACGATACTTCACCGAAAGCTGGTCGAGCGAGCGGTCGATGAGCTGCCGCATCTCGGTACGCGCCGCTGGTCCCTCGGCCGTCTCGGCCGCCGCAAGATGCGGAAATAACGTGTCCATGTCGAACAGGGAGAACGGCTCCGGTCGCTTCCGCTTCAGAAAGTTCACCACCTCATTGTGCGCGATGCGGTAAATCCACGGCGAGAACCGCCGATCCGTGTCAAATCCCCGTAAGTTCGTGTAGGCCTTCATGAAGACGTCCTGGAGAAGGTCGCGCGAGTCCTCGCCGTCGGACACGAACCGTCGAATGTACCGCCGGAGTTTTGCCTCGTACCGTTCAACCAGCTCGCCG
This sequence comes from bacterium, assembly GCA_030647415.1. Taxonomy (GTDB): domain Bacteria; phylum Patescibacteriota; class Minisyncoccia; order UBA6257; family GWB1-50-10; genus JAUSKB01. The sequence goes on from JAUSKB010000023.1 coordinate 25,539, forward strand.
AATCGCTCGGTCTCCCCCGCCTGCACTCGCTCCGCAATCGCCTCATCAGTATGACCCTGAGCGGAAATCGAATGGGTCATGGGAGGTGGGCAGAGTCGCTCACTGGTACTACAGCCGACCGGGAGCCGCTATTTCATCCTAGAACCCCAGGCCAGCCCCCGAGGTGAGCGACACCGACTTGATGAATGCGGGGATGGCGAAGATGAGGCCGATGGCCGGTAGCACGATGACGGCGATGGTCACGATGAGCGTCCACTTGAAATACTTCCGCATCTTTTCAACCGACCGGTAGATGGCGTCAAGCTTCTGCTCCTGCGCCGCGAGCCGGCCCGACACACTCGCTTCATTGCGTTCCTCCCGCCGTGTTTCATCCATAATGGTAATGGTACCACAGAACAGGTTCATCCACTGCTCATGAATCAAGAACCCCGAGCTTCATATTTTTTTGTTTGACGTGATTGGTTATTTGTATAGAATACAGGTAGTATTCGGACTTTAACAAAATGAGGATAAAACGTGAAAATCTTGATTCTTTACAACGTGGCTAGGCAGTTGAAAAAGGGAATTGAAACTGATCTGGTCTGCGAGCAGGAAATTACCATTATCGTCCCGTTGGTCAAAAGGTTTCTCCAAAAAAATGGCTATTCGGTCCAGACGATGGAAACCGATTTCAACCTGTGGGAGAAGCTGAAGAGGAAAAAGAAGTCAGTTGACATCGTTCTGAATCTCGCCGAGGCGTTCGGAGGCGGCAATACCAACGAAACGTTAGTTCCTGAAATGCTGGAGGCACTGGAAATTCCATTTACTGGGGCGTCGGCCCATAATATGCATCTTACTCTCGACAAAGAGAAAACCAAACTCGTCTTGGCATATTATGGCGTGCCCATACCAAAACATCAGGTATTCCGCCATCCGGAAGAGAATCTGGCCTCTGGTTTGATGTTTCCCCTGATCGTCAAACCAATCCGTGAAGAGGCGAGTATCGGCATCTATCGCGACAGCGTTGTATCCTCAAGGAAACAACTTCGCGTGAAGGTACAAACGGTCTTGAAAAACTACCGCCAACCAGCTCTGGTAGAAGAATTCATCAAGGGAAGGGAAATTTCGGTTGGTATGATTGGGAATGCTTTCGACTTCATCATTTTTCCTCCATTGGAATTCATCTTTTCGGAAGCACAATCTCCGCTTGAACAGATTCGTTCTTACGAATACAAGTGGGGAGGCAAGAGGGAGCAAATGACCCGGGCATCCTTGCCAAGAAAAACAGTAAGGAAACTGGAGGAATACACCAGGATCGCCTACAAAGTCACTGAGTGCAGGGATTATGCGAGAATGGATTATCGCCTGGATGATGCAGGGAATATTTACCTCTTGGAGGTAAACTACAACCCGGGCATCGGGCCGAATACTCATGGCCTGAATAACACGCTTACTATGATGGCGAGCTTCGTGGGTATTAGTTTTGAGGATTTGGTCGAGAAGATCATTTCAATCGCTCACAAGAGATATCAGTCCTGAAAAACTACCAAGAAAGGAGGGATGTATGATGATCAAGGCAATTCTGATTGCTAACACCGCAGAAGCCTTCAAAGAGATTTTGGGCAAAGATAGCCACACCAGACGGGGCAAAGAGAGAATCAATCATGAACTCACGCTTTCTCAGAGGGCGTTCTTCTGGGAAAGCGACAACAAGATTGTCGTCACACCCTACCCGATTCCTTCAGTACTCTTGGAGGCAAATAAAAGGGCGTTGGGATTTGGTAATGTGGTCAATCTGGCTCCCACAAGTGGAAGTGTTAACCTCTGCTCATCGGTCTTGGGGGATAGAAAACTTCTGAGATTGATCGCCGGAGAAATAAGGAAAAGCCGGTGCGTGGCCGTGTCTCCGTATGCCGTGACGCAGGATTTTTTGCAACTGGTTGCTGGACTCAAAGGATTAGGTCTGCAGTTTGTGGTGGAAGAGAAACCCGCAGACGCCTCTCTGTGGATCGTTTCTTATTTAGACTCCAAAGCAGGATTTCGCACAGAGATGCTGAAATTGCGGTCTGAACACGTAGAAGTGAAAGTCCCAGAGGGGTTTGTTGCACAAAATGTAGCGGAAGCTCAACGGATGGCGGAGTGGTTCTACAAAAGTGGCCGGTCGTTAGTGTTGAAGGCAAACTTCGGAGAGTCCGGGTGGGGAATAAAAATTATTCGAGAAGAAGAATACACCTCGCTCCCTGCTTTCCGAAAAGCATTTGCCACGATACTGAAGAATGATGTCATTTGGCAAAACACCAGCATTGTGGTTGAGGAGTTTGTAGATCCCGACACTGAAGTTGCCGGAGGATCTCCTTCAACTGAAATGTTAGTTACCGAACAGGGAGCTTTATTCCTCTATCACTGCGGCCAAGTGGTCAACGATGCCGGCGCATTTTTCGGAGTAGAGATTGGAAGGGGCGCACTTTCCAATTCTCTTTCAAGAAAACTGCTTGTTATCGGAAACATCATCGGTAAGCGATACTGGGAACTGGGCTATCGTGGATATTTCGACATCGATTTCATCATTTCAAAAACCGGTGAAATTTTTGTTGCAGAGACCAATACAAGGAGAACCGGCGGCACTCACGTCTATGACGCTGCAAGGCATCTCTTCGGTGGAGAATATGAAAAAGAAGCATATCTGCTGTCTCATGATTCATTTCTCTACCACAGGAAAAGAATGTTGCCTGAGGAGCTTCTAGAGAAACTCAAGGTGATACTTTATCCTATTAAAGGAGAGAAGAAGGGTGTGATTATTACTCTAATCAGTGAATGGAGTCCGGTATTAGGGTATATCATCATTGCCTCAAACCGTTCCGAGGGCCAGAAAATGCAGCGACGGTTGCTCAGTATTTTCGACAGGTGATTGAATTGATTCTAGTTACAAAACGGGTTACACTTCGCGGTGTAGCCCGTTTTTTATATGAAAACAGATTTATTACCAGTAAAACCATTTCAGGAAACTCTCCACCAGAATATGTGCGGGCCGGCAAGCCTGAAAATGGTTTTCCATTACTACGGAATTGAAAAGTCAGAACAAGAAATAGCCGAAATGTGTAATGTAGATGAAGACTTGGGAACCAACGACACAACGATTCAAAGGGTGGCTGAAGAATTGGGATTCAAGGTAAAAATAAAAAATAATAGCACGTTTGAAGACATTCGGGCCTGGTTAGATGAAAAAGTGCCGGTGATTGTGAATTGGTTTACCAGAGGTCGATCAGATTATGATGATTCAGAGGTTGCGGATGGCCATTATTCCGTGGTTGTCGGATTAGATGAAGAATTTATTTATTTACAGGATCCAGAAATAGGAAAGTTGAGAAAGATAGAGAAAGAAGATTTTATGAAAGTGTGGTTTGATTTTACGGGGAAATATATAAACCCAGATGAGTTGATTATTAGACAGCTTATTGCTATTTCCAAATGAAAAATCAAGAATCCCGCCCCAAGGGGACGGGGTATGACCGGTAGATGGCCTCGAGCTTCCGGTCCTGCGCCGCCAGCCGGTTTGACAAGCTCACCGCAGGCTGTTCCTCGAACCGTATGTCATCCATAGGGTAATGATAGCACAGCACAATTGCGTCTTCCCCTCATGCGTATAAAAAGAAGAGGGCGGCATGTGCCGCCCTCGTTGTTGATTCAACCTACCTACTGCTATTCATGCGGAGCGACCACACCTCGCCTCGCTGAATATAGGTGACCAGATCCCCCCAGTTCGAGAGGATCATATCGGTCGCGATTTGTCTGTCCTCGACTTTCGTAACGCTGCCGCTCGTCGGAGCGAATACGGCTAACGTACCGTCCTCGAGTATCGTCGCGCAAACCCCTTTCGGGAGTATGGCGAGATTCAATTCCGGCCCATCAGTTACACCGCTCCACACCTTATATGACGAATAATCGTGATTGAAGGTGAGCTCTATCTTCTGGTAGGTTCCGCTCTTATCGATGTAGATGAGCGAAACAAAACGGTTTCCTGCCTTGCCGGCGATCACCTGCACACCGTCTAACTCGCGAACTCGCGTTTGCGTTACTGCGGCATCGCCGAACGGTGCAATGACAAACTTCGCACCCATCGCATCAATGACACCGCATCCATCAAACCACTTTGTTGAATTCACAAGGATACCCCACGTTTGCCCAGCGGAAGCTATCACTCGGTCGCCAAGCTGCGTACACTTGATTTCCATGAGACCCTGGTCCGTCACCCCAAACATTCGATTTTCATATCCGACGAGCTGACGAACCTTCACTGAAAACGGGAGGATCTCGCTACGTAAACCTCCATCTCGAATAAACTCAAGACGCACTGACCCGCGCTCAACCCATCCGGCGAGCCACCCCTTTCTGACGCGTATGACTTCGCAATCACTCGAGGCTACTGTCATACTATGCTGTCTCGTCGCTAGATCTACGAGTTTATTAGATGCGAGGAGTGCTAACCCACAAGGAAAAATCCGTGTTGCTTCGTCTCCCGGAAATCCGAAAAGCTTCTCATATACAAGCATTCCCGATGCTGCCGTAGTAACGACACGAAGCACCTGGATCGCCCGTGGAGTCGCAAGAGCCTTGTCGAATGGCGACGGTGGTTCCGTACGCTCACCTTTCTGGAACGTCGCTTCGTACCAACTAAGCAACGAAGTGGGAATGCACGAGAAATCCCGCACCGCCTGATTCAACCTGACGCCAGGCGTGAACACTGAAGCATTCGCTCGCATCCGATTCTCAAGGTCTCCCCTCGCGTATCCGTCTAACGTACCCTTGTATGGATGGATGCCGGTGTACACCTGGAACGTGACGACCCCCCAAGCAAACCAATCGGTTCGCTCGTCGAATTTTTTGGCATGCCAATCGCGCACTGACGGCATGACCACCGTCGGTGGCCACCTGCCGATCGACCACGAGTCTACGTCGACTATGCGGGGATCGGGATCACCACCAGTGAACTGCGCGAACCAGTTGAGCTCGTTCGGATCGACCAGAATCGCCTTGTGCCCATGAGCGAAGACGAACACTTCGCGCATGCGATCGACGAGCGTCGAGGCGTGCTTCGAGGTGAATTTCTCACGTCGATGGAATTCCGTGGTGAACACGCGCGCGAGCGGGTGCCCATCGACATATGGCATGTAGTACCCTACCGGACCTTTGGCCGAATCAACCGCAAGCCCTCGGGGTGCCACAATGCATCGGTGCTGAAGGACCGTGAGCGCCTTGATCTTGTCGATCATGCCGCTCTTCGCCATCTTTCCGGGATCCGTGTAGATCTTTACGACCATATCCGAAACCCTATAGATGGAACCCTCCCCGCCGGTCGCGACGTGATCGCTTGGACGGAGCGTCACCGGCCCCTTGCCCTCAAGCGTGACCTGTATGGCACCGCTCATGGCGCCTCCTCTCTGCCACCCTCGTGGTCGATATGGATCGCCGCAAGCGCGATGTCGTCGACGGGACCGACACCAAAGCGCTTTGAGTCCTTGATGCCCCAATTCACCCGTCGCTTCACGAATTCCCCGGCGGTCGTCTTGAACGCGAGGAACTCAACCACGGCATCTTGCCAACCCATGCCGGCAATCTGCGTGATGCCATCGGTGAGCACCGCGATGAAACGCAATCGCAGCAACTCCTCGGCGGAAATCGGGATGGTGATGCCAGAGATCCCGTCACGGAGCGCATACCGAACCATCACAGACTCAGCCTGGGCACCTTCGGGCGCCGATGGGCGAAGAATCGATTCCGATCCGTATCGTGGCGCGTCAAGGTCCCCGCCATGCCGTCGGACAAAACTCTCAAGATCGACGCCATCATACTCATACCATGGGTAGAATGGCGTGTTGTCATCCCAGTCGAATCTCGTCATTCGCAACGAACCGTCGAGATACTTCATCGCGACGACGCCATCCCCTCTCACATGAACCACGCCACCGTCATTCGCGACATACGCATACGCGCACGTCGCGTACATGTCTCGGGATTTGACGCCAAGGATGTCGAGCGACGGACGAAGTTCCGAGAAGGTCGCTGCCTGTCGCGCGCTGATGGCTTCCATGGCTCCCTGCGTCGACCCTGGACACGACTTCGCGTGCGCCCGAATCGCCTCAAGGGTCAGGAACGAGACGATGCGCGCACCTACGTCGGTGTATCCGCCTGTCGAACATCCGTCGGACACGATGGCGCACGCCGCACTGGAACCTGCGCTTGAGAGCGCATAGTCCTGGCATATCTTCCCACCGGTGTAATGCGAATGGCCGATCTGAAAGTGATGATCTGCTGAAAGAATCATGTTGCTACTCCTTTCCTGTGGATATACGGAAAGGGCGGTGTTGCCACCGCCCTTCTTTTTATTTCGAGTGGCCCCCTATATGGTGGCCGCGATCGCCTGGCTCGGCCCACCGGTCCCGATGGCCTGTGACTGGCTCGACACAGACTGAGAGACGAACTCGGCGAGCTTTGCGAGCTTACCCTTCGTCGCGTCCCCGATGTCTATGTATTTGAGATCAGCCTCGGTCGCGAATCGCTGAAGCTCCTTGGTGTGTAGCTTCGCATTGACCCCGATGAGGATCGGAACCAAGGACTCGATATCCTCCCCCTTCTGCCCACGATCGATCTCCGCACGGATCATCCGAGGTGTCGAGGACGACGCATTGTCGTCACCGTCAGTAAGGACGAACACGATACCGTTCGCGAGGAAGTTCTGTGACATAAGCTGCTTTGCGTAGGCGTTCGTCGCGCCAACGCCGGAATACACGGCGTCGAAAAGCGGCGTCATGCCACCCGTTTTGAGAGGCTGATACGCACCTGGATCGATCTCCCCAAGCGGCTTGAAACCATGAATCTCCTCGATGCCGCCACTCAATGACGAGGAGAACAGGATGAGGCGCAACAGCAGATTGTTCGACCGTGGCGACTTCTTGCAGCTCTCCACAGCCGTCTGAAGACACTTGAGGAGGTCATCCGCAAAGTCGTCTACAGAGCCGGTTACGTCCACCGCGATGGTCACGAGCGTGTACTCGGTTGCGCCGAGATGCTCGATGCGCGTCGCGGAAAAATGGAACCCCTTCCCGCTCCCGATCTGCATGTTCTCCATGCTCGGATCGATGTTGCTCAAACGTGGCATAGGCTTACATCTCCTTTCAGTTCAGAAAATCGGTGGATGTGGCGACGGTCATTCCCCGTCGTTGCATATTGACCAGGAACTCCTGAGCAATCTGAGGGAAATCGATTCCCGGGAGTGCGCCGACCGGAGACATGCAATCCTTCAAGAGGTGGAACTTCTTGATGTGCTCATCGCCGATGTTGTCGGCGATCTGTTCTACGGTTTTCAAGACGCAATGCGAGGACGCCTCGCCGGCGACCGCCACGATGTCCGCCCCTGCGAGCATGTTGAGGAAATCGGTGTTGAGCGCTGTGCTCGCGTCGGTGGGGTCAGGAACCTCTGCCATGAGTGCCCCGTAGTGCTCGGTCCATGGGTTTGACCCCTTGGTCACATAGTCGACCATGGCGAATTCCCTTCCGGACCATTCTTGCAGCGCCTCGTTCAAGTCAGGGTGGACGTTATGCCCCCACGTGCCGATCAGGCAATGCGTCGGCCAAATACAGATTTTGTAGTGGCCGGGGCGGGCCTCGAGCGCATTCGCGTACGCAACCATGCGGGCGCGATGCCCTGGATCCCTCGTCGTCCAGATGCCGGCCCTGATATCCGCCTCTGAGATGATGGTGAACGGTTTTGGTACCTCGCCATTCTGATCCATCCACATTGCCGCGTGACCTACATCGATCAAACGATGGCTGTCGAGCGTAACGTGAATGTCGTCCAACTTCCTACCGATACGCCGCACAAGCTGCGCTGTTTGCTTCATATCAGCATCGGCACCCGGCACCGGCAACATGGCACGGGGAATGTCGCAGAAATCGTTCTGTGGGTCGATGATGACAAGATGAATCTTCAGCCTCTTTCCCATACTGCTTCTCCTTTTTATGGGTTTATGAAATAGGTTCCTGTTGACCAGTGAACCAGTTGCTGGCGCGATTTTATTACATATATGGAATTGTGTCAATGTTTTAGTCGCTCAAAAAAGTTGACTTTATGTCAACTAATGATTTAGAATATTCCCAGCAATTTCCACACAATTCACTTATATTCCACATACGAAAGGGTAAAACCAATGAGGCGATTCAAACCGTTATACCACGGGCGTTTTCTTGATGTCGTCCAGCACCATCAAACCGGTTTCGAGGTGGTGAGAACCACCAACTCCGTCGCGGTACTCGTCTATATCATCGGCGAGGGACTACTGCTCGTGAAGCAGCGACGCCCGGCAATGATCCGCAAGGGGAACCGATACGGATGGATCACCGAGACAGTCGCGGGGCGAAGGGACCGAAAGCTCACCCTGAAACACCTCGCATCGAGTGAGATTAGGGAGGAGACGGGGTGCGCCATCAAGCCGAAGGACATTAAAATCCTAAACGGCGGAAAAGCGCTTGCCCTCTCCCCAGGAGCGCTCACCGAGCGGATATGGCTTGCGTACGCGGAGATTCCTCGAAAGCGGGTCAGCAACCGCTGGAACAAGATCTTCGGAGTCGATACGGATGAACGGACAGAACGTGTGTTGGTACCGCTCGCCTCGCTCGAGAAGATGAAATTCACCGACATGAAAACCTTCGCGGTGGTGCAATGGTTCCTGCGCAGCCAGACATGGAAAGGGGCCTGACATTGAAAGCAGACAAACCGATTATCAAATCGTTCCTGTGGCAGGACTTCTACAAGTTCACCATGGGATACTTCGTGTATCATCTGTACAAGGACGTGACGGTGCGATACGCGTTCAAGAACCGGACGACGGGTATCCACATCGGGAACCTCATCGACATCGGGGCCCTCAAGGAGGAGTTGGACCACGTCCGGACTCTGCATATCACGAGGTCGGAACACCACTACCTTCGCGGGACGTTCGAATACGGGAACAAGATGTTCTCGGACGACTACCTCGACTTTCTCCGCGATATCACAATGCCGGACTACCACTTCGAGGTGGTCGACGGTCAGATCGCTCTTGAATTCGAGGGTCCCTGGAGCACGGCGATCTACTGGGAGATATTCGCCCTGGTAATCGTACAAACGCTCCTGGGCCGTGCCGTCCTCAAACGCCATTCGCGATTCGAATTGGATGCGGTGCGCGCAGAGGGCGTACGGAGACTCGCCGATAAGATAGCCATACTGAAGACGCGGCCGGACATCATATTCTCTGATTTCGGGACCAGGCGGGCATTCAGCCCGGAATGGCAGGAATACGTCGTCGGAGCGCTCTCTGAAGAGCTTCCCGGCGGATACCAATTCCTCGGAACGTCGAACGTGTGGCTCGCGATGCAGTATGGGCTCCTGCCTATGGGCACCGACGCGCATGAACGCACGATGGTTATCGCAGCGCTTATGGATAATGACCCGGAAGGCAATGGGGTTCGGGCAGCCATCAGTACCGCAACCCAGCAATGGTGGGACCTGTATAACTATGGACTTTCCATCGCGCTTCCAGACACGTTTGGGACCGACGCCTTCCTTCGCTCGTTCACGCCGGCTCAGGCATACACATGGAAGGGGTTCCGGCAGGATTCTGGCGATCCGCTCGATATCATTGGAAACAAGTATATTCCCTTCTATCGCCAGTGCGGCATGAACGACGGGGAGATACGTGGGAAGTTAGCTATTCCGAGCGACGGACTCGAATTGCCGCTTATGACCAAAATCACGGATACGTTCAAAGACGTAGTTCGGATATCGAGCGGCTGGGGCACGAACCTCACCAACGACCTGGGGCTCAAAACCCTCTCGATCGTCATCAAGGTAGTCAGTGCGAACGGCCGCGGGACGGTGAAACTCTCCGATAATCCCACGAAGGCGATGGGAAGGTCAGAGGATATCGCCCGGTACATGAAGATCTTCGTGTACGGAGCGCACGATTCGGTGGAATGCAAATACTAGCAATCGGTAGAGACGGGCATATGCCCGTCTCTACCACCTGTTTTCTCACGAGAGCGCCGAACGCCGGCATTCTCGTGAGGGAGCACGAGCGTTCTCCCTCAGTCGTTTCACAATCACATACGAAAACCTAAGAAAGGATATCTCATGCGGTATAAGAATTTTGGATTCGTGCGCGTCGCTGCGGCGGTGCCAAAGGTAACAATTGGCGACCCGCTGGCGAATGTTGAGCATATGCTACAGCTCGCCACTAGAGCATATACGCAGGGTGTGCAGGTACTCGCCTTCCCTGAGCTGGGCCTAACCGGATACTCGTGCGGGGACATGTTCTCGCAGGAGCTACTACTCGACACTACGCTGGACGCGCTCTTCCACTTCACTACGACGACGGCGCGATACAACACGCTGTATGTCGTCGGATTGCCGATGCGCATCGACGGCCAGCTCTATAACGTCGCTGCCTTCGTCGCAAACGGAAGCATCCTCGGGATCGTGCCGAAAGGACACATCCCGAACTACAAGGAGTTCCAGGAAGACCGCTGGTTCCGTCCAGGGACGGAGCTGCGCGTTGATATCGCGGCGCTTAATTCGCCGGATGGTATGCCATACCAGGTTCCGGCCGGCATGAACATCATCATCGACGTCGAGAACCTTCCCGGCCTCATGGTCGGTGCGGACATCTGCGAAGACATCTGGATGCCTATGTCGCCTGGCGAACGCCACGCGCTCCACGGGGCAACCTTGCTGGTGAATATCTCAGCTTCGAACGATACGGTGGGCAAGTCAGACTTCCGCCGCCTTCTCGTGAACTCGAGGTCAGGGAAATGTGTCGCCGGGCAGATATATGTGTCCTGCGGGCCGTGGGAGTCATCCGCGGAGACGGTGTTTGGAGGCGACGCGATGATCAGCGCAAATGGGACGGTCGTTGCGGGATCGAAGCGATTCAGCTTCGAGCCTCAGCTCATCGTCGCCGACGTTGACGTTGCGGCACTCACACGCGAGCGGACCCAGACGGGCACCTTCGGAGCCGCTTCGGCACTAGAGCGCGCGGAGTACGTTGTAGTCCCCTGCTCTATTGGAGAGCTTGATCTCTCAAACAGCTTCCGCATACCAGTGGATCCGTTTCCTTTCGTTCCGTCCGATCCTGCGACGCGCGATGCTCGATGCGAAGAGGTGTTCAGCATCCAGATGACCGGCCTCATCCGCCGATTACTCCACGTTTTCAAGGGGAGGACGCCTACCGTAACCATTGGGATCTCCGGTGGGCTTGATTCCACACTGGCACTGCTTGTTCTGGTGAAGGCGTACCTGCACATAGGGTGGGACCTCAAGGGTATTATCGCGGTCACCATGCCGGGTCCGGGTACGAAGTCACGAACGCTGAAAAACGTGTTCCGACTCTGTACGGCGCTCGGCATCACGGTGCGGAAGATACCAATCACTAGGGCGGTGACGCGCCACCTCAGAGACATCGGACACGAACCATGCTGGGCATGCCTCACCTGCGAGAACGCCCAGGCACGTGAGCGGACCAAGATCCTCATGGACCTTGGCTTCATGATCAATACCGGCGACCTATCAGAGGGCATACTCGGGTGGTGTACCTACGGCGGAGATCAGGATGGCATGTATGCCGTAAACGCAGGAGTCCCCAAGACGCTCGTCCGGCACATTGTTGGCTGGGAGGCAAACCACCAACAAGCTAACATTCGGAAGATTCTCAAGGACATCTTGGAAACACCTATCTCACCCGAGCTGACCAAAGCGGTGCAACAAACAGAGTCAAGGATCGGTCCATACGCGCTACACGACTTCTTCATCTGGCACATGTTTCGTCATGGATCATGGCCTGAGAAGATTCTCTTCCTTGCTGAGGTTGCCTTTGAGGGGACATACAGCCGCGAGATAATCCTGAAGTGGATGCTCGTGTACTATGAGCGATTCTTCGGAAACCAGTTCAAGCGGGACGCGTCGCCGAATGGCCCAAAGATCGGGGCGGTAAGCATCTCGCCGCGAGGCGACCTCAGGATGCCCTCAGATATGGAGGGTAGGCTCTGGGTAGACGAGGTGATGCGTCTGGGGGCTAATCCACCAGACAACGAGTGAGGTGAGTTATCACAACAAACCCCGGCATATGCCGGGGTTGCTTTTTTGTGCATAAAAATAGAATCTCCCGGCCGAGGCCGGGAGATAGGTTATTTTTCTCAGAAGAATCCGCCGCCCGAAGAGCTTTGGGTTCCTCTTTATTGACAATGCTCACCGTCGAAACACCGTCCGGCGCCGTTCCACTTTCGATCTGACCGACAAGCTCGTCGGTCGCGCGACCGGTACCCTTGATGAGGACCACTGGCCATTTTTCAATGCAGCCATTTTAATCCCATCGGTGGCATCACTTTACTAGCGCCACATTGACATGCGTGTGCCAAGAAGCGTAGAAAGAGCTTATATCTTTTACAACCAGGAGAGCTGCATGTTCCATGATATGGAAATTAGCATGGGAGAATTCCCGAAACCCGCCGCAGCGCCAGCAGAGTACCTCGCGAACGAACTTGAGACGGCGCTGGTGGGAGCGGTGATACGACTCACCCACCGCACCGACCGGGCCGTCTGGAACAACACCAGAAGGTCGCCGCTCGCGCACCGGAAGAACCATATCCGATGCTGCGAAAGGTGCCAGGCAATGCTGCGCGAAGGTCGCCTAAGCATCGAGGCGCTCCTCGACGAGCTCTCGAACGCGGTCCAGCGATAAAATAACAAGCCCCCCATACTGCGGGACTTTTTCACTCCCTGGAATCAACACATTCGCGCTGCTGCGCTCAGTATTTCTTCACCGTCGTTCCTCAAAGCACACATCGCACATGCCGCAGTTGTCGCCGTTTAACCGCTCGCCGAAGTACGAGAGGAGCATCTTCCGGCGGCACCGCCAGGCGGTCGCGTACGTCACCATCGTGTCGAGCTGCATCGCGGCGACCGTCGCTCGGTGCTCGTCCGTCATCTGCCGGATAAAGTACTCGTGCTTCGCCTTGTCGGCATAGCTAAAAAACAGAATGCACTCCGCCGGCAGGCCGTCGCGGCCCGCCCGCCCCGTCTCCTGGTAGTACCCCTCAAGATTTTTCGGCAAATCGTAGTGGATGACGAACCGCACATCCGGCTTGTCAATGCCCATGCCGAAGGCGATGGTCGCGGTGATGACATGGACGGTCCCCTTCATGAAGTGCTCCTGGTTCGCCGTCCGCTCCTTCTGGGGAAGTCCCGCGTGATACGGCATCGCGGCGATGCCCGCATCGGAGAGGCGTGCCGCGACCCGTTCCGCAGTCGCGCGGCTGTGGCAATACACGATGCCGGATTGCCCCTGGTGGTCCTCTGCATAATTTATAACCTGCGCGAGTGCCTCCTGCTTCGGCCGAACCTGGTAGATGAGATTCTTCCGGTCGAAGCTCCCAATGAACGCCCGGTGGTTCGAGAGTGCGAGCTGGCGCACAATGTCCTCGCGGACCTTCAGTGTCGCGGTTGCGGTTAAGGCTACCACCGGCACGTCCGGAAAAAGCTCCCGCAGTTCCCCCAGGCGGCGGTACTCCGGCCGGAAGTCATGTCCCCATTCCGAGATGCAGTGCGCCTCGTCTACCGCGATGAGCGCGACCGAGAGTGAGGAAATAAGGTCGAGAAACCCCGGCTTCATGATGCGCTCCGGCGCGACGTACAGGAGCTTCACCTCGCGCGCGGCGAGCCGCCGCCATACTTCGCGCTCTTCCACCACGCCGAGGCTCGAGTTCAGGTACACTGCGGGAATTGAGCTTTCCTTGAGTCCCGCCACTTGGTCCTTCATGAGCGAGATGAGGGGTGAGATAACGAGCGTGATACCGGAAAAGAGAAGTGCGGGCAATTGGTAGCAGAGCGATTTCCCGCCGCCCGTGGGCAGGAGCGCCAGCGTGTCCTTGCGCTGGAGCACGTGGAGAATGATGTCTTCTTGAAGTGGGAGAAACTCCGTGAAACCAAAATGAGTCTTCAGGGTCTTCTGCATGTCGGTGCCATAGTACCATGCGAGCCTCGGTCGGACTACCACACCGCTACACCCAACCTATGCACAGGCCATGGTTCCAGAACTTGTCATTCCGGACGGCCGTCTGGAATGACAAGTTCTGGATTTTATGGGAGGGGCGGATACGCCGGCGGATAGAAGGCGGCGTACCACTACAGCGACGACCCTGTCCCTATGGGGCGAAGGCCCGGGGAAGCCGTGGGCGGTCCATGCCCGTTAGAATTTTGCATAGTATCTATATTCAAAAAAATCACATGTGCGTGCAAAACTCTAACGGGGTATACTGGTCGTATGCGGTCACCAAAATACATCGCCCTCCTCCAGTCGGTCGGCGTCGCGGCATACGTTGCCGTCTTTGCGGCCGTCGTCCAGACGACACAAGCCATCGTACTCCCGCAAAGCCTGGTGCCCGTCCTCGGTATTGCCCTCTTCCTTCTCGCCTTTGTCACCTCCGCGCTCATCTGCGCCGCCATCGTCTTCGGATATCCGGCAACCCTGTTTTTTGACGGCAAAAAACGCGAGGCGCTCGAGATCGTCGGGTGGACCATGGCCTGGTGCGTCATCCTCCTCGCAATCATAGGCACTGCCGTTGTACTTTTACAGTAACCACGCAAAGCAAACTGAGGTGTCGGTTGGAACTGAAACAATGAGCGAGAATGTCCCCACCGGCATAACTTACTATGTAACAGTCCTAGAACTTGTCATTTCAGACGGCCGTCTGAAGTGACAAGTTCTTGGTATTGAGAGAGACTGCCGGAGAGCCGAGGGATACCACCAGCGGTACCTCGAGAAGCACGGCGGCGGCGTGTGCCATATATAAAAATGCCACGCTGGTAAAGACCAGGTGGCATTTCTTTCAAAGAACAGTTGCCCCTACCTAGGGAGAACGCCTCACGTGAAAACCAAACGCATCGGCTGCGTTCAGTGTTTCTCTCTCATAACTCTCTCGAGAATCATCGAGATCCGGGTTGACCATAAACATCATGGTCGCCCTCCGTGTTTTCCCTCCGGCGCCATCGTACGTGTGGCCATCGGAATGAAGTTTTGGCATCCCTACCCCGTTAGTCAGGGTTGTGGTGAGTACTACTATGGGTTTCTTGCCCATAATGGAACCTCCCTCGGTGTATAGGTGGGTATAAGCTTTTAAACCGTGGCACTGGGAGCGCCACACTGACGATAACGGTATCATACCGCACCCTCACGAGCAACAAGCAACAAAAACAGACTTCCTTACTACATTTTTCTACAATGATATCCAGGCGAAACCTACCCGCCCGAATCGCCGCGCGAAGCAGTGAATTCCCGGCGAATCCTACTTTCCCAAGCGTCGAAACGCTAAGTATCATCGGAACATATTGATTTCACTTCTCTGTCCCCGCCCTGAAATTTTCGTATGCCCGCGTACCCTACTTTCCCGGCCCCCGAGGGAGCAAGTATCATCGGGCCAAGACACTTTCACTGCTCTGTTCGGAATGGGAAGAGGTGGGTCATGTCTTGGTAAAACACGAGCAAACGAAAATTTCAGTGCGGCCGCACAAGAACAACGGGTCAGTTTACTGAAGTAGAGAGGTTCGGTCGCATATCGCTTCTCCGTCCGCGTAATTCGCGAACGGAACAAGCAGTGGGGGTATTAGTACTCCTAGGCTAAACACCTTACGGTGCGTACACCGAGAGCCTATCAACCTGGTAGTCTTCCAGGGCCCCATAGTGTCTCATCTTGGGAGAGGCTTCGCGCTTAGATGCTTTCAGCGCTTATCCCGTCCGAACATAGCTACCTGGCGATTCACCTGGTGGCAAAGCCAGTAGACCAGAGGTTCGTTCAACCCGGTCCTCTCGTACTAGGGTCGACTTCCCTCAAACACTCACGCCGACAGTAGATAGAGACCAACCTGTCTCACGCATGTTCTCGCGCATTGCTGCGCGCATAGGACTATATCTTCATCCAAGTTTTGGATGATCGACGTGTAGTCTCTACGGGGTTAATGTTATTTTATAATTATTCTTCTCCGATTTGGGCTTTTATACTATCTCCAATAGTTGATTCTATATCAACTCTTATGTCATTCAATTCCCAAAAAATCTTACGCAATACAACAAGTATTGCTATTAGAAGTCCAATAATTATCAATAAACTTAGTAGAATTATTATTTCCATAATTTCATTATAACACAACTTCCCTCGGTATTGTCCGTCATGATTTTGGTCAAACCATGTGGATTCCACCGAAATAGTCGATTTTTGCACCATAACATTACTGCTATGGGCCGCCGTGATGTGATCTGTCTTCTATCTCTCTTCGTTGACGAAAAAAACTAAAACATACTCGACGTCTGAGTCCCAGATTCAAACCGTTCATGCGCCAATCGCTCGATTAGCACATCAACGGTTTGAACCCAGCTCACGTACCACTTTAAATGGCGAACAGCCATACCCTTGGGAGCTTCTTCACCCCCGGGATGTGGTGAGCCGACATCGAGGTGCCGAGCGCGGTCGTCGCTAGGGACGCTCGGACCGCACCAGCCTGTTATCCCCGGAGTAACTTTTATCCGTTATCTCCAACCTTCCTATGAAGCACTCGCGCATTATAAATAACGCGCGAGCATTGTTGTCGGGTCGCTAACCTCCGCTTTCGCGCCTGCGCGACTTGTAGGTCTTGCAGTTAAGCCGGCTTTTGCGTTTGCACGTCCAGCGCGATTTCCATCCGCGCCAAGCCGACCTTGATAGGCCCCTCCGTTACCTTTTAGGAGGGTTCCGCCCCAGAAAAACTGCCCGCCAGGCACTGTCCCTGTGCGTTTTTGCCGCACTGGTTAGACAGTAGCAATTCGAAGATGGGTGTTTCATTGACGGATCCACTCCGACCGAGGTCGGAGCTTCAAATCCTCCCCACTACGCTACGCAGCGAACCACTACTTTCAATACCAAGCTACAGTAAAGCTTCCGGGGTCTTTTCGTCTTACTGCCGGTAACCCGCGTCTTCACGGGTATCGCACTTTCATCGAGCGTGCCGCTGAGACAGTTCTCCGATCATTACGCCTTTCATGCGCTCCGGAACTTACCCGGAAAGGAATTGCGCTACTTTAACACGGTTATAGTTACCGCGGACATTGACGAGGGCTTCGGGCAGTGAGCCATAACCATCCTTGCGGATGACCACGACCCCCACCGTTAACCTTCTCGCATCGGTCAGGCGTCACCCCCTATACATCCTCTTGCGAGTTCGCAGGGAGCTGTGTTTTTGGTAAACAGTTGCCAGAGAAACTTTAGCTGCGGCCCCGCTTGCGCGGGGCAAGGCTTATCCCGAAGTTACGCCTAGCTTTTTTGCCGAGTTCCTTAGCGGCAGGTCACTCGTTCCCCTGAGGCTACTCGCCTCATCCACCTGTGGCGGTTTACGGTACGGGGCCAATAGCGCCCTTAGAGGGTTTTCTCGAGAGGCTCTTCTGCTGCATTGCCCACGGAAAACCGTGGACTGCCGCCGCCGCCGCATGCCGCCAGTGAAGGCCGACTCCCGGATTTGCCAGGGAGCCCATGCTTACGGTAGCGATGTCAAACCAGTGAGACACGCAGCTCTATTTCCTCTGTCACCCCATCGGTATCTCGCTATTGGCGGGCTGGAATATTAACCAGCTGTCCATCAGCTGCGGCTTTCGCCATTGCCTAAGGGCCGCCTCACCCTCCGACGATGTTCGTTGCGGAGGAAACCTTGGATTTGCGGGGAGCGCGGTTTTCACGCGCTTTGTGATTACTCGTCCCAACATTCTCTCTTCCCTGCGCTCCACCGGCCCTCACGGATCCGGCTTCAGTGCACAGGAAATGCTCTCCTACCGTCGTTACTCGCCCGAATGCAACACACGAATGAAATCGAATATAACCGAATAAAAACGCATTCGTTCAGTATTCGATTAGATTCGTTCATATTCGTGGGCTCCATTCGAGCGAGCAGCGACCCGCGTCTTCGGTGGCGTGCTTAAGCCCCGGTAAATTTTCGGCGCACGCGTCCTCGAATAGTGAGTTGTTACACACTCTTTAAAGGATGGCTACCTCTAAGCCAACCTCCTATCTGTCAATGGACGCGCACTACCTTTCACACTGAGCACGCACTTGGGGACCTTAGACGGCGATCTGGGCTCTTCCCCTCGCGACCACGGAGCTTAGCCCCCGCAGTCTGACTCCCGCGCTTATACGTTCCGGCATTCGGAGTTTGATTGGTGGCCCGAGCTTTCGCCCATTGGCTACCATCCAGTGCTCTACCTCCGGAACGGAACACGCGAGGCTAGTCCTAAAACTATTTCGGAGAGAACCAGCTATTACCAAACTCGATTAGCTTTTCACTCCTTACCCCAGCTCATCCGAGAGTGTTGAACAACTCACCGGTGCGGGCCTCCCTCTGTATTTCTACAGAGTTCACCCTGGCCAAGGCAAGCTCGTCTGGTTTCGGGTCTTACGCACGCGACTGAACGCCCTGTTCAGACTCGGTTTCCCTGCGGCTTCGTCGCCTGAGGCGACTTAACCTTGCCGCGTACGTAAAGTCGTTGGGTCATTCTTCAATAGGCACACCGTCACCCCGTGTGCGCAGCACACAGTTGGCTAGTTTGTTAGTCACGCTTCGCTTTGGTTTGTTAGTTTGAAGACTAATCAACTAATAAACTGCAAACGAGCGTAGCGAGTGAAACTATTAAACTGTGTGCTACGCACACTTAAGGCTCCGGTTCCTTGTAAGTGGATGGTTTCAGGTACTATTTCATCGCCCTCCCGGGCTGCTTTTCACCTTTCCCTCACGGTACTTGTTCACTATCGGTCACCACAGGTATTTAGCCTTGCCAGATAGTACTGGCGGATTCCCCCGAGGTTTTTTGGCCTCGAGGTACTCAAGGATACAGACGAGAGTTCGCTCGGTTTTCGTCTACCGGCCTATCACCGTCTTTGGGTCCGCTTTCCAGCGGATTCGACTAACCGGCGAGTTTGTAACTCTCTATCGGCATAACCAAACAACAAACAACCTACAACCTACAACGATGAAGTCGTTGGTTGTGTGTTGTTCGTTGTCGGTTACCCAAAGTGTCCACACCTTACAACCCCCATGCACAGCACGCAGTTAACTAGTTTGTCAGTTACGCTTCGCTTTAGTTTGTTAGTTTGAAAACTAATCAACTAATAAACTGCAAACGAGTGTAGCGAGTGAAACTAATAAACTATGTGCCGTGCACGGGTTTAGGCTGCTCCCCGTTCGTTCGCCACTACTTAGGGAATGCAATTGGTCTATCTTCCTCCGGGTACTGAAATGTTTTACTTCCCCGGGTATGCGCCGCTCGCAAGCGTTACTCGCGAGGGCCGTGCGGGTTCGCCGCACGAGGTTGCCCCATTCGGAAATCTCCGGATCACAGGTTGCTACGCACCTCCCCGAAGCTTATCGCAGCTACGCCACGTCCTTCATCGCCCTGTGGTGCCAAGGCATCCACCATCCACCCTTATATTGCTCGCTCCGTTCGCGATCGGTCGCCTAAGGCGACCGCTCCGAACAGAGGTATGATATGCGATTTTTTGGTACTCTCTACTTCAGTAAACTAACTCGTTGTTTAGTTGGAAAGCATCAGTCGAGACAAGAAAAATCCGCCAGTCGGCGGAGTTCAGGGTGCGCGCGTCGCCGTGCGTTAAATCCCTGGTCCGCCTCGGTATGTCGCGTTCGCGTACATTCGCCACGAAAGTGTATCACAGCCGTATGGGGCGTCAACCCCGTAAAGGCGCTAGTGCGCCCACGGGGTGAACCCGTATAAGAGCCGTTGGATTACTCTTGTGAATCCTTCTTTTTCTCCCCTCTTGCCCATCTCGAAAATAGTCCATCTCCCTCTGCCCATCCACGTTGCGAACCCTCCCGAGTATAATCACTTTGCCCTTTATTGTCTCCGTGAATGGCGATTCCAATGAGCGCCGCCAAAAGCGCAATAACCAAAGATGCAGCAATCGCAAGGTCTGTACTCATATAAATTAGGCGACAATACGCACCAGTGGCCCTAACACAATCTTTATTTCTTTAATATCATTCTCCATCGCGCCGAGTTTCCGTTCAACCGCTTGGAAATGACTATCGGTATCCTCTCGAAGCGCTCCTACAACCTCACGAAGTTCATCCACCTCGACCTTCGTCGCGGTTGCCTCGAACCCTCGCGAAATCATCTCGGCGAGCTCTTCGCGTGTTACCTTTTTCTCCGCCACAATGTCCGTATGATGCCGCAATCCCCGCCTGTACAACAACGACATGACACTCAATATATCGACACCCGATGTCGACACTAACGTGCGAGTTACCCCTAATTTCACAAGAACATAAACATTATTCCTTGCATAGGTGGTATGACATGTCATACCACCTGACAGCTACATATAAAATTTTGTTGTATGGGAAAGGCACGGAACTTATTCTAACCAAGTCCAGTAACTAGCGGGACGAACTGGAAGCCGGGGAAGCGGCGCTCGGTGAACTCGTCCGCCCCCGTCTTCTCGAGGAGCACGAGCGACTCCCCTACCGGCGCCACGATGCGTCCGCCCACGACAAGCTGGTCCTTCCACGCGTGCGGTATCGCGGAACCGGAAGCGGCGCTGATAATGCGGTCGTAGGGCCCACCCTCGGCGAACCCCGCCGTCGCGTCTGCGTGGACCACGCGCACGACGCCACGGACATCCTCCGGCAACACCTCTGCAAGCACCGCGGCTGCCCGGTCAGCCAGCGTCTTTGTCCGCTCGAGGGCGACCACCTTTCCATGGACACCGACAACGTGCGAGAGGAGCGCCGCCTGCCATCCGGAGCCACACCCTACATCGAGCACGGCGTTGCCGCGGACCGGCGCAAGGAGCTCAAGCATGAGTGCGACAGTGAGGGGCTGGGAAATGGTCTGTCCCGTGCCGATAGGCAGGGGGCAGTTCTCGTACGCCCGACCCCGAACCTCCTCCGGCACGAACCGAGCACGGTCCGCTGCGGCGAATGCCTCGATAAGGGAAGGCGACTTGAGGTAGCCGTCTCGCACTAACGCATCGAGCAGTTCCTTATATGTGTTCATATATGTTGGTAGTGCTAATTTTTCCTTTTTCTTTTGTCCTTTTTCTTATCTCCATAAGTGTACGCGGCGCATAGAAAATGAACAACCGCGCAATCGGTACGGTATCCGCTGCGGCATTGGCTGTTGTTCACCCCGCCGCGGCGGGGTTTATTGTTTGTATCTCCATTCATCCGCGCCGCGCGCGGCGTAGTATTCTGGAGACAAACAATAAAAAGCCCGCTCCATCAGTATCCTTTGTGTCGAATTGTTCGACGGATACCAAATTGGTGCGGGCTTGCCTGTTGCGGAACATGCGCTCATAGAAACCCCTTCATTCGAGATTTGTGAAAAAAATCGCCTTTCCCGCTCCATCCCTTCCCACTTTAACTGTGTAGTCACAATCAATACCAACAAAAATCGGCTCACCGCGTTCCCCTCGAAGGGTAATGCTGGTGCACTGATGATTGCCGTCATGTTGCAGACGCATCCCGCGCCGTTTTCGCATCACGAACACCCGCGCCACGGCGACACAGTTTCGGATGATTCCACGGACGGGCTCCTGGTATTCCCCCTGAATGATTCGTTCAGAGAGAAGCTTCAACACACGCACATGTTCCCGCTCTTTCCTCTGCGCTTCCATACTATCACCTCCTTTTCAAGTCAGAAGCTACCGTAAAGTATCAACCCACACGATGTAAACGTCAAGTTCCAGCTCATTGAAACTGTTACCGAGCGAGGAGTGTATAGCTCATAAATGGGTTACCGTGGTCACCTATGACCATGGAAACAAGGAAGGAGATATTTGATGAGTTCAAAGCGGCGTACTGGAGTGGTTCCCGAGCGGAGAAGGGCGAGATCCTGGATCACGTCTGCGCGGTGATGCAGCTACATCGCAAAGCGGCGATACGGAGGTTTGCCGCCCTGCAAATGCGCGATCCACTCCGAGAAGACGGCCGCGGTCGGTCTGCCTACTACACGCCTGATGTGACCGCTGCCCTCAAAGACATCTGGGAAGCGGGTGACGAGGTCTGTGGGGAGCTCTTGCACCCGCAGATCGCCGAGTACGTCGCTATACTCCGGCGGGATCACCTGTGGGCGCATCCCGACCTGACGACCCGAAAGCTCCTCACGATGAGTGAGGCGACCGTGAAGCGGCGCGTGGGATGCTTTCTCAAAGCGCGCCGCACCAAGCACGGCATCACGACAACCAGACCGTCGCATATCAAGCACCTCGTGCCAATCTTCATCGGCCCCTGGAAGGACAAGCCACCCGGGTTCGGGCAGATAGATACCGTACTCCACAGCTCGAGCGCCTCGGGAGACGCGGTCTATACAGTCAATTTCACTGATGCCGCTACGCTCGCGGTGGTTCCGTATGCCCAGTGGAATAAGGGTCAGGAAACCACGCGGGAGAGCATGTGGGCGATTCGGGAGCGGATGCCGTTTCCCCTCTTAGGTGCACACCCGGACACGGGGAGCGAGTTCATCAATCGGATGGTCATGGATTGGTGCCGCGAGGAACATATCGACCTCTCGCGGAGCCGTCCGAACCATAAGAACGACAACATGTATGTCGAGGAGCGGAATGGCCACGTCATCCGGAAGACCGTCGGGTATATCACCCTAGACTGCCGGGAGGCGGTGGATGCACTGAATCGGGTGTACGACGTGCTCGCGCCCTACCGCTTCCACTTTATTGCCGTGAGGAGAATGGTCGAGAAGGAGAAGCTATCATCACGGTACCGCAGGGTGTATGAACAGACGCCGAAGACCCCCTACCGGCGGACGCTGGAACATCCGGCGGTGTCGGAAGAGATTAAAACCAAACTCCGTGCGGTGCATGAAACCTT
>JAUSKB010000003.1 GCA_030647415.1 bacterium
TTTCTTTTTCCGCTTCGCGGTGGAGGGGTGGGGGGAGGAGACGCGAGAAAAATGCAAGGAAATTTTTTGGTTTTTGCACACGCGAGTCCGCGAGCGTGTCCGAGGCGCATTGGTTCGCATCACCACGCAATCGGGGCGTACGATTAGTCAGCAGTCGGATTATTGCGAAAATATGTTCGAACATCGTTCATAACTCCCAGCCAATACTAAAGCGCCTACCCGCAGAGGGCAAGCGCTTTAGTATTGGCTGGCCAACTCGGTCTCGAAAAAATTATGGTGGGGCCACCGTTGGCTTT
The DNA here is from genome assembly GCA_030647415.1 of bacterium. Classification (GTDB taxonomy): domain Bacteria; phylum Patescibacteriota; class Minisyncoccia; order UBA6257; family GWB1-50-10; genus JAUSKB01. Next base: position 297 of record JAUSKB010000003.1, read on the forward strand.
TTCGGATGGTTTTATTCTACCACCTCGACCCACCTCGGAATGGATCTAAATTGGGAATGTAACCCTATTTAACACTCTTTGAGATTTGTTCTGAAAGCTCAAAGAAAACACGCCAAAACATCTTGGCATCTGAGTCATTGACCAGAATGTCTATTTTCATCTCTTTCATGAGAGACAGCTCTTTCACTGGATGAATTATATTCCTGTAGTCTCGAAGCACAGCACTGATGTCTTTCAGAGGTTTACGTATCCAGCCCATTTCATGACTGATTTCTATAAAGTCATTAAGCCCCCACTCTTTGAGTTCTTGTGGTTTACCATTCTTATCTTTTGGGGTCGCCTTAAGAGCAAATAGAGCTTTCTTATTGGAAAGTGTGTTTATGCGGGCAAGGAACAAGGCTTCGAGCACGGCGCCCATCATGATAGTTGCCGTGAGCGGAGACTTATCAATTGCATCCAACACCTCCTGCATTCTCCTTTGCAGAAGTCGGGCCATTTCTGGATTCTGGACGAGTTTAGAGATATCCGGAATTTTAAGGTCTGTGCTCATACCACCAGAAACAAAAGACTGTCCCTGAACTAAAAGGAGCTCTGCTCGAATCTCTTTAAGCAGAGTAAGATAGACAGTCTTCCCTGTCGCCTTATAGGTTGCGGTTGAAAGTTTTGCATAAAGAAAGTCAGCCTTTCTTATTTGCTCTGGAGAAACTATACTCAGCGCGTTAGCGCGGTGTGTATGGTTCCAAGCAAGTGAATATGCACGAATCAGTTCGCAATCAGCAACTGAACGAATCTGTAGGGCTCTTTGTTTTGCTAAGTGTTTTTTGAGCTTATCAACTTCTTGAATCGCAAAATCGAATAGCCCTGTGTGTGCCATAGGCCTATTTCTTCTTCGTTGGAGTCTTTGCTTTAGGTGTAGCCTTTTTTACGGACTTCTTCTTCACAACAGAGTTTCCTTTTGGATCTCCAGGGAGAACAATAGCGACTAGGTTCTCTCCAACGGTATTTATCTTCCATAGACCTCGACCGGCACTATCGAGCAAACCCGCAAAGACGGCGTTACTGAGGGTCTTTGAAGGCAGAGTAAGGCGAGCACGACTAGTCAAGCGAGTAGCCTCTTGCAACTCCTCTGAGGTAATTGCTTCTTTCTTTTCCGGTGCCAAGAAGCGATAGAAATAGGTAACGACTACTGCAAAATGCATGTCAGACTGTGGATTCTTCTCCTCAACAAATGATTTTATATCTGTCGAAGTGACTACGGGTTGCTGGGGAGCAGGTGCAACAACAGACGTACTTGGAGCGGCGGGGCGTGCCACAGGAACGCTCGGTTCACCTATTCCGAGCTCCTCACATGCCCACTTTATAACTCGCTCTTTATCTTCAGCAGGAAAACCCTTCAACTGCTCGACGATATTTCGAAGGATGTCGAATTTGTCTGGGGTATTTGTTGCCATATACATGAATCGTACCCTTAACTAGATGATTGTCTAGTCCTTCATAAAAAGATGCGTCTCGGACTCCGAACCTTGCTCAAAGTGGCTGCGGGACTAGGATTCGAACCTAAATAACATGATTCAGAGTCATGTATCCTGCCGTTAGATGATCCCGCAATCGTTTCAACTGGTGAAAATTTTTCTAACCTCGTCTTTGATACCAACTTCTTTGTTAAGAATAAAACAAGGGATTGCAGAAGTCTTTTTAAGATATAATTCATCAAAGAACATGCTCTGCTTAAATCGTAGTAATACCAAACATATATCTTTTCTTGATACGACTTTCTCAGAAAGGGAATTTCTAATTTCTTCTACAAATAATAACGTTGGCTTTTTCATAAAACTAAATAATTTCTTTCACAGATGGAAAAAGTTCAAGTATTTTTTCTTGTGTGTCTTTTAGTTGATCGTCAAACAACAGATAATTTTTTAGTTTTCCATAGGAACCCCATTTATATGATCTGATCTCACCTTCTTGCAATTTAATTTCGCTATCGTTTCCTATAAATTTAAAGCCGAAAAAGTATCGTTCCGATCCGTCGTATTCTATGCCATCGCGTTGTAATTTCTTTGTCTTAAATACAAGTTTAATCGACTCCTCGCAAACACCAACAAGTTCGAGTGATTGTCTGGTAATTCCGAGTTCTTCCTGTATTTCCCTGTACACCGCATCTTCGGTGGACTCATTTTCTTCTAAACCACCCCCAGGTATTGCAAAAAAGTGATTTGTAAAGGCTTCCAAGTTAACGAGTAGAAATTCTTTTTTTTTATTCATTATCAAAGCCGAAACACCCTTCCTAAAAAGTTGCTTCTTTTCTTCAAAATAATTTTCTAATTCAGAAAAAGGCATTACATAATTCTTTTATCGTGGATTTCCCGGTTCCAGCTATACCCGTAATTAACACCTTCATATATGTTTCTTGGTTATTCAACTTTACTAAATCGCTGCGGGACTAGGGATTGAACTGCTCGATTATCTCAGATGTTGTTGGTTTCGCAAACTTTATCAAATGCAGCTTTTTCTCCCGTCGCCAGCCTTTGATCTGAACTTCTCGCCTCATCGCCTCACTTCTTGTTGGAAATTGCTCGGTGTATAACACTTTCTCGACATTATGCGATTGTGTGTAATGCCCACCTTTCCTGTCTTTATGCTCGCCAAACCTTCGCTCTAAATTATTTGTGGTGCCAGTATAGATCGTCCCATCTTCACACTGTATTAGATACACGTAATACATAATGCGGTCCTTCGGCTTCGCTCACGTCTCGACATACTCAGCGTTCGCTTCTCTCAGGACACTTCGCCTCGCTTCAGAATAATGGACTGAAAGCACTGAGCGAGCGAAGTGAGTCGAAGTGCTGCGGGACTAGGATTCGAACCTAGATGACATGATTCAGAGTCATGTATCCTGCCGTTAGATGATCCCGCAATATGACCGCCCCAAGCCTATGATAGACTCGCTCACAAATGCAGGGTAATATTAACCAAATTAATGCCAAAAGCAACCAAAACCGTTCTCATCTCCGGTGCCGTGGTCATCGTCTTGGTCGTCGGCGCATACCTCTACGTATTCCCAAAACCAGCGGCGACGACCGACGGGGTACCATGCCTTAAAAACGGCATTCCCCTCACCCAGCACCTGCATCCGCTGCTCCACATCTTCGTCAGCACGGTCGAGGAGCCCATCCCCGCCGGCATCGGCCTCTCTTCGAGCTGTGAACGCGCAGTGCACACCCATACGGACGACGCCGCGTCTGGCATCATCCATGTGGAGTCACAAGACAGCCGCAGGTATACGCTTGGCGACTTTTTTGCCGTTTGGGGAAAATCCATCGCGCGCGAGGGGTATGACCTCTCTGTCACCGTGGACGGCTCGCCGTTCGCCGGTGACATCGCCGGCATCAAGCTCGTGGATGGACAGAGCATCGTTTTTACCTACGCCATCCCCCGGAAGTGACCGCACCCGCACCATAAAATAAACGGCGCATTCCTTGAATTGCGCCGCTCCTTAATAACACAGACTCATGTCGTTGCAGTACGTGAATTAGAAACGCCCGATGCCGCTTTGCGCCATCCCAGCTCCGCGCACACCACGCGTTATCATCCTTATCGCCATACTCCACGGGAGTATGGGCCCGTCCGTGCGACCACCGCAGACGAATGAGTCCGTGACCACCACCACGAAGGTTACTCCCCACAGGGTACCATCCTCCCTCCGGGAATAGCAAGCCCTCCCACTGGGGAGAGCTTATTTTCTTCAGTGGAGCTTATATAGAGGCACCGCATCCGGCTGATGAAGCTCGGAAAGCGATACTCGCAGGATAAGCCGGGAAATTGCCTCGGCATGAAACTTTTCCGTAGGCACCACAGTAATCCGATCAGTAAACTTGAGCTTTTCATTAACCGGTACTGAATGTCCGACAATAAACTGCTGAATCACTCCCTGACCGAGACTCTCCATAAAGATACGGACTTTTTCACCTCTCGTTTCCAAAGAATGCGCAGTTTCGCTGTTTTCAAAAATGCCGTGTGCCGCGGCACACACCGGAACCGAGAGCGCGCCACAATTCTTTATAAGATATTCTCCATCAGCTTCGGACGTTCCAGCAGTGAGCACTTCATCGTCGAACAAAAGACAATGTTTTCCTTTTACATCCCCCACCAAACCCACGATTTTCGGTCTTCCACCGTCCTTTGGCCGATACTTATCGATGTATGCCCGCTGTAAACCCATGATATGAACGATGCTCTCGTATCGCTTGTTTGCAGTCGAATCCGCAAACACCAACGCCCACTCCTCTTTCGATTTTTGTCCAAGGACACGCTGGCACAAATAATCCGCCATGAGATATTTTGTTGAAATTTCATCAGCCGTTGGACGAAAATAATGCTTCACGTGAGCTGCGTGCGAGTCAAATAAAAGCACTCGGGCATTCGGTGCGGTATGGCACACGGTATCCGCGAACCACTGTGCCATCACCGAAATTCTTCCTTCGTCCTTTATATCAGACCTCACGTACGGCATGTAAGGAAACACAATATACAGGCGTTCCAAGTCGGCGTCATGGAGCGTCTGGAGCAAGGCAAAAAGTTCTATGACGTGATCGGATACCGGTGGTGTCATGGTATGAATGACCACCACAATACAACCGCGAACATCTTCGGGCTTTACGTTAATATTCTGATTCGCATAGAACGATACTTCATGTTTTGCAATGGTTTCACTCGCCAACATGTTTATAAGTCGCTGACGAAGGTGCGGCAGCATTGCCAAAACTACTTCCTCGCCCCCGGAAGTACAGAAGATTTTTACGTTTTTCACTATGATCTCCTTTCTGCGTTATATTTGGTGGTTATGAAAAATCTGATTATACGATACAACTAAACATGCAAGTAAGTCAATTGTGGGTGAAAAAAACACCCCGCCGAACGGCGGGGTTTATTACATACGATTAGAACTACTTCCTCGGCGGGCGGATGATGAGGTAGAGCCCCACGAAAACAAGGATGAGCGGCAGGAACACCCCCCATCCCCCGTGCATACCGAAGGGGTACCAGCCGCCCGCCATGCCCCACCCCCACGCTCGCGGTCGGAGGAGGCCGATGAGCGCCGCAACAGCAAGGACGATGACAACCCACATCACAACGCGCCGTACTCCACTGCCTTCCTTCTGAAGCTCCGCTCCCAGCGCGTCAGCCCGGCGCTCCACCTCGCCCGCGAACGCACGAACCTTCGATTCGGTGTCGTCCGCCGGAATCGCACCCGGCTCCCGCGGAACAATGATGGTGAGCGCAAGATACAGCAGGAATCCAAAACCATTCACAAGCCCTAAGATGACGAATACAACACGCACCAGAACCGGATCGACGCTGAAATAGGCGCCGATGCCGCCGCATACCCCGGTGACCATCCGGTTTGTGCGAGATCGGCGAAGCTGTTTGACTGGATGTGATTCCTGTGTGGTTTGTTCCATAGAAGGAGGCAGCTGTTACGCGTGCAGGTACCGTCGTATGGCAATAAACGCCGAAATGATGCCAAGCCCCGTGCAGAAGAGGAGCTGGTATCCGAAGAGCGCGAAGAAGTTCGACTGCAGATAGTTCGCGATGTGTATCTCCGGGATGAAGTTCAGAATGTACGGCGAGGCAAAATTGATGATGGGGACCATAAAGCCGAAGCTCACCACCCCGGCAATGATGCCGTAAAACACGCCCTCCACAATGTACGGTCCCTGGATGAAGCTGTTCGACGCCCCCACGAATCGCATGATCTGGAGCTGGTCGCTCACCGAGTAGATGGCGAGCCGAATTGTGGTAAACGTGACGATGACGGCGAGGAGCGCGAGGAAGACATTCAGGGTGATGCCCGCCCGGCGCATGGTGTCCATGAAGGCGACCAACCGGTCAATGACCACCTGATTCTGCGCGTAGGTCACCTTCTCGGTAACGTCGGCGAGCCGCTTGGCCCCGAGGTACTGCGCGATGGCGCCGTACTGGGTGGGGTCCTTCGCCTTCACGTTCAAGGATGCGAGCAAGGGGTTCACGTCGAGCTCCTCCAGGGTCTGCGATACCGTGTCCTCCCCGGCGTGCCGAACCTTGAAATCCGCCAGCGCCTTGTCCTTCGAGACGTACTGGACGTCGCGGACCTCATCGAGCTGTTCCAGGGACTTCTTGAGGTTCAGGATGGTGTCCTCCGGCGTGTTCGATTTGAAATAGACGCTGATATCGATCTTCTCCTGGATGGCCCCGATGGCGCTCTTCCCCACCACGTTGAAAAGAATGAGTCCCTCGAAGACGAGCGCCGCGAGAATCATGATGCTAATCGTAGAAACGGCTAAGAGACCGTTCCGTGTGAAGCTCTTCCAGCCGAACTTGATGATGCGTGCGAGGGTGACGATCATAGAATAGAGTAATCGCTAATAATGCTAATTGTCTCAAATAATGCGAATGAATGCACGCTCTATCCGCATCAGTACCTCTGCTATTTGCATTATTCGCTCAATTCGCATTGTTCGCGATTACTATCCGATAATAAACCTCCCGTTCTCCTCGTCCTTTACGACCTTCCCGTTCTCGAGCGTGATGACACGCTGCCCGATGGCGTTCACCACCTCCTTATCGTGAGTTGCGAGAAGCACCGTTGAGCCGAGCTCATTGATTTTTGTGAGAAGCTTCACCACCTCCCAGGTGTTGAAGGGGTCCAGATTTCCGGTCGGCTCGTCCGCGATGATAACATCCGGCCGGTTAATCATAGCCCGGGCGATGGCGACGCGCTGCTTCTCCCCGCCGGAAAGCTGCTGGGGAAAGTTCCCCATCTTGTCCCGAAGCCCCACCATGTCGAGCACCTGCGGCACGTATTCGATGATTTCCTTCTGGGGGCGGCCGGCCACCTCAAGCGCGAAGGCCACGTTCTCGAAGACGGTCTTCTTCGAGAGGAGGCGGAAATCCTGGAAAATGACGCCGATGTGGCGCCGAAATTCCGGCATTTCGTGGGATTTCAGCTTGTTCACCTCGTAGGACCCGAAAAATACCTGGCCTTTCACCGGGCGCTCCTCCCCAATGAGGAGCTTCACAACGGTAGACTTCCCGGCGCCGGACCGGCCCACGATGGAGACGAATTCCCCGGGCTGGACTTTGAAGCTCACCTTGTCGAGCGCCACGGTGGAGTGGTTGTACACCTGGGTGACGTTTTGGAAGATTATCATTAGAGCGCGATACTAATATACGAATTCGTGCGAATGATACGAATAGTACTAATGAATCCTCATCTAAGCAGAGTGATTGGCTGAAAAATTCAGCACCCCGCCGGTAGGGTTATTGATACCTCCCTACTATCATACCAATCCCGACTCATTTCTTCAAACGCAATCCACAGCCAAAAATAGGCGGGGTAGGCCGCTTCTACTATTTCGCCTTCTCCAACAAATCCAAATCCCCATCAAGCACCTGCTCCGCGCGCGAGATTTTCTTCCCCGTCTTGTGATCCTTCACCTGCTGGTAGGGGTGGAGCACGTAGGAGCGGATTTCATGTCCCCACTCCGGCTTCACCTTCGTCCGGAGCGCGTCAATCGAGGCGGCGTGCTGGTCGTGGGCGAGCTGGACGAGCTTCGCCTTGATGAGGGCGAGGGCGCGCTCGCGGTTCTGCGCCTGGGCGCGCTCGACCTGGGACGCCGCAACCAACCCTGTCGGCAAATGCACGATACGGACGGCGGTCTCCACCTTGTTCACGTTCTGCCCCCCGGGGCCGCCGGAGCGGTAGAACTCAACCTTCAGGTCCCGTTCCGGCACCTGTATCTTCGAGGCCTCAAACGCCGGGAGCTCGGGAAGGACCTCGACGAGCGCGAACGAGGTGTGCCGGTGCCCCTTTGCGTCGAAGGGTGAGATGCGCACCAGCCGGTGCACCCCGGACTCCCCCTTCAGCCGTTCGTAGGAACCTTCGCCCCGGATGGCGACGGTTACGTCGCTCACCATCTCATGCTTCCAGTTTTTCAGTTGCGCGTAGCGCCCGTACATCCGGAGAAGCATCTGCGCCCAGTCCTTGGCGTCGTCCCCGCCCGCGCCCGCAAGGACGGAAATGGTAAGACTGTTATAGTTCGTCATAATTATTGCCCGGCTTCAACTAATTCAATGCACTGAAGAACCCACGGATCACGCAGTTTGCCCTTCATACTTTTCACCTCTTCGAGTGTGAACCACTTCGCATCTATTAATTCATCCTTCGGGAAGTTAAGATCGCCTCCTACGATCTCTGCCGCAAACGCATGCTTTGGCGCCCGATCCGGGACTTCTTGTGAAATTGGCAGTTTGTACAACAAGCGAACGTCATATCCAGTTTCCTCCTTCGCTTCTTTAATCGCAGTACCAGCAATGGTATCACCAACATCAACCTTGCCTGCTGGAAGATTCCATAACTCAAACGCCGCAGGTTGCTTTTCTTGCACCAGAAGATACTTTCCATCCTTCTTCAAAACCACGCCAGCGACAACCGGGACAAGATAATGTTCTTTTTTCATAGTGATGAAGCTAAATCAAAATTCATACTCCTTCCCCAACTCCAGCGAAGTAAACTCGATGCCAAGCGGCGGGAGTACCTGTGCGGGAATCCGATCGGTGGACCCGATGTTCTTCAGGATGCCATCATGCACGGGGAAGCACTTCTTCGGTTTCACCGCGATAGCGTACTCGATGCCTTCCAAGAGCTTCATCCACGGCCCCGCGGTCGGGAGGGCGAGCACCGGCACCGGCTTTTCGGGCACCGTGAATGCGTCGCCGGGATAGAAGAGGTAGTTGGCGACGAAATAGCCCGTGTTCGGCGTGCGCGGAATCGCCTTCCACATCTCCGCGTGATGTTCTCCCAAGCCCTCGATGAGTACACCGTTTACCGCGACGCTCTGGCCGTGTTCCAAAAGCTCATATTTGATTCCTTCTTTTTCGAGCAGTTTTGCGACACTTGTGTTGGTGAAAATCCGGACGCCAGGATTATTCGCGACGACCGCCTTCAACGACTCGACGTGCAGGTGGTCCGGGTGGTCATGCGTGATGAGCACGACGTCGAGATTCCGAACGTCATTCTGCGCGCTGGAGTACGTCCCCGGATCCGTGAGGATGCGGAGACTCTGCTCCTCAATGAGCAAACAGCAGTGCCCGAACTTCGTGATTTTCATACGTTATTTCCCTTCCTACATCTCAACTTACCAACTAACAAACTTACAAACTATTCTTGGAGCCACCTCCGAGATTCGAACTCGGGACCCCATCTTTACGAAAGATGTGCTCTACCAGCTGAGCTAAGGTGGCAAAAATTTCAACTATCAAACAATCTTCGCTTCAGGTACGCCCGACCAAAACCAGTTTTCAGCTGTGCCTCCCGCTTGATTGCGTTAATTTTCTTGAGGCAGGCTTCATAGTACACCAATCGCATTGGCAGTCTATTCTTCGTCGCGCCCACCAATCCTTTTTGGTGCTCCTCGATTCGCTTCCGTAAGTCCTCACAAAAACCTATATATAATTTTCCATCGTGAACACTTTGTAGCACATATGTATAAAACATAGGCGTTGCTCCCCGCCCGCAACGCTTCGCGTAGCGATGCGGGCGCGGTACCGCTGAGCTACTCCGGCGAAACGAACGATTGGAGTATAGCGTACGCTGAAAAACCTTGCAATTTTACTGTTTGGGCATGGCACATAGAAATCCAAACCCCACCGATTGCTCGGTGGGGTACTGTTGCAAAACCTACGATTCTTGGGCGCGGCACTCCTGGTCTTCGCCGAGTCGAACCCGGGAGTATCCGTCCTGGGCGCTATGAATTAGCTGCTGGGGAAGAACTGCCGCTCGGCAGAAACAGTTCGAGAAACCCGTGAGGTAGAGCTGATGACCCTCCCAGTAGCTCGAATTCCCCTGGTCTCCGCCGTTGCTGGTGTCCCGGCACCACAAGGTCCACAGGACGCCGCAGGTTTCGCAGTTTCGCATGTCGACCTTGCTCTTGTCGAGAACGGATGTTGGCACGTCAGGCGTACAGCCAGCGTGGCACGCACTCGACGACATTTCGTTGCCGCAAACGGGGCAGCGCTTCAGCGCATGGGTCACTTTCATGCGACGCAGCACGTCCCGGCAAATACTCGCCGGCTCAATCGTGTGGTGAATATCCATATCTCCTCCATGAATTACTGAGTTCTTTCTACCACCCTGCATTACCTGTTGTCAATTCGAGCAATGAAACACCCGCCCCCTTTCGGGGGCGGGGGCGGAGTACGCCGTAAGCCGGATTCTGTCTGACCCCGCTTGCACGGGAGAAGCGACAATTTATCTGTGGCCCTCGTTACCTCGGACCTCAACCCTTCGATGAATCTCTGGGTTTGCGGCACTGTCGCCTGAGGCGACCCCGGCCTTGCACTCGGGTAAGGATTTAGCCGTTTCACCCTTCGGCTTCGCTCCGGGCAGGCCTCCGCCTATTCGGCAAAGACTTACATGAGAGCTTATACGAAGGCTCATCCCTTGCGGGATGTCCCTCAGCTTTCGCCTCGGGACGTCTCTGCTCGCACCTCTATCCTCGCGGACGACGGGCGTTACCCGCTACCTGCCGAATTCGTTCGAGCGGAGCGAGACTACAAATTCGAGCATCCCGAGCGATAGCGAGGGATTATCCTTCGCTGCGCTCAGGACACTGAATTTTGTAGCTCCTCGAATACTCGGAGACAAAATTCGTGAGTGTCCGGACTTTCCTCTCCTAACGTTTCCGAAAAGAGCTGTCGCATAGCGTACTCCGGGGGCATTATGCCATATTTTCACGAAAAGGAAAAGCCGCCCCGACCAAGGTCGGAGCGGCATGAAATTACTTCCCATTCCGAAACGGCGCGAGGTCGAGTGCTCTCGATATGCACACAGAGAACCACGCGATGGTTTCCGGCGCACCCACTACCGGCAACGCCACCGAGGGCAATCGCAACACGAATCCGCCAGCCGCGACCGCGTCTCCCTCCTCGCTCCGCGAGCCGCCGGAACTCGATATCCTAGCGATAAGTCCATTCAGATCTTCTGTCTGTTTATCTGAACGAACCTTGCCCGCGATGCCGATGCCGACCACGGGCGCCCAGATGACAATCGTCCCGAAGTTCTCGAGGCGAACCAGCTGGTCCGCGATCATAGAGAGGAAATCAAGTTCCTCCTCACGGACCATGTCCACTTGAACCACCAAGAGCGTGTCGCGTACGAGCCAGCGATGGATATCGTTCGCCTGTGCCGTGAGTTCCGAAAATCGAAGCGGCAGGTTGAAGTTCATGACGTCCTGATACCAGGACGGGTTCGCGTATCGCATGAACCACTCCCACGCTTCGAGGTCGCGCCGCGTCCATCCGCCGCGGGTAAATTGCAGCGTGTCAATCGCGATGCCCGCGGCAGCGAGCGTCGCCATGCGCTGCCATTCGGTATCGTCCGGAGTCGGAAGCTCAAGCACCCGGTACAGCTCCGAAAGAATTGTCGTGCATGCGCCGACGCCGTCGTACCAGAGGAAGGCTCCCTCGGGGAGTTCCGCATCAGGATGATGATCGATGGCGGCAACCGGCGTAAACCGCTTCCCCGCCCGGTCGTCATGGTGCCGGCTCGAGTCGACGAGAATCACCGGACCGAGATCTTCGGCGCGCTCATCAGCGATTGACTTGAGCACCCCGCCGAGCCCCAGCGTTCGAATCCCCGTGCGAATCTGCGGTGTGTCGTCGCTTCCCGCAAAATACACCCCTACCTTCTCTGTGGTAAGCCACCGGCGGAGAATCCGCCTAAAGAGCATTGCGCTCGCAATCGCGTCGAAATCAATTGCGGTGATAAGGATCTTCACCTCACCCGAAATCGAAGCGACCGCGACTTTAAGCTTTTCAGCTTGTTCTTTTATACGAGCAACGGATTGCTCATCCATAATTCCTCCATTATTGTGAATAATCTCTCTAAGACGGAATCTAGCACCTTCCGTCAAGGGACCGCAAGCCCCCGAATGTTTCGAGGGCACTATGCAAAAATGGGCAAAGTTAGGCAGCCTCTCGCCGTTTCTCCGACACGGACCCGACCGGCGCATGCGCCCGGAAATACTCAATGAGCTCTTCGGTCGGTTCGCCGGTCACCCAGTCGACCATACGGTAGGGTACCACGACAAAATACGCCTTCATCCCCCGGCCAATCCGCTCACTGTAGCGCTTCACGTTCAGACTCAACCAGTCCAGCTTCTCGTCACGGTGCGCGGTGAAAAGCAATTCCTGGTTCCCGTCGCGTACCACAGTCGCCGGGTACGTCATCGTATCAACCTCGATAAATTCCGGTTTGTCCCGCTTCGCTCCCTTGATTTGCACGGGACGGCCTTCCACCCAGAGGTCCGTCGCACGCCGCATGTCTTCATCGGGAAGCGACGACTTCACATTTTCGTAAAACGCCCGCTTGAATGCGTGCGAAACGCCAGCCTGCACCACCGTGCCCGCGTGCAATTTTTTGACCGTTTCTACGCCGCCCCTCCCTCCCCATCGCTCCCCGATATCCTCAAACAGCCGCCAGAACGAATCAAGGAAAATTCGGTTCTCGCCGTTCGTTTCCACAAAGTGTGTGAGCGTGAAGTTGTATTCCGTCAAACTGTGCCAGAGTTCCTGGGGCGCCCTGCCGTCGCGTGCCCGTAGCTCCTCAATCGTTTTCTGGGTATCCAGAAAATTGACCACGCCGAATAGCGTCTCGATTGCTTCGTGTTCGTCGGGAAACCGCGCCTCGTACGCCTGCTTTGCTGCCCTAAGTGCGTCCTGACTCTTGGTTCCCGCGGCATCCAAAAGACGGGCACGGAGAAGTTGCAGATCCGCGCGCTCATCCGAATCGCGCGCCTCAACCGGCAAAAAGGCCTTTCGCGGCTCTTTTCCCTGCTCCCGTGGTGGAAACTCGTGAATCGCGACCATGTCTAGAGTAGCGTGTCGAGCGCCCGGTTCACCAGCGCATCCGCTTCTCGGTTCTCCTCCCGTCGCACGATGGTGAACAAGACGGACTTGAACTCCTGGCGCAGATTCCAAACCTCGATGAAGAGCGGCGCAAGCCCCGCGTCCTTCACCTGGTACTCCCCGCGCTGTTGCTTCACCACCAGTTCGCTGTCCGACCGGACCTCGATGGCTGTTTCCCTAGCTTGCTTCTTTCCCAAGAGCTGCTTCGCCTTTTTGAGCGCGAAGATAAGCGCGCGATACTCCGCGACGTTGTTCGTCGCACTGCCGACCTGCTCGCCGTAGGTCTTGTTAAGCGGTTCTCCGAACACGACCCCGATGGCCGCCGGCCCCGGATTCCCGCGGGCACCTCCGTCAGTAAAAATAATCAGTTTCTTGTTCATACTATTTCCGCCGAATATAATTCATCGAAGTCCGACTTCGATAAATTATTGGATTACACCGGCTTCCACGGAAACTTCCCGGTGAACAGGATTCTGAAGCCAGAGGAGTTCGGGTGGCCTCCACCACCATACTTCGAGGCAATTTTCGAGGTGTTCACCTTCCCGTCAGCGCGAAAGGAAACGTTTAATTCTCCGCGTTCCACATACCACACGATGGAAAACGGGGGTTTTCGAAGACAAAGCTCATGGCCGACATTCGAGGTGAGTTGTTTCAAAGATGAATTCACCGCAAGTACCGTATGCCCGGCAAACCGCACCGGCTCCGCCTTCTCGATGACCTTCATGACCAATTCATCTTTATATGCCCGCACCACGTTTCCCTTCATAATGAAGGCGGCACGCCCCCTCGCGGTTTCGAGCGCGCGGGCGATGCGGCTCCAGCTCGCGAACGTGAACGGCTCCATATAGACCGCGTTCGTGATGGCGTGAACGTTCGGGAGCTTGAACCGCCATAGGTCAACGTCCTCGACGTAGGTGAGGAGGCGAGGTATCGGCGCACCAAGATGGAAGTACCGCCAGGCGAGCACTGACCCGGCGTGCGCGAGGTCGAACACGTGCTCTTTCGCGCTCCTAACGTCCGCCGCCGAGGATTCGTGGTGGTCAATGACGACGAGCCGCCTTGCGACCCGCTCAATGCGTTTCACATCCTTTTTCGTAAAACTATTGTCCACCACATACACCGTCCGATTCCGAAACGGGACCTTCGGCACGCCGCGCGGCTCCATGCCGACGTACTCCGCCCGCGACCCGAACTTCCGCCATGCGGCCCACGCCGCCCCGAACCCGTCCGGGCAGTCCTTGTGGTAGATGACGAGTATGGATTTCATTTTTTTAATCTTTCCAAAATCTGAAGGGTCCGAAAAAATGGGTTTCCGGTGTTGTTAGTTTTCTTTTTCGCCTCGCTCTTTAATTCTTCAATACATCTTGCATAGTCCTTATTAATTATCAATTCCAATCCTTTAATTTTCTTAATCCCCTGAAGTACCTCTCTACTACTCACAACAGGTGACCAGAGCATAAAAAATTGGGTCTTAAACTGCTTCAGATATTTCTTCGCATAATCTTTTTGCCTGCTATACTTCTCTTTAACCTTACAAATTGTTTTCTTCGGTGTCCCATACAATAGTCCTTGTATATGCGTAGTAACCTCACAAAGATATGCGACATCTTTTTTCAAATCTAAACCAACAACATCTAATTCTCCTAATCCTTCTAGGCCGCCGACTGGCGGATGCACATTGTAAATAACGAAATGACAATCTTTTTTCTCTTTTAAGTATGCCCCCACGATATATTCCCCCATCTCAGTCTTCATAAATTATTTCAACGCCTGAATCCCAGGGAGCTTTTTCCCCGCGAGAAACTCCAGCATCGCGCCGCCGCCGGTCGAGAGGAAAACATTTTGCGGGAGCTTCAAATCTGGCACGAGTGCGAGCGAGGCGATCGTTTCGCCACCGCCCACGACCGTGACCGCCTTCCGGTTCCGCGCGATGGCCTGCCAGAGCCCCATGGTGCCGTGGGCGTAGGTGCGCTGCTCGAAAAGTCCCAGCGGGCCGTTCCAGACGATGGTCCCCGACCGCTCGACGATTTCGGCGAACAGCGCCACCGTGCGCTCCCCCACGTCGAGAATCCGCCGTGCGTGCACCTTCACGTCCACCGGCAGGACCACCTTCGGATTCTTGAGGTTTTTCTTCGCAAACGGGAGTGATTCAACGTCCACCACCGAATCCCCGACAGGTAGCTTCGAGGCGGAAAAGAAGGTGTTCGCGGGACCGCCGGCAAGGAGGATATGGTCTGCTGTTTTCCCGAACCGCTCCACCATACCGATTTTATCGGCTACCTTCGCGCCGCCGATAATGAGCGTGACCGGGTGCACCACCCGCCCAAGCACTGCGGCAAGTGCGGCAAGCTCTCGCTCGAGGCGGAGACCGGCATATGATGGTAGGAGTTTTGTGAGCGCGTGCACTGAGGCGTTCGCGCGATGCGACACCGCGAAGGCGTCATTCACATACAGGTCACCAAGCTTCGCGAGGAATTTTGCGAATTTCGCATCGTCGCGCTCCTCACCGGGATGGAACCGGAGGTTTTCAAACAATACGACGCCGCCTTTAATCCGAACCTGTTCCCGAAGCTTGTGCGAGTGCATCTCCTCGTAAGCGAGGAACCGGACCGGCGAACTCAACTTCGTCGAAAGAAGGGTCGCAAACGGCCGCAGGCTCAACCCGCGGTTCTCCGAGAACTGCGTCCAGTCGGCGCTTCGTCCGGTGCGCTTCTTGTCCGGCGGGAGCGTCGGCCTGCCGCGATGGGAAAGAATGACCACCGTCGCACCGGCCTTCCGGAGCAGCTTGATAGTCGGAAGCACGCCCGCCACCCGGTAGCTGTCAATGGGCATCCCCGGTTCGACGTTCAAATCAATGCGCAGGAGCACGGTTTTCCCGTTGAGCCGCCTGGGGTCAAGCTTCGAAAGAAGTTTCACCCCGTTAGAGATTTCGTTTCATACACATTCGACCAGGCACTAAACTCGGAATTTTGCAACTGTGTGTTTGATGGTACACATGATATCTCTAACGGGGTGAATCCCGTTAGAATCAAACGAGTTTATTGTACTATAAGAGTGATGCGCATAACACCAGGCAATATTGTGGTCCTCGGCGGGGGGTTTGCGGGGCTCCGCGCGGCGCTCGACCTCGGCCGGGGCATCCGGAAACTCAAGCTCACCGACCGGTACACGGTCATGCTCATCGACCGGAACCAGTTCCACACCTTCACGCCCCTCCTCTACGAGGTTGCAACGACGACGGATGGACTCGCGACCTGCTCCGCCCTACAGTCGCTCACCGCATATCCCTTCGCAAACCTGCTTCGCGGCACCGGCATTGCCGTCCTCGTCGGAAACGTGGATGCCATTTCGCTCGATGAACGAGTCATACGGGTCACCGGAAAAGAGGTTCATTTCGACTACGTGCTCTTTGCACTCGGTTCGGAGACCGCAGACTTCGGCATACCCGGAATCCGAGAGTACGCACTGCCCCTGAAGACCGTCGCGGACGCCATCCGCATCCGTGACGCGGTCGTCGCACGGTGGCACGCCACACCCGACGACATCGACATCGTGGTCGCCGGCGGTGGTCCTACCGGCGTGGAACTCGCGGGCGAACTCCGCGCGTGGACCGATGAGCTGCGCCTCACCGCGGAGAAAATTCCAGACGTCCATATTCGGCTCGTGGAGTGGGGAGAAACCATCCTGAACGGATTTCACCCAAAGATCGTCGCCGCCGCAACCCGACGCCTCCGAGCGCTCGACATCGAGGTCCGCACCGGCACACCCGTCACCAGCGTCACCGCAAATGCCGTCACCATTGCGTCCAGCGAAGTCATGCCCGCAGACCTGTGTGTTTGGACCGCCGGCGTGCAGGGCGTCCGAGCGGCCGACGGGCTGCCATTTTCGCGCAGCCCGCGGGGCAGGGTCGCAGTTTCGGAAACGCTTGGGGGTAGCCCGGCGGAATCCCCATTCTCACACCGTATCTACATCGCGGGAGACGCGAGTTGGTATCGGGATACCACTACGGACCATGCCGCGCCCCAAACCGCCCCCGTCGCCGCCAACCAGGGCGCTGTCGCGGCACACAACATCCTCGAGGCGATTGCCGCCGATGAGGACGTGCGGAAACCACATCGGCGGCCGTTTCGCCTCCACCCGTACCCATACATCCTGCCAATCGGCGGTAAGTACGCCATCGCGCACATCGGTCCATTCATCATTCGCGGCAAAGCTGCGTGGGCGTTCAAGGGCCTCGTGGAGCTCCGGTATCTGATTTCGATATTTCCCCTCTCTCGTGCCATAACGCTCTGGCTCTGCGGCCTCCGTACCTTCCTCGCCTCCGACCGTTTGGGATAACATGGATATCCTCTCTCACGGGCTCTGGGGCGGCATTGCATTCGGCCGCTCGAACCCCAAAAAATACTGGAGCGCATTCGCGTTCGGCATCGCGCCCGACGCGCTCTCGTTCGGCCTACTCTTCACCCAGAATATTCTTGGATTCGGTGTCCGTCCCAATTTCTCCGGCGGACCGCCGGATCCTTCGACCATTCCCGCATACATACATGCCCTCTACAGCATCACCCACAGTTTGGTGATTGCGGCGGCCGTCATCGGCATCATGTGGTTTGCCCACAAAAAGCTCCCCTTCGTCATGCTCGCCTGGCCCCTCCACATACTGGTAGACATTCCCACACACGGCGCCGCCTTCTTCCCCACCCCATTCCTCTGGCCGCTCGCCGACCTCCGTGTAAACGGCATCCCATGGAGCGACCCATTGATCTGGTTCCCGAACCTCGGGCTTCTCGCGCTTGCATACGGCGCGTGGTGGCTACATCGAAAGAGAACGCGGGGAACGTGAAACTGTATACGGGAGATATAAGACAACTGCATATAAGAGTAGTCAGGTATTGACTACCCGACAGAATACTACTAATGTATCAGTTGCAGATTCACAAATTCACAAGCACATACATGGAAGGAGAGGGTAATGCTGAAAATCGTGCAACGAGCATGGATAACGCTCGTATTCCTTTCCGTCTCGATTCCGCCGCTTGCCGCTGCGCAGGAGGTGACATTCGAGAATGAAGGGCAGGACACGCTGAAGGCGATCGTGTCAATTCCGCCACAGGAAAAGGTTCGATTGCTCCTGGGGTACTACACCACCACGATTGGTGGCGATGTACCGGACTTCGGGACTTTCGGACTGAAGTTAAGTTTTCCTCTGGTTGGAGAAAACAACCGACTCCACATTGGGGGATTTGTTGGCAGGGCGAGCATTGAAGGTGCCGGTGGGTTCATTGAGTATCGCCACCTGTTGAACAGCGGGGGTGACGACATCCAGTTATGGCTCGCTGTCGGATCTAATGTGCTCGCCAGGAAGAACTACGACTTATTCCCCATAAAACGTACCGAGTGGTACGGGGGGCTCTACATGGGTCTTGCATCCGCGTTTAAGATCGGTTCCCGCCGCGCCGAAATAGTGATTGCGCCGGGTGGGACTGCACTGCTGGATTTCGAGCGATCAGGGTCGCTCGTGATTATGGAGAAGTGGTATCTCTCCACAACACTATCAATCAATTTCACAATTCTTTAGGAGGAAGAGATGGAGAAAGGAAACAGGAGTTTGGTGATGGGGGAACTTGTTGTGATTATTGTCATCGCCGCACTCCTATGGCTCTGGAGGCCGTGGGAAATCCTAAACGACTACGCCCTCAAAGCTGATGTCAGTAACTCGCTGAGTCAGCTACAGGGTGATATAAAGGCGCTTGAAGATTCGGCACAGGCGAGCTGGAAACGCGATTCGACGCTGACAGCAACACTGACGAAATCAAAAGGGAAAATCATCCGTGTCGGCGGAGTTGATGCGGAAGCGCGACAAACAGCGAAGGATGCCCTTGCGAGGGCAAACCAAGCGCTAAAAAGTGCCGGAAACGCACCACCAGTACAGGCACAAACACAGGTGCCCGCCACGTCGGTCATTAGGTACGACGACGGGGATCTGCGGACGCAAATCCGCGCGCTTCAAGCAGAAAATGAGAAGCTCTGGGTCATTATTAAACAGCTCCAGAGCCGAAAGGGATCTACGACAATACTGCAGATCGAGGGGAAGCCAACTGACGCTGCAAACCAGAATTAGCTCCAACAACCCCGGTGAAATGCCGGGGTTTTGCTATTATTCTCCAATTTGACGGTACTTGACGTGGATATAGTCATGTGATATACTATGGACAGAAAACTGATAGCTAGAGGGCTGTCCCCCGAGGCAGGCGGATACGGGAAGTGTGCACACGCTTTATCCGTACTCCCCTGCCTGGCCACGGGGCAAATTAACATATGTGGGTCGCTTGGCCGCGTATCCACAATCATAAGGAGATACTCCGTTGAAACGATTCACAATCTTATTTCTCGTTTTTGCCTTTATTTTTTCTTCTGGGTTCGCCCAGAAGCGGAAGGCGAAGGCGGTTGGCAAGGATGCAATCGCGGTTTTCAGAGACGCGGTCACTTCTGATCTGCGCGACGATGGCCGAGATACCATTGCTACAGTAACAACCGTCTGGACATTCAGAAATACCTCGGGAGGTTCTGGGGAAAAGGACCTTCTGAAGCAGCGGGAACGGTTCGAATTCATGGTGTCAGGGACCGACACCACTCGCTTGCAAAAATTGTATCTCGCGGGTGCGACGGATACCGATCCCATATTCAAAGGGAAGTCGGATGCGCGGCTACAATTCGGCCTCGGCGGAGTTCGGCCGGAAGATATGGCGCAGTTCGCACGCAAAGCGGGTCGTGTTGCTGAAGTTCTCGATCCTATCACGGGATCAAACTTCCGCGGCATCCTCGCGGTCAAGGTGACGTTCACACCACGGCTACTCCCTGTCACACCTCCCGCGCCAGTCGCTGAGAATCCGAAACTCGCGGCAATGCAAGCCGACATCGATTCATTGAACGCGCGCCGCATACGCGACTCAGTTGCGGCTGCGAATCGGCCATCGCTCCTGTCAAACGTCCTCTCCTCGCTCACAGTGGGCGGCGGGGTCATAGGTCGGAGCACCGGATCTGAGACACTTCGCGGAATCAATGGGGGGGTTTTCTTCCAAGACTCTAAAGGGATGTCACAGGAGTTCGGATATATGGGCCTCGGCTCGTATACTAGGCAGGGGGGTTCCACAATCTACTCCCTAACGTCATTCCGATTGTCGGGAGACAAGGTGAGTGGTGTCGACTTCACCGTCGCACTGGGCCACTCCTGGTTCCAGCGAACCGATAAGAATGAAAACGTGGCGCCGTTCCGAACGAAGCAGTACCCGTTCGCGGGGGCTGGGATCACGGGATACTTCAGAGCGGTGGTGCCTTTCAGATTGACTCTTACTCTGAACTACCAGCCGGAAATTCAGATATTCGAGGGCATGACCAAGTTCCTGGATCATGCAGTGAGCGTCTGGATCAAGATGGGTATCCGCCCCCTCTGGTTCTTCGGCGAATAGAGCGGAAGGTTAGAGGTGCTATGCTGTAGCATAGCACCCCAGTATGAGCTATATGCAAATGCTATCCCCTCAACCAACAAAGGCTGAGGGGTTTTGCTATGAGGGGGCACACTATTTCAATGATCACTATGACCCACTTGCTAAAATAACACCACGGCCGTTGAGTTATCTTAGCAATACATATTTCCAAAAAGGTAGAACCTCGGAAATTCACATCGGTTCAGTAGATAAGTTTTACTCGCCGCTCGTCCCTTATTTCTCGTCCCCCACCTTCCTCTTCACTTCCGTGAAGGTGTTCTCAATCTCCGCAAGGCGCGCCCGGCTCCGCTTGATGAGGTCCGCGGCCTGTTCCACCTTCGCGAGCGCCTCCTCGACGTCCAGCTCCTCCTGCGCGTCGAACCACTCGAGGATGCCCGCAATCTCCTTCAGGTGCTCCTTGAATGATTTTTCTTTAGATATAGCCATGGTTATTTAAATTCACGATACACAATACTTAGGGAAGTTCGACTTCTTCTTATTTAATGACCTACGAGGTCTTTAATAAGAGGTGGTGTAACGCTGGCGTCCACAGTGCCGTCGGAAAGTTGGATGGCGAGCTCGTCTCCTGGCACGACACCACGCGTTGATTTTACCACCTTTCCTCCTTTCCGCGCGATGGCGTAGCCAAGGTGGAGCTGCCGCTCCGGGTTCGAGAGCCGGATGGTCCGCTCGGCGGTTGCAAAGAGCTCCCCCGTGCGCCGGATGGCATCCGCCGTGTGGTCCACGATCGACTCCCATGCGAGGGTGAGGTCAGTCTGGATGCGCGAGAGCTCCCGGCCCACGCGTTCGACGAGATAGGGAACCTGGCGCAGCTTGGCGTGCGCCTCGTCCCACGAGCGATTCAGGAGATGGGCGGCCGCCGTCGGGGTCGATACTGTCGCGTCCGCCGCGAGCGCGGCGAGCGGCACGTCCTGGTCGTGGCCGATGCCCGCGATGACCGGCACGGGGAAGGAGACGAGCGCGCGAACCAGCATTTCGTTATTGAACGCCTGCAGCGATTCAAGCGAGCCACCGCCGCGAATGACCACGAGCGCCTCGATGGGTTCGTGCCGCAAGGTCTCAAGTGCCTCGAGGAGCGGCCCCACCGCCTGCTGACCCTCGACGCGGGCGTCCGCAAGCCGGACGTCATACCCGTACTTTCCGAGATTGTTAAAGAAGTCGTGGATGACAGCCCCCTCACGGGAGGTCACGACGCCAATCGTGCGGGCAAGCTCCGGCACCTGGCGCTTCCGCTCCGGGGCAAAAAGACCCTCACCGGTAAGCTTCTTTTTCAGCTCGTCGTAGGCATTTTTGAGCGCTCCCTCGCCCGTGAGCTCCACGGTGTCCGCGACAAACGAGAGGCGTCCGGTTGGCGCATAAACGCTCGGCGTGCCGGTGAGAATCACCTGCATCCCCTGCTCGAGCGTGACACCGCACCGGAGATAGCTGAACTTCCAGATGACCGCCGAGAGGGTCGCCTGCTCCTTCGGGTCCTTCACGGTGAAATACACGTGGCCGGAGGCCGCCCGCTGCACCTGCGTCACCTCGCCCGAAAGCCGAACCACCTCCCGTTTCAGGAAGGTGTTCAGGAGCTCGATATACTCCGCAACGGTAAAAAGCTGTTGCAATAACTCTGGCATACGTCGAGAGGTGGAATTCGCGTAACTCACAGAGACTTATCAAGAGAGCGTTCCACATCCAATACATGTGTCAGAAAGGATTTGAGCGCTGGAAATTTTTTTACCCCTGTAATCCCAAGGTTTTTCAACATTTCATTGTTCTTGTGTATGAATCCCCGCTCAATTTTATCTTCATAGAACTCCTTGAGCGATTTCCCTGCAGCCGCGCCGGCGATGTCCTTCCCCGCAAGCTCCTGCCGCTTCATTGCAACATCGGCATCGATTCTTTCCGTCAATAGTGTGAGATATTTTGCGAGCGCCTCATTCACCCGTGTCGCTCGTTCAGAACGGCGGCTATCGTTTTCCTTGGTTTTTTCCCATACCACTGCGGCATCAACGAGCGACGCGGTCGCTTGCTGCAGCTCATTCTGCCCCTGCTCGGATGTTTTCGCGGTCTCCGCTGTCCACTCGGGAGCTGGTGCACCGGCGGATGTTGCCGCCACAGGGACCTTATTCGCGCCTTTCGACCGATGCTTGAAAACCCGGTAGGCAGCGAACTGTTCGGCCTCGTACCTGCTGAGTACCATGAACTCCTCTTGTTCAAGCCGGTCCGCCTCCTTCGACTTCCTCTCCGCCCGCAGCTCCGTGGCTCCTCGATCTATCGCGTTCAAGTACGCGGCGAGCGCGATTTCCGCCCGCCCCTTCCCAAACACGCCCTCGCTCCCGCTCAAGGAATCGTACCGCGCGGCGGCATGCTCGAATTCCGCCCGCGCTTCCTCGAGCGGCATCACCGGCACCTGTTCCGCCTGGGCAGATTTGGCGCCTCCCGGCTCCTGTGATTCCTGGGGCTCCGGTGATTGCGGTGATTCTGAAGGAACGCCCACCGCGCGGAGCTCCTCTCGCTTTTGCTCAAGCGCGACGAGCTGTGCCTCAATGCCGGCGCGTTCTCTGGAGTTCTTTGTGGCCTTCCTCTGCCGCTCAAGCGTAAAAAGTTCCCGCTCGACATTGTCGAGGGTGGCACCCTCCGCGGACACGAGGACGCCCCCCGGCCTCCTGTTGGATTGCCTGCCGCAACTCCTCGATTTTTGTTTCGACGCGCGCCCGCTCTTCTGGGTTGTCCGTAATTCGCGCGAGCGTCCGTCGCTGCATATCGAGATTCTCTCGGAGCTGAGCAAGGTACGGGGTCTCCGGGATGGGCGCGGTAGTTCCTGATTTTTCAGCTTTATTCGAACCTTCACCACCCTCCGCCAGAATCGCCGCCTCAAGTTCGGTTATCTTCTCACTAAGTTTTTGCTGCTCTTCGGGGTTATCGGTCGTCCGCGCAAGCGTCCGCAACTGCACATCGAGGTTCTCACGAAGTTGGTTACGGTAGTGTGATTCGGCGGGCGGCATCGGGGCGGGTACATTCGTCGCGGCAATTTTAGCAACGACCGTCGCCGGCTTTGCGGTTTCTGTTCTTTCGCGCCTCGCCTCTTCCTCCTGATATTTCGCGTATTTCTCGTTTATCCGTGCCTCGTTTGTCGTTCGAATCTCATCCGGCAGGCTCCAATCCTCCTCCTTCCACCACTGCTTTTTCATGAGATTGTCAGCGACCCAGTTCGCCGCTTTCGTCACCGGCAAAAAAATCTCACTAACGACCGCCCCGGTCTCCGCCGCCGCTTCTTTCACCGTCTTTCGAACAAGTACGCCAAATTTACTCAGAAACGTTTCGCCGGCCTCCTTCGCCTCGTGAACCTCCTCGGCATTACCGCCCGCATCGAACACCCGACGAGCGCCGGCAGCAGCTGCCTGCTCTGCTTCTTCCACTTCACGCCTGAACACGTCCTCCATGATACCCTCGGCTACCTCCGGGGGCTTTAGTACCTCGTCGGGCGCGAATTCCTCGCCGTTCGTCGGTGGCGGCTTCCTGTCTCTCTCCGCTTCTTCGAGCGACTCGTCAGTAATGCGCCGCTGTTCCTGCGCGGTTTTCCACCGGGGCATCACCGACCAATCGACGACAGTGCCCTCCACGGGCCTGTTGTCCTCTCCCGGCTCTTGAATCTGCGGCATACCTGGTTCTTTCATAGGCATAGAATTATAGTTACTCATCCCGCTCCTCGAAAGCAATGTCGCGTAGCAGCTCCTCGCGGCGACGCCCTTCAACCCGCCGGACGATGCCGCGAATATTTTCCTCGTGCACCCGACGAAGCGCCTCGGTCTCCTCAACGAATCCGTCAAGTATCTTCTGCAACTCCTGCACCGGAATGGTCTGTGGCATAAACTCTGATTCCACGCCCCTAATATGCTTATTATACAACACTCGAACTCGTTTTCCAGCGGAAGAGCTCAAAGCGTCGGCAGAACGATGAAGAGGAGCGATGCCCACAGCGCCGTCTTCACCGCGAACTCAAGGGGCGAGCGCAGGTATGCGAGCGTCTTCGACCCCGTCCCCACCTCAAGCGCCACGACGACCGCCATCACTATATCCCACACCATGAACGGCACGAGGAAACCGAACTGGTACCCGGTCGCCCCATAGATCGCGAGGAGGACGGCGATGTTCGCGAACTTGTCGCTCACGTGGTCGAGACACGACCCCCACGGCGTCACGCGATCGCGGAACCGCGCCACGGCACCGTCCACGAGGTCAAGGAGGTAGATAAACGCGTACACGGCTATCTGCCAGAGCGACGGCTCGAATAGGGCGAACGGGAACCAGGCAAGCATGACCGCCGTCCGAAACCAGGTCACGTGGTTCGGCGTGAGCCAGGGAGGTAGTGCGTCCACGAAACGCCGGAATCCCCGGTCCTTCCAGAGCCGCAACTTGTCGTGCGTCTCGGTGAGCCATCTACCCGGAGTGGTGAGCATATTTATATTATATCAACACAGGAACGCTGGCATACAGCCAGCGTTCCTGTGTTCTGTGCGGGATACCAGAATCGAACTGGTGCCCCCTGCTTGGGAAGCTGGTGTACTACCACCCCGCCCAAAGCTTCGCATTGTGGCGGGTCCGCCAAACTGCATAGCTGTTGGCGGATAAACTAATTTCTGGTGCGGGATACGGGAATCTCACGCGCTCGCTCCGCTCGCTTTTCAGAACCCCCGGTTCTGAATGATCTCCGACACGGGGAACCAATCGTGGTTCCCCGACCCCCTCCACTCGTTCGATTCCCTACCCCTATACAGAAAACATATATGCCAGAGTTAACCCTGGCATATATGTTTTTGGTGCGGGATACGGGAATCGAACCCGTGTCCCCAGCTTGGCCCCGACGAATTTTGCTCTGTGCAGTATTCTTGAATTAGTCCGAACGCATTTTTCCGGAAAATTCCCCCCGCGAAAATTCGGAAAGGCGGCGGAGCCGCACCGCTGATAATTTCAAGTTTTTCTTTGGCGGCATTAAATCCAAGAATTCATGGAGCGAATACATAAAGAATAACGAATTTATAAAATTATGCCAATGATTTCAATTTTAGAAAAAGATGAGCCCCGGGCGCGTACGCCAGGGGCTCGTGGAACTACGGCTTCGGGCTCATCAGCGTCAGAACCAGCGACAGATGTACCGGAACTGTCGTCGCGGGCCTACGACTGTGAAGTTGTGGCGGAGCACGAAGACGAAGATGAAAGGCGGCAAGAGCGTGAGAGCGATGATACTGCCGAACATCCAGTCGACGCCCCACCGTTCCTTGATGAGGTCGGCGATGAACGCGAACGGAGCAAGGAGCATGATACCCGAAACACCGTATACAATACCGGTGAGTCCGAGCACGGCCGCCATCATTGCGCCCCAGGTGTAGAAGACACCATTGATGTCCGCGAACACCCAGGAACCTTTCTTGCTTCCGTCGAACGCCGTAATTGTCATTCTGCCACCGACAGGCATGGTTTACCTCCTTCTTTCTGGTTTGGGAATGTGCCAATGAGCCGAAAGGCTCATTTACTAGGCCGAATAGAACATAGCATATTACGGTCTACAAGTCAATGGCAACAAAAAATCCTCAGTATTGCGGTTTATAATTTCTTAGCTCTTCGGATTAAAAAATTTTCTTCCCCCAAAATTAAAATATGGTTCGAGCCGATGTTTTTCTCCGGGTTCTTTTGCGGTTTTAATCGGTGCGGCTTCGCCGCCTTTCCGCGGGGGGAATTTTCCGGAAAAATGCGTTCGGACTAATTCAAGAATACTGCACCAGAAAGGAAATTGCAAGTTTGAAAGGCTCGCCTCGCTTTGCTCGGCGACTAATTTGTATTCAATTTTGGGGGTAAAAACGAATTCACGATTTCGTATTTTGGGGGAAGAAATTTTTTTAATCCTTAATTTCTAAAACTTATGAAATATATACTTTACGCTCGTAAATCAACAGAAGAGGACGATAGGCAAGTGCTTTCGATTGAAGCGCAACTCGTAGAGTTGCAAGAGTATGCCACCAAAGAAAAACTTGAAATTGTCGCCTCGTTCTGCGAGGCGAAAACCGCAAAAGAACCCGGGCGAATTAAATTCGCAGAAATGTTGTCATTGATTGAGAGAGGAAAAGCAGACGGAATTATTTCTTGGCACCCAGACCGCCTTGCGCGCAATTCTGTGGACGGCGGTAAAATAATTCACTTTGTAGATCGCGGCTTGATTAAGTCCCTCAAATTTCCCACCTTTTGGTTTGAAGCAACACCACAAGGTTTATTTATGCTTAATATCGCTTTTGGTCAGTCAAAATATTTTGTAGATAATTTGCGAGAGAATGTGAAAAGAGGACTACGACAAAAAATCAGGAATGGCGTCTGGCCCGGCTGGGCTCCGGTTGGCTATCTAAACAACGCCAAAACGCGCGGTATTGATGTTGATAGCGAGAAAGCTATGAAAGTAAGAAAGTTGTTTGAAATGTACGCCACCGGAGCATTTACGCTTCACTCACTCGCAAATTGGTGCAAAGAAAAGGGTTTGCGTGGCAACCTTGGCAAAGAGATAGCGTTGAGTAATGTGCAAAGTATTCTACGAAATATTTTCTATATTGGTCTGATGAAATATGGTGGGGAAATTCATGAGGGAAAGCACGAGCCATTAATTTCAAAGAAACTTTTTGACACTTGCCAAGAAGTGATGGCGAAGCGTGGCAGAGTTCATGAAATACACAAAAACAATTTTGCTTTTCTTGGCCTTTTGAAATGCGCTTCGTGCGGAGCAAGTATTACTGCTGAAAAACAGAAAGGTCATCACTATTATCGCTGTACCCGCAAGAAAGGACCTTGCCAAGAAAAGCATTATCTCCGCGAGGACGCACTAACCAAGCAAATCACTTCTTATCTTCAAAAAGTTTCTTTATCGAGCCAAAACACCGAAAAAGT
>JAUSKB010000027.1 GCA_030647415.1 bacterium
ACGTGCCACGTCGGGAATTTCCCGACGTGGCACGTCGGCATATTGGCGCCCGATGCGGTTCACCCTGTTAGAGTTTTGCACGTACACGCTACTCACCACGTGCATTCCTGTTCCAGTACCAACAAGATACGAAGTGGGTAAATTGTATGCAAAACTCTAACAGGGTAAAATAAACCTGACGTTCCGCCATGATCAAGCTCCCGCCGCAAACGCTCCGTGACCTCCTCGTCCGCGAAGGGATTCTCGACGAGAAGACGTTCGCCTCTGTGGAGGAGGAGGCGGCACTGAAGCGCCAGGACGTCGCGGACCTCCTGGTGTTTCGGGGACTCGTGAATTCCGAGTACCTTTTGACGATTATTGCAAAGGCGCTCGGGGTGCCGCGAATCGATTTTACCACCGCGCGCATCGACGAGAACGCATTGCGGTTGCTTCCCGAGGATATCGCGCGCCAGCGCCATTGCATCATTTTCGGACGAACTGATGAAGGGCTCCTCATGGTGGCAATGGAGGATCCCACCAATCTCGAGACGATCGATTTTCTCGCGCTCCGGCTCCAGGCACGGATTGTGCCCTACCTCGCCTCGCCGGACGACCTTTCGCGCGGGTACTCGCTCTATGAGCAGCGGCTCACGGAGGATTTCAAAGCGGTCATTGAGCGGAGCGTCCAGGAATCACTGCGCTCAAAGGCGCACGGCGATCCCGCGAAGGCCGCGGAGGATCTCCCCGTGGTGGCGATTCTCGAGAACTTGCTGTCGTACGGCGTGTCATCTCGCGCTTCGGATATTCACTTTGAGTCATTGGACGATGCGGTACTCGTCCGGTACCGGATCGACGGAATCCTCCACGAAGTAATCCGGATGCCGAAGGAGGTGCACGCCGCTATCATCGCTCGCGTGAAGATACTCGCAAATCTTCGGGTGGATGAACACACCCACCCGCAGGACGGGCGGTTTCGCCACCGCATCGGTGAGAGCGTCGTTGACGTCCGCGTCTCCGTCATTCCGACTTTCTATGGCGAGAAGGTCGAGTTTCGGTTACTCACGGCTACGCAGAAACCCTTGTCGCTCGCCGAAATTGGATTGTCGGAGCGTCACGAGGCGCTCATCCGTTCTGCGATTTCGAAGACGTACGGCATGGTGCTCGTGACGGGGCCAACGGGATCGGGGAAGACGACGACGCTCTATTCGATTCTCTCGCTCCTGAATCGGCCCGAGGTGAACATCGTGACCATCGAGGATCCGATCGAGTACGATATGCGCTATGTGAACCAGATGCAGGTGAATGTCGCCGCGGGCATCACCTTCGCCTCGGGACTCCGCGCAATTCTCCGGCAGGACCCGAACATCGTCATGGTCGGTGAGATCCGGGATGGGGAAACGGCAAACATCGGCGTGCAGGCGGCCCTGACCGGCCACCTCGTGCTCTCGTCGCTCCATACGAACGATGCCCCCACCGCGGTGCCTCGGCTTGCCGACATGGGGGTACCACCATTCCTTATCGCGGCGGTCTTAAATACGGTCGTCGCCCAGCGCCTGGTACGCCGGGTACACCTCGCGTGCGTCGAGTCGTACGTTCCTGATACGAACGTCGTGGAAAG
The DNA here is from genome assembly GCA_030647415.1 of bacterium. Classification (GTDB taxonomy): domain Bacteria; phylum Patescibacteriota; class Minisyncoccia; order UBA6257; family GWB1-50-10; genus JAUSKB01. Next base: position 1,598 of record JAUSKB010000027.1, read on the forward strand.
CGTCCGCCGCGAGTTTCGGGCCCTCGCCATCGACCCCGAACGGGTTCGACTACCGAAGACCTTCTATCGGGGTCGGGGGTGCGCCGCATGCGGCTTCACCGGATACCTGGGCCGAATTGGCATTTACGAGGCATTGGAGGTCACCGAGCCGATTCGCCAGCTCATCATGGGCGCCTCGTTCAGCTTGGATGCGCTCAGACAGGCGGCTCGCGCGGCAGGCATGGTGACCATGTTCGAAGACGGTGTCGAGAAGCTGACGCGGGGACTCACGACTGTGGAGGAGGTGTTCCGGGTGGTACGGGAATAACCAACAACTCACAACCTACAACCGACAACGGATACCGAAGACAGTCAGAAACCAACAACCTAGGAAAATAACCAACAACCCACAACCTACAACCAACAACAACCAGAAACCTACAGTTGATGACCGAAAACAAATTGACGACAAACGAAACATGTAGCCGTTGTGGGTCGTAAATTGTGGGTTGTTGGTTACTCAAATGGAGCAGTTTAGATTCAGAAACTGGAAAGTGTACCGGGACGCCCAGGAGCTTTTTTGTGTTGTATTGTCTGTTGTTCGAAAACTCCCGAAAGAATTCAGATTTGAGATTGGTAGCCAGATCATTCGCTCCGCACTTTCAATCCTGCTCAATATTGCAGAAGGGTCGGGAAAATCCTCCGACAAGGAGATGAATAGGTTTCTCGAGATTTCACTAGGGTCGGTATACGAAACTTTAGCGGCAATTGACGCTTTAGAGTACAATGGGTTCATAACAAAAACAGAGTGCGAAAAAGTTGAACGATTACTCGCCTCTATTTCACGACAATTAGGAGGGCTTAAGAAACGATTGGATTCATAAGGTAAGTTGGTCGCATTATCAGTTGTCAGTCGTAGGTTGTGGGTTGTAGGTTACTACTATGATTTTCCACTACATCGCATCCAAGCAGGATGGTAGCATCGTCGAAGATACGCTTGATGCCCGCGATGTTGCCGAGGTACTCTCTGTGCTCGCGACGAACGGCTGGAAACCCGTCACCGTCCAGGGGCAGCGAGCGCATCGCCTCTCCACGCTCGCCAGCGGCCGGGTGACCGTCACGGACCAGATCTTCATCTCGAAGTATTTAGCGCTGATGCTGAAGATCGGCACGGGGCTCCTCGAGGCCATCAATATCTTGATCGCGGATTTCGCAAAGCCGGCGGTTCGGGAGATTTTGACCGCGGTCCGCGCATCACTGGAACAAGGGAATCCATTCTGGAGCACCTTTGCCCACTACAGCAAAGTGTTTGGTCCGGTCTACGTGAACCTCGTTCGGGCGGGGGAGACCTCGGGTAATCTCGAGAAGACGTTTGTCCAACTGACACAGATACTCACGAAGCAGAAGGAGCTGAAGGACCAGATTCGAGGCGCGCTCATCTACCCCGCACTTCTCTTGGGTGGGTCGATGCTCATTCTTTTCTTCATCGTTATGTTCGCGCTACCGAAGATTGCGAACGTCTTTGAGGATGGCGGGTTTGAGCCGCCGGCATTTTCACGAATCGTGTTCACCGTCGGACTTTTCTTCGCCGCTCACGGCGTACTGTTCCTCGTACTGTTCGTTGCCGGCATTGTTGGGTTCGTACTTGCGTTCCGGATGGCTCCGACGTTCCGGCGGTTCCTCCTCTCGCTCCTGTCGGAGCTGCCGGTGGTGCGCGATGTCATAAAGAAGGTTGCGCTCCAGCGCTTCGCGTCGATCTTATCCTCGCTCATCGCCGCGGGCATGCCCATCACGGAGGCGCTCGAGGTGACCTCGCAGACGGTTACCAATATCGGGTTGCAGGAATCACTGCAACGAATCAGTCGCGACGGCATCGCGAAGGGGCTTACCGTCGGAGAAGCGTTCAAGCGCGAACCGTTTTTTCCCGTTACGGTCACGAGCCTCATCGCCATATCCGAGCGCGCGGGACACCTGGGCGATGTGCTCGAAACTCTCTCGGACTTCTACACGAAGGAAATCGACGTGTCGCTCAAATCACTCGTCGCGTTTCTGGAGCCAGTACTGCTGCTTTTCATCGGCGGCATCATCGGGCTCATCGCGCTCGCGATTATTGTGCCGATTTATCAGCTAACATCGCAATTCTAGGGCAGACATGACAAACAACCAACAACCAACGACCAACGACGGGGTGCAGAAGCGTGATGCGGGTTCGGTTGTTAGTTGTCCGTTGTTAGTTGTCGGTTGTCGCGCTGGGTTCACCCTGTTAGAGATTTACACGCACACTGTCCCATGTCCACATTTCATGTGTTAGTACCGACAGGTGTACAACGGGCAAAAATTGTGTGTAAATCTCTAACAGGGTTCACCCTCGTCGAGCTACTTATCACAATCGGCATCGTCGCGATCGTGGTCGGCGTCGGCATCGTCGGTCTCGCCAAAAAACGGAATGTCGAGAACCTCCGACGGACGCTCGATGAGGTGACCGCGGTTGTCGATGCGACGCGGCAGCGCTCCGTCACGCAGGCGGACGATTCTCGGTGGGGCATTCGCTTCGCGGCGGCAACAAGCTCAAGCCCGCAGAGCTACACGGTATTTCGTGGCGCGAGCTATGCCGCGGGGACCATCGATCGGCTGTACTCGCTCGGGCGCGGTGCGCTCTTTACGGAGCCGTCGGGGACCTCTACCTATGAGCTCTCCTTCACGCCCCTTTCCGGCGCGCCGGGCGTGACGAAGGTGCTCACGCTGTCCTTCCCCGGTTCGGGGAATCCCGTTGGCGATCTCATTGTGAGTTCGGCGGGGCGGATCTCGATGTTAGTGACCGAGGGACTCGCCGGGTACTGGCACCTCGACGAGCCGTCGGGCTCGGCAACTTCCGACGCATCAGGGAACGGGAATACGGGGACGCTTGCCGGTGGCCCGGCGCGTCAGACGGGCTCCAGTTGCAAGGCCGATGGGTGCATGAGTTTCAATGGTTCGACCGCGTATGTGGATTTTGGTACTGCCGTGAGCGACGCGATGGAGGCGGGCGGCACGATTTCGCTGTGGGTCTACCCCACCACACTCGGCGGCATATTTTCGCGGTCGTTGGGCGGCAGCTGGACGGATGAGCGACTGGTGCTTAATTTCTACGCCACCGGCGGAAAGCTGGACCTGGCGCTCTCGAACGGCTCGAATTACTGGCGGCACCTCGGAAATTCCGTCATTCCCACGGGCCAGTGGACGCATATCGCGGTCACCTGGGACGGCGCGACGGTGAAGCACTACCTGAATGGTATCTTAGACCGATCACAGGCGCAGGGCGGCATTCCGGAGTTCACGGGTGTAAAAGTCTGGGTTGGTAGGGTCGAAGGGCTCGCGCCGAACTATTTTGCCGGGACCATCGACGAGGTCAAAATTTTTAACCGTGCGCTCTCCGCGGCGGAAATTATGGGTCAGTATACTGCGCTCAAATGACCCACAACCCACAACCTACGACCCGCAACTTCCTAGCGGGCAAGAAACCAGAACCTGTTGTCGGTTGTCGGTTGTCGGTTGTCGGTTCCCGGAGTGGCCAGTCCCTCATGGAGATTATCATCGGCCTCGCGGTGGGAATCGTCCTCATTGGTGCAGGCACGCTCGCGATCTCCGCGATGCTTCGATCGCACGTGACGCTTCAAAAGTCCCAAAGCGCATCGGCATTCGCCCAGGGATTCATCGTGACGCTTCCCGCGCTTGCCCGAGCGGACTGGAACTCGCTTGCGGGGCTTTCCCGCGGCTCCTCATCCCCGTATTTTCTTGTTGCCTCGAGTACCTCGCTCATCCCCATCCCGGGCGGGGAGGGGATACTGGACAACGACGTGATGGGCGGCCTCGTCGCTCGGTGGGGGTTCGATGAGGCAACCGGCGCGCTCGCATACGATTCATTGGGACATGGAAACATTGGTATGTTGGTCAGCGAGCCGACCCGCGCGTCGTCGACATGTGCGGTTTCAGGATGTCTGAGCTTCAACGGTGTGAATAGCTACGTAAATGTTCCGGCGACGTCGAGCTTGGATATTTCTGGGCCGATGACGCTCGCCGCGTGGGTAAAGTGGAACTCGTTCAAGAACTACGGGGTCGTGGCACAGAAGGCATCCGGCGGTGGCGTCGTGACGATGGACTATGCGCTCTGGTCGTACGTGAATAATAATATTGTCGGGTACATCGGCAACGGTGTATCAAGCAATGCGATCAGTTTTCAGTCGGCGGCCGTTCTCACGACCGGTGTATGGCACCACCTCGCCCTCGTCGTTGATGGCGCGACGCTCGGGCTGTATGTCGACGGCATAGCGCGCGCGACGTCGTCCCAAACCATCGTGCCGGCGCCGAACGTCTCACCATTCACCATCTCGGAGCCATCGTATGCCATCAACGGTTCGGTTGATGAAGTTCGCCTGTATAATCGGGCGCTGACGTCTGGGGAAATACAGCGATTGTATGCCGCAAGCCCGTTTACCCGGTCCTTCTATCTCGAAACCGCGTGTCGGACGACGAATGCGTCGAGTGCTATCGCCGGCGTCGAGCCGTGTGTCGGGGGAACCGCGGCGGACCCGTCCACACTCTCTGCCATCGTGCAGGTGACGTGGCCCGTCGGTGCCGCACACGGGAGTGCGGAGGCGCGCACGTACCTGATTCGCGGGGGAAACGAGACGTTCCGCCAGACTGACTGGTCGGGCGGCGCCGGCGAGGCCGACCCCATCGTGACCCCCGGGTCCCGGTTCGCGACCTCCACTGGCGCAGACATCACCGGCGGTGGGTCCATCCGGATACACGGGCTGTGATGGGCAAGAAAAAAGGTAAGAGATAAAGGATTCACCCTGTTAGAGTTTTACGAACACTCTATTTTCACTATTCCATTTGTATCGCATAACAACACGTTTTTATGATGCAGGTATGCATGTAAAACTCTAACAGGGTAAAAGAGAAAAAGAAGGAGCCTCATTTTTTTCCGCCGGAGGCGGATCCGCCTTCGGCGGACTTTTATCTTTCGTCTCTTTTCTTCTAGAATGAGCGTATGGACGCCATACCCCAATCTCCCGAATCGTTTGCCGCCCACGTTGAACGAGTTGCCGCGGCGCTCGAGACGCAAGCCGGGCGGTCGGGCGAAATGGGCGCCATCTCTCGCGATGCGGTCCGTGAGGCGATTCGCTCAATCGCCGAGCAGGAGGCCGAAATGACCGACGACCGACAACCAACAACCGACAATGCTCCGCCGTCCGTTGTGACGCCGGTTCCCCCGACGGGGCCGACGACCCAGACGCTCGAGGTGCTACCGGAGTACCTGCGCGCCGAGGGAGCAGACCCGGCGGTTCAGCACGCGGTGGAATCCCTAGTGACCGAGGCGTTTCAGCACGGCCTCATGCATGCCCTGAAGCTCGCGAAATCGCGGCCGCCGCTCATTGAGGACGCGTTTCACGATGCGCTCGTCGATATCGTGTTGCCGCTCTTGAAAGAGCGGCACCGGGTGTAACGGATCGAACCCATGTGGAACACAGCACTCTTTCTCGTTCTCGCGGTCTTGGGCGGGCTTACGTTCTGGTTCGCGAGCCGGCGGGCGTTTCGTCGCCGCGTGCTCGATGAGCTGGAGTACCGCTTGTTTGCCATTCTTGTGCCTCGCGTGGAACAGGAAGGCCGGCAGGTGGCGAGCGAGATAAATCGGTCGGAGCAACTATTCAACGCCCTCGCCGCATTCAAGAAGCCGTTCGTGTTCGAGGTCGGCGTGCCGGCAGTCGGGCAGGAGATCGGTTTCTACGCCGCGGTGCCCGGGTCCGTAAGCGAGGCATTCACGCGCCAGGTGCATGCGTTGTGGCCGGAAGCGCGTGTCGAGCCCGTGCATGACTATACGATCTTTAATGCCGTGGGGGCCGTCGCGGCGGCCACAATCCGTCTCGTGGAACCCCCCGCGTTACCTATCCGAACGTACCGCGAGGTCGAATCCGACACATTCGTTTCCATCGTGGGCGGTCTCGCGAAGATCGATGCGGTGGGCGAGGGTGGTGCCGTGCAGTATGTGTTCACGCCGACCTCAAAGGCCGCGAAAAACATCCGAGCGGCTTTGAACAGCTTGAAGCGCGGAAAATCACTGAAGGAGGTTCTGCACCAGAGCACGTTCGCGATATCCGCGAAGGAGGTGCACCAGGCGGTCACGAAGGGGACCGTGACGATGCAGGACCCGGCGGAGCGGGTGGTGAACGAAGCGGCGGCGCAGGCGCTCGAAGCGAAGCTCTCGAAGCCGCTGTTTGCGGTGAATATCCGTGTGCTCGCATCGGCACCGACTCAGCCGCAGGCGGACGCTATTCTCGCCGGGCTCACCGCCGGGTTTTCCCAGTTTGGAGCGCCCGAACGGAACGGGTTCGCGGTGGTCCGTCCGCGTTCCATGAAGGACCTGATCTTCAAATTTTCCTTCCGCGACTTCGATGAGTCGTCAGCACTGATCCTGAACAGCGAGGAGGCGGCAAGCGTGTTTCACCTGCCGACTCCGTTCACCGACGTTCCGCGCGTGAAACTTGCGGCGTTCGTTGAGGCGCCGCCACCACCGAACCTTCCCGCGGACGGCATCATGCTCGGTGAGTCGCGGTACCGCGGCGAAAGCCATCCGGTACGGATGCTCCGGGAGGACCGGCGCCGGCACCTCTATATTATCGGGCAGACCGGCACGGGGAAATCGGTCACCCTGAACAACCTCGCGGGGCAGGACGTTGCGGCCGGCGAGGGTGTGTGCCTCATCGACCCGAACGGCGATTTCTTCGAGGATTCGCTCGCACGGGTGCCGCGGGAGCGCGTCAAAGACCTCGTCGTGTTCGACCCCGGCGACCTCGCGCGCCCGGTGGGCTTGAACATGCTCGAGTACGACCCGCAGTTCCCCGAACAGAAGACGTTCTTCATCAACGAGATGCTGAACATCTTTAACACGCTCTACGACCTCAAGGTAACCGGTGGTCCCATGTTCGAGTACTATATGCGGAACGCCCTCCTGCTCCTCATGGACGACCCTGCGGACGGGTTCACCCTCCTCGAGGTGCCGCGTGTGCTTGCTGACGCCTCGTTCCGGCGGCGTCTGCTCGAAAAGTGCACGAACCTCCTCACGAAGAATTTCTGGGAGAAGGAGGCGGAGAAGGCCGGCGGCGAGGCGTCGCTCGCGAACATGGTTCCGTATATTGCGAGCAAGTTCACCTCATTCACCTCGAACGATTACGTGCGGCCGATCATCGCCCAGTCGAAGAGCACGCTGAATTTCCGGAAGATCATGGACAACCGTGAGATTCTTCTCGTGAACTTGTCCAAGGGGAAGATCGGGGACCTAAACGCCTCGCTCTTGGGCATGATCGTGGTCGGGAAGCTTACGGCCGCCGCGTTTTCGCGCGCGGACGTCCCGGAGGCCGAACGGAAGGATTTCTACCTCTACATCGATGAGTTCCAGAATTTCACCACCCCGTCCATCGCGACCATCCTCTCCGAGGCGCGAAAGTACCGGCTCTGCCTCACGGTCGCCCACCAGTTCATCGGCCAGCTCTCCGAGGAGATTCGGAACGCCGTATTTGGGAACGTCGGCTCCATGGTCGCGTTCCGTGTCGGCGCCGATGACGCGGAGTTCCTCGTGAAGCAGTTCGCACCCGTGTTCTCCGAGCAGAACCTCATCAACATCGCGAATCTGAACGCGCACGCAAAGCTCATCATCGGAAACCAGGTCACCCGGCCGTTCACCATATTTGTGCCGTTCCCGCCTCGTGGCGACCGCGAGCTCGCGAAGCTCTCGAAGGAGTACTCGCGGCTCACCTATGGCCGGGACCGCGCAGAGGTCGAGGCAGAGACGTACCAGCGGCTCAAGTCCTAACCATGGCTTTCTACACACACCGCGATTTTTTCCTTGTCACCGTGATTGGATTCGTGGTCGGCTGGCTCGTACTTCTGCCGCTCACCGCAACCAAGCTCCTGCTGGTGACACCGTCGATCGCCATCGGGTCGGTCATCGGATTTTCGGCGTTCGCCCCACTCGCGCTTTTCGTGCTCGGCCGCATCGCCCGCCGTATGCCCGTCATCGGCCAGTTCGGGAAATTCGCGGCGGTGGGAACCCTGAACACACTCCTGAACTTCGCCGTGTTCAACACCCTCATTCTCTGGACTGGTGTGTCGGTGGGGTGGGCGTATAGCGGTTTCGTAGCACTCGCCTTCCTCGTCGCGACGACCAACTCCTATTTTTGGAACAAGTTCTGGACGTTTGGGAGCGGCCAGCCGGTCTCGAGCGAGGAGTACGCGCGGTTTGCACTCTTCACGCTCGGCGGCGCGCTCTTGAACGTTGGCGCGGCGTCGCTCGTGGTGAATGTGATTGGCGCTCCGTCGGGCATCGGCGCTGCCCTCTGGGCGAATGTCGGCGGCTTGTGCGGCGTCGCGGTCTCGTTCCTCTGGAACTTCATTGCGTACCGCCGTATAGTCTTTAAATCCGAAGCACGAAATCCTAAACTCTAAACAAATCAGAAATTTCAATGACCGAAATTCGAAAGGGTATCGCATTCGTTTAGAATTTAGAATTTCGATATTGTTTCGGATTTAGAGTTTCGGATTTAGAATTTATCTCATGAAACCCTTTCTTTCAATAATCATCCCCGCATACCACGAAGCGGAGCGCCTACCACTGACGCTTGTCGACGTGGACCGCATCCTCGCCGCCCGCGACTACTCCGCGGAGGTGCTCGTGGTGATTGATGGCGGTGCGGATAATACTGCAACGGTGGCGAAGCGGCTTGCTGTATCGATGCCGGAGATTCGGGTTATCGAGAACGCCGAGAATCACGGGAAGGGGTGGGTCGTGCGACAGGGGATGCTCGCGGCGCGCGGCAACTGGCGGCTCTTCATGGACGCGGACAACTCCACCTCGCTTACCGAGTTCGACCGCATGGTGCCGTTCCTAAAGCAAAAGTATGACGTGGTCATCGGTTCCCGAGCAGTCCCTGGCGCGAAGCTCGACCCGCCGCAGGTATGGTACCGACAGCTCCTCGGGAAGCTCGGCAACCGCCTCATCCAGTGGCTCGCGGTGCCGGGCATCCATGACACCCAGTGCGGGTTCAAGTGCCTGTCCGAGGCGGCCGCGGTGAAGATTTTCAGTGTCGCGAAGATTGACCGGTGGGGGTTCGACGTGGAGGTCTTGGCGCTCGCGCGGCAGTTCGGGTTTTCGATCATGGAAATGCCGGTCACCTGGGTGAACGATACGCGGTCCACCGTGCCGGCCGGCGCATATGTCTCAACCCTCCTCGATGTGTGGCTCGTCCGCCGGAATTTGAAGCGAGGCACGTACCGCGTCGACCCAGTGGCGCCGCGCCCGTCCGGAGCCTCGAGCGAAGGAGGACCGCATCTCTAACCTGACCATGCACGCATCACCAAACTCGTCGGAGCTTCGCCGCGACCCCGTTTCGGGCGATTGGGTGCTCATCGCGCCCCGTCGGAACCGGCGGCCACATCAGTTCCATGCTTCTCATCGTCGCGTCCGAACGCCGGTCACGGGGTGCCCATTTGAGCGCGTGCCGGAGACGCACGAGGTGGTCGCGGTGTATGACGGTTTGGATGATTGGGAGGTGGCAGTCGTCAAAAACAAGTTTCCCGCGCTCACGGAATGCGACACATGCCCCTCGCCGCGCTCGGTGGGGTTTTCCGAGCGCATGGCGGGCACGGGTCACCATTATCTCATCGTGACGCGCGACCATAACCGCGGATTTGCCGACCTCTCCGGCCGCGAGGCGCTTGGTGTCTTCAAAGCGTTTCAAGACTCCTGCCGGCTACTTGCGAAGGACCCGTGCATGGCGTACGTTTCAATGTTCCATAACTGGGGACCGGACTCTGGCGCGACCGTCTACCACCCCCACTACCAGGTGATTGCGCTCCCCGTGGTGCCGCTTCATGTGGAACATTCCGTTGGCCGGTCCGCCCAGTATGGGCGGCGGAGCGGTCGGTGCATCCACTGTGAGCTCCTGAAGCGCGAGCGTGCGTCGGGAAAACGGGTTATCGCGCGGAGCGCGGGCGCCATTGCCATCGCTCCGTTCGCCCCCCGAAAACCGTTCGAGGTGCGCATCTTCCCGATGCACCACGTCGCCTCATTCAGCGAGATGACCGATCGAGACCTCGCGAGCGTCGCCGCGATGCTCCAGAACGTGCTCCACCGGCTCCGCCACGCGCTTCGCGACCCCGACTTCAACTTCTTCATCCATACGGCGCCGCTCGTCGCCCGGCCGGGGCGGCGGTGGTACCACTGGCATGTGGAGATTGTGCCACACCTCGCAATACCAGCCGGGTTCGAGCTTGCGACGCACTTTGACATCAATCCCGTCCCGCCCGAAACCGCCGCGCGCCTCCTCCGCGGCTCACGGTGACGCCTCGCCGGCGGATGTCAGTGAATCCACCCTCTCAAACGACCCCCGCCCTTCACTGATGCCCGTGACCTTTGCCCGTCCCACTTATATAACAACACATTCCATTGGTATTGTGAGGTGGTATGACATGTCATACCACCTCCGGAGGGCGGAGGATACGAGTGAGTGCACGGTCGAGTGATTGTTTTTTCGGAGGCGGCGGCATACCCCACGGTATGAAAAAACAGGAGCGTTCTAGGACAAAAGTTTCTCCAGTCCAGCGGCACTCCTCTTGTGCCGCATGGGAGGATGCTGCATGGCGGTTCGTACTCGCGCATCCCGAGATCATCGAACTGCTCTGTACGGCCCGAGAACGAAAAGATCTCTCGGCGCGGGCCGAAATACTGAACCGACTCCACGCAAGGGTACCCCAGCGCCGAATCGCGCGAGAGCTGTCGGTGTCCCGACAAACCATAAACGCCGTGAAGAAGGCGGCGGAGGCGGGATATCAAAGCTACCGCGAGCGGGGAAAGACCGAGCGGAAACGCGGTCCCGGCCGAGGCATGCTGGATCATGGGAGCGGCGAGATACGGAATTACGTGAAGACGAAGTACGGCCGCGTCCGGACATACTAAAGACGTGTCCTGCCGTGCCAGCCGGCGATTTTTGCAAGGCGAATTTCAAGGTGTCCCAGTGATTTCACCTCGACCGCGGACGTAGGTGCGCGGCGCGCACCCAGGAAACATACCAACACATTTTTCCGTTCGTGTGAGGTGGTATGACGCGTCATACCACCCATGAGGAAGGGAGGTGTATGAACGCAAAAGGCTCCGATTTGGGTCGGAGCCTTTGGATTTCGGATTACTTCACGAGCACCATTCTGCTTGTCGCCACAGACCGGTCGGTCTGGAGGCGATAGAAGTAGGTACCGCTCGCAAGCGCTTGCCCCGAGCTTGCCGAGGGGTTCCACGTTTCCTCGAAGATGCCGGCTTCGAGGGTTTCGTTCACGAGGACCGCGACCTCGCGTCCCAACACATCGTCTGGAATTTAAAACCCTGCTTGATGGAGCATCCAGCACAGTCTTGTCGGCTTGCGACAACGACAGTGGTGGATGCGACGACAGTGGTTGCGACGTATGCCAATCTGACTGCGAAAGCGACTGCGACGGCACCGCAGGGTAAACAACGACCCCTCAAGGCTTATGCCACGAGGGGTTATCTTTATTACTACCAACTACCTTGCAAACTTATCGACTTATAACTTATCTGGAATTTATAAATTTTTTGAAAAAGTTTATTAAACTGTTTTTCATTAGATACATCTTCCAAAGATTTTATTAATTTGAGTAATTTATTTTTGCCAAATCTTTTAACTAGTATTTCAACAACAAAACCCGATTCCTCGTATACCCCGGAACCACCACGGTTATAAAAAGACAAAAAATTTTTAAATTTGCTAGGCTTAATTTTTAATTTGTTTTGACCAGAGGTATAAATTGCCACGCCTTCAGACAACCACACAGGACCCTGTTTACCGGCGGAAAGTATTTTATAAAATAAATGGCTCAGTTCATGTTTAATCAAGGAATGATAGTAATCTTTCGAATATGTATGGGAACTATACCTTTCCAATTCTTTTTTATCCAATACGAAAACAATTCGCATTCTGTCGTCTGCCCAACCGACCAGCCACGGCTCAGTTTTTTTTGCGCGCAATAAATCGATCGATTTTCTGTCCTTAAGAAAAACAATTTTAGGCGTATTTGTTGTCCAAGTAATACCATAAAATTTACCGAGATCTTTCATCGACTCATGAAAAATCCTCTCAATAAATCTATCGCCAGATTTCACTAGGCTCAGCTTATAAAGCATGATTTTTTGATTATACTCCATTTTTTTACTGATACCCAACAGCAACGAGGACCATAAAACGATAGCAGGATAGCCGCAAGTAACTCCTTTTGAGACACACAAAGCCCCGACATTCGTCGGGGCTTTTCTGCAGCCGAAGCTGCAGAGATTATTTGAGCAGGACCATCTTCTTTGTCTGGACGAGCCCGTTGCTCATCAGACGGTAGAAGTAGGTGCCGCTCGGGAATCCATTCGCATCCCACGTTGCCTCGTACTTGCCAGCGCTTAACTTCTCGTTCACGAGCGTTGCAACCTCCTGACCGAGCAGGTTATACACCGTAAGCGAGACAGAACCGCCAATCGTCAACTGAAAACTGATGACTGTCGACGGGTTGAACGGGTTCGGGTAGTTCTGGGCAAGAGAGAACAACTCCGGCAGACCGGGGAGTTCCCGGACAGAGAGTGGCTTGGCGAGGAACTTCAGGAGCTTCCCATACCCGATTCCTATTTGTGCAGAAACCCAGATTTGTTCGAGAAGCACGAACTCGTCGCCGGACTGGATGGCCCCTTGGAAGCTACAGGTCGCCCCATCGCCCCTGGTAACACTCCAGAGAGAGTCCCCATTCGAAGGTTTCACACCCCACGCACGGGCATCCGTCTGTATGGTGTGGGTTGCACCCCGCTGGATGGCGCCAGCAAGCACCACCTGTTTCGATGCTCCGGAGCCGACGACAGTAATACCACTCGCCCAGTTGTTATTGCTGACCCCTGGGTTTTCCCGGTACCAGGCGATGCCGCCGTTGGGGTCGATCTTTGCCCGAACTAGTTTCAGGACGCCGCCAGGCTCGTTGTTTACGACCTTCGTCCCGAAGAGATATACCTCTCCGGTTTCGGCATCCACCGCCATCTGTCCCTTCGCGACGTCAACAAATCTTTGTATCCAGATTTGTTGCCCGGTTGCGATGTCATACCTCGCGATGAGGTACGAGAGGGAGGTATTGACTCCACCCGGGTACTGACCGCCGATGTAGAGCGTGTTCCCCACTGCGACCGGAGTCACGATGGACTCGATACTCTGTGTCCCGAGAGGAAGTTCGAGTACTGATGTCGTTCCATCCGACTGGCGGAAAGTGATGGGGATTTTCCCGGTAGCGAGTGTCCCCCCGAGGGGGAATTGGTGCCACGTGGTACCGTTCGCCCTGTGGAAGAAGACAATCGGATTGTTTCCCGCCAAAACCGACACGAACGTGGAGTCCGTGTGGTTCCCGAGAAACGTCAGGCGGTTCACGGGAATCCGCCACCGTTCGGTGCCGTCCATATTGAGTATCACCATCGACGACGGATCGTAAGAGCCACGAATGCCCCTGAACCACACCACCGTGTTGTCCCGAGGGATGACGGCGAGGTGTCCGGAAAACGAAATGGAATTGCCGCTGAAAGTGGTGTCCTGATAAAACCACTCTCGGGTGCCGCCACTCGTGAACCCGGCGAGGGTGGCATAACCACGAGTAGTATCTTCTGACCACCCGTTCACAAATACCCCGTTTCTCGGGAGCAACTGAAGGCCCGAAGGAGCCCCATACCCACCGAACTCAAACAGACTTTCCCATACAGGCTGTGGGTTCTGCTGGGCGAACCCAACTGTGGCAATCAACATCGCCACCAAAACAACATATCGGAGCGCTTTCATCGCCCCCTCCTTTCTTTATGATTATGATTGATTTATGAATATCTTCTATCTTCTGTATACCACACATCGGTCGCTTGTACAAGGTGGGGGAGAGAAGAAAGAGGTAGGACAAAAGAGTGAGGATTGATGCGGTGGTTCGGCACCCCGCTGCCATTGACAATCCATTTCGAGGAGCTACACTTCAGGCAGTTCCAAACTCAAGGCCTCATGTACAGTTCGTGCAGAAAGGACGAGTCTTAATAATTTATCTAATGGTGGAGGATGTATGGAAACGCAGGAAAGGGCAAAAGCCAGTGCCCTTGATTTTCTCTGGCTTGAATTGACCAACAAGTGTCCGTTGCGGTGTAGCCATTGCTACGCGGATGCGGGTCCGACCCACAATTTGCGCGAAAGCATGCGTGTGAATGACTGGGAACGGATCATCGACGATGCATACGCGCTTGGGTGCCGATCGCTCCAGTTCATCGGAGGGGAACCGGCGATGTGCCCAGAGCTCCCACAGTTAATTTCTCGGGCAGCCACTATCGGATTCACGTTCATTGAGATGTTTACCACCGGATTCAACCTTCGGGATGGATTGAAGCGAGCGCTGGTACGGCATCAGGTGCACCTCGCGTTTTCCGTGTACTCGCACCGCCCAGAGGTTCACGACCAGGTCACAAACCTCCCAGGGAGCCACGCCATAACGCTCAAGGCCATTCGGTGGGCACTTCGCCGCGATTTACCGGTTCGCGCGGCCATCATTGAAATGGTTGCGAATAACGGTGATACGGAAGAAACGAAGAGTATGCTTCAGACGCTTGGTGTGGAGAATATTGGTGTTGACCGGGAACGTGGTGTTGGTCGGGGCGTAACCTCACATGCATCGGACGACCCAATGGATGAACTCTGCGGAAAGTGTTGGAGGGGACGACTGTGTGTTACCCCCTCTGGCGATGCATATCCGTGCGTGTTTTCTCGGAAGTGGTTTGTGGGGAATGTTTCACGTGGGCTTGAGGGTATTTTGAACGGAATGGAGCTCGCGAAATTTCGTTCGACGCTTCGAGAAAAGCGTGGGCGAATTCTTGAAACGGCAAATTGCGTTCCTCAATGTGGACCGGATTGTGTGCCTGCATGCATTCCATCGCCCGGAATTTCACAGGAGCATTACACGGCGCTCGATCTCATTAAAGCCGAGTGTGTCCCTCAGTGCGGGCCAGATTGCACACCTGCATGTATTCCGTCACCAAGTTGAGGTGAATACAAACCAACCCCCAGTCATAGTACTGGGGGTTACGTTAGTGCCAATCCGCCCATCGCTCAAGGGGAGATTGGTATGGGAACTTTTTAGGAAACTCATTTCTTAGTTTCTTTTCTAAACCAAACAAGTTTAACCGAGGCGTAGGTAGATATTTGCGCCACCGCGTCTCGACGCTCTTCTCAAGCTCTCTAAGATTTCGATGCCCGATGCTAAACGCGCCTTCAGTAAAATAATGTCCTCGCTTGTTTAGCCGGATTCTCAATTCGTTGTCACACGTAAGTTCAATGAGCGCGTGCATAAGTGTTTGATTTGCGCGGGATTTATACGTAAGGTGATGCATAATTTCGTGCCACAGGTAGACCGTTGAATAATTTTTCCAATCTTCGGAATGTCCCCACCCAATCGACTTTTGATCTGGGTATGACCTCCCTCTTGAAAGTTCAGGATGGGAGATAAAAACTTTCAGGTGAAGTTCGATTGTGCTGAAATCTAATCGTGTAATATCCGTAATAATTTTTAATGAGGCCGCGTAATTTTTTTTCCATTGATTTTCTACAAAAAACGCATACCGATTAGTTTGACGGAGAACTCTTTTAAATGGGGGAGAATTATAGATATGGGACAAATCTCTCCGCATATTTGAAAGCGAATCCTTTATTGCAGACACGAAGTTCCCCCGGCAGATTGACGGTTCGATGTTTTGTGCTAGGAGATAACATAGATTCTCATTTCGCCTCCAGAGTGCGTGTTTTATCAGCTGGAAATCTTTCGAGGTACATTGTGTTTTTAAGATATGTTGCAGGAGATAAATCTTATCAACCGTAAATGAAAGGGAAATCATTCATTTACTTTATATTGATAGCAGAATAGCCGCAAGTAACTCCTTTTGAGACACACAAAGCCCCAACGTTGCCGTTGGGGCTTTCTGTAGCTTCGGCTACAGAGATTACTTGAGCAGGAGCATCTTCCGCTTGGCGACAGACTTCTCCGTCACCAAACGATAGAGGTACACCCCGCTTGCGAGTCCCTTCGGCTCAAACCTAGCCTCGTAGACGCCCGGTGTGAGCCGTTCGTTTACAAGCACTTCGACCGGACGACCGAGGAGATCGTAGACCGCAAGATGCACCTTCGTGGCCTCCATGATCTCGAACTTAATCGTGGTCGACGGATTGAACGGGTTCGGGTAGTTCTGGGAGAGGGAGAAGGTCTCCGGCAAACCACCGACTTCCCGGACGGAGAGGGTCGGGACTGCGAACTTCCAGATTCGATTGGGTGAATTCTTCATCTCCACGAGAATCAGGTCGCCGTTTCGGTCAAACACGCCTCCCGTTATCACATTTGAGGTTGAGTTGTCAAACCAACTCATTACCCACAAACGTTGACCGTCTGATGCTCTTCGGCTTAACGCGTAGGTGGCGTCGTTGATTGAGTTTGAGTCGGTTCGTCCGACAGCCCCGAACATCACCACTTCTTGTTTCCCATTCACCACGGGGCTCACCGTGATGCCGTTTACCCAGTTCTGGAATGGATTTGTCGGACCGACCGATTCCTCTTGCCACACGATAGCTCCTGTTGTGCTTGTTATCTTCGCCTCAAGAAACTTGAGTCTCGAATTAGGCGGGACAACAACGCTCCCTGCGACGAACGGGTTGCCACTCTCATCGATATCCATGAATCCACGAATCATGGAATCGAAGTTTTGTCGCCAGAGCTCCTGTCCACTTGAAACGTTGTATTTCGCGACATAGAAACTCTTGGCGCCAGTCGTGTTTCGGTAGTGAGCACCCACCAAGAGATTCGAGCCGAAACTTCGAATACTGATATTACTCCCTGCGTACTCTCCGACCGGGAACTGCCGAAGAATAGTGCCGCTTCGCCCGATAATCACGGCGACCGGAGCGTCACCGCTTCGGATCGCAACCACAGTGGTGTCTGTAGGCCCGCGCCCCAGGTAGAAGAGTCCATTCACCACAATCCGCCACACCCAGTTTCCGCTTGGTGTGAGGCAGGTGATGGTGCTATTCAGCCAGCCCTGGCTCTCGGAGCCGGAGAACCATGCAATCGCACCATCGCCGAACAGGGCGCTGTGACCCAAAAACGAGATCGTTCCTATGGTCGTATCGAGCGTAGTCCAGAGTTGTTGACCAGAACTGGAGAACTTCGTGATGGCCGCGGTTGCGTTCGGGAAGCGGTCTCCGACGACGATAATGGATCCATCGCCGTTTAATGAAGCCCCAAAAGCGAAGTCGCCACTTCCTCCCATCGTGAAATTCTGCCGCCACACTTCTATGGGTTGTTGTTGGGCGAGCCCAGCTGTAGTGGCGACAAGCGCCACCAGCAAAACAACAAATCGGAGCGTTTTCATCGCCCCCTCCTTTCTTTATTGATAGTTTAGTTTTGAATTGTTTTCTGCCGCTACTATACCACACATCTGACCTTTTCCGCAACCACCTGCGGCTACTGCCGCCGTGGTGGCAGACCAGTGAAAAGAGCGAGGATTGATGGGGCGGCAGAGCCAGTATGGTACAATGAGCGTATATGATGCAGACGCTC
>JAUSKB010000028.1 GCA_030647415.1 bacterium
TGTTATCCTTGAGGTACCTTTTCTGACGTCTACCTGACCCATTAAAAGTCATGGTAGGTTCGTTAAGTCCAACTTTCATTCCTGCATTTCGTGCTTTTTGAAATACAGTCAGACAAACATTTGCCTTTACGCTCAACTCCAGATTTCCGACCTGGATGAGTTTGTCTTTGAGCCCCGCCGATATCTTTTCGGAGGGGTGCCGCCCCAGCCAAACTGCCCGCCAATTGCTGTCCCGAAAATTCGGTAAGTGGTTTTATCATGGCTGAGTAGTGTTACACTTTCGCTCCATTAGGGCCAGAACCCTAACTTCGATGCTCCTACTTACTCTGGGCAACTATAATAAAATCACAACAACAGGTTGCAGTAAAGGTCTACAAGGTCTTCACTTCCCACTAGATGATACCGGCCTGTTCACCGGTTAATGCTTTCGGAGGGTGTAAGTTAGGGACAGTGACAAAATCGTTAAGCCATTCATGCACGTCACCATTCAGATGACAAGGCATTACGCTACCTTAAGAGCCTCATAGTTAGGCCCGCCGTTTGATGGGCTTTCATCCTGTTGAAACAAGAGTTTAGACACCATCACTGGGCAGACTTCACCGAGCATATTCATTCTTTCAAATTAGCGCTCAGCTACGTTTTTGGTAAACAGTCGTTCCATCCTTGTTACTGAGATCTACGTTCCCCCATAATAAATCATGGAAAAATATAGACATCCCTTCTACCGAAGATACGGGACTATTTCTGCCGAGTTCCCTTAACTTAATTAACCCTTTACGTCTTAGCCTTTTCAGCTAGGATACCAGTGTCAGTTCTTGGTACTGCTCTCAACTTTCTATTTTCCAAACTTTTCACTGACTCTTGGATTTGACAAATTAAAGACAATTCTTTTGCTTCTCCTCATTACGATCCACAAAATTCTTGATCTTGATAACTTTCGCTACTTTGCCTATCCGAAAGCGATTTAGAAACTTAACAAAAATTGAAAGTACAGGAATATTAACCTGTTATCCGTCGTCATACTCAGTTAAGATATGAC
>JAUSKB010000007.1 GCA_030647415.1 bacterium
TCCAGGTGCCACGGCACCCCGCACACTGTCGTCGTCGCGCGCCGTACCGTCGCACTGTCGCCCCACAACAGGCACTTTTCCCATGTATGATGGCCATGCAGGCCAATTGTGCGCCAAAAGCGGCCCGCAAGCCTCATATGGTTTCATGTTTCGGACACATGCATCAACCAAATTTCCGAGACAAACTCTCGCGCGAATAAGAACATAAAGGCGGGCACCCGAACGGGAGCACTCGAAGCGCCGTGAGCATGACTCGCGGCACTAGGCCACCAAAAGGGCGATGCCGCCGGCAAGGAGCGCGAAGACGCCAAGCTTCAGAGCCAGGTGCTTCTCCTTGAAATAGAAGTTGCCGGAGAACATGCCCCACAGCACCGCCGAGGAGCGCTTTGCCGCAATGATGATGGAGGCCGGCGCGAGCCCTAGGGCGTAGCTTTCGAGTACGCCGCCTATGCCCTGCAAAACCGACTGCGCGAAAAACGCCTTTTGGCGAAGGAGCCGGAGCGGGTTTTCTGCGGCGACGAAGTAGGCGAAGAGGAAGGCGTACGCGAGCAGCAGCGCGTGCATAACGAGTTGGTCGCCCACCACCGAGTTGAAGTGCGCGATGTTGTATTTATAGAGCGATATCGTGGCGACCGCGTTCACCGTCGAGAGGACCATGTAGCGCATCCCGCGGCGGCTGATGCCGCGCTCGAAGAAGACCACGAGCAGGGCGATGACAATGACAGCAATGCCGATCATCTGGCGAACGCCAACTGCATACCCGACGATGATGTCGACGAGAAGTAGAAGCGGCACCGTCCCCACCCGGAGAAAACTGAAGGTGCTCCGGTCCCCCGTCTCAAGCGCCCGGATGGTCGTGTGTACCTGGAAGACCTCAAGCACAAACCGAAGCGCAAAGGTGGGCAGGGACGCGAGCGCGAACGTGAAGGAAGCCGGATATACAAGCGCGATGACGGCGAATGCAAGGCCGGCGAAGAACAGATTCAGGAACGCGCACGTGAACAGGCTCTCGCGATGGCGCACGAGCTCCCACTTGCTGATGGCCGACGAAATCTCCTCGAAAAGCGTACCGAGCGACGCAAGTGCAACACCAAATATCATTTTTCTTTTTCCTACTTCTTTTTTCCTCTCTCGCGCTCTTTCTTCGCGACGAGGAGAACTGTCTGCACCACCGTGTCGGGGTTCAACGACATGCTCTCGATGCCCGCCTCGACGAGGAACTCCGCGAAATCCGGGTAGTCGGACGGCCCCTGGCCGCAGATACCGATGTACTTTTTGCGCCTCCGGCAGACCGCGATGACCTGGGCGATGAGCTGCTTTACCGACTCGTCCCGCTCATCCGCGATGCCGCGCACGAGGTTCGAGCCATCCCGATCGATGCCGACCGTGAGTTGCGTGAGGTCGTTCGACCCGATAGACATGCCGTCGAAGACGTCGAGGAACTCGTCGGCCAAGACCACATTCGAGGGGATCTCGCACATCATGTAGACCTTCAGCCTCTTGTCCTTCCGGCGGTCAAGCCCGTGCTTTGCCATGACCGCACACACCTTTTTCCCCTCCTCGACGGTGCGGCAGAACGGGATCATCGGGGTCACGTTCACCAATCCCATATCGTCGCGAACCTTCTTCATCGCTCGGCATTCGAGCGCAAAGGCGGCCGCGAACGCAGGGTGGTAGTATCGTGAGGCGCCGCGCCAGCCCAGCATCGGGTTTTCCTCCTTTGGTTCGAATAACTCACCACCGAGGAGCGTGCGGTACTCGTTCGTCTTGAAGTCCGAGAAGCGCACAATGACCTCGCGCGGGTAGAACGCCGCGCCGATTTTCGCGATGCCGTAGGCGAGCTTGTCCACATAGAACTGCTCCGCGTCCTTCCAGCCGACCATCCGCGTTTCGATGGCGGTTTTCAGTTTTCGGTCGGTCAGTTTTTTGTTTTGGTACGCGATGAGCGCGTTCGGGTGGATGCCGATTTCCCCCGCGATGATGAATTCCTCGCGGGCGAGCCCCACGCCCTCGGCGGGCAGGAATGACTTCTCGAAGGCGGCGTCGGGCGTCGCGATGTTCACCATAATCTTCGTCTTCGGCTTCGGGAGCTTCCGAATGTCATGCTCGCGCACCGAGAATTTGAGCTTGCCGTCGAAGACGAGCCCCTCGCTCCCCGTCGTGTCCACCGTGACCAGCTGCCCCGTCCGGAGCACCTTCGTTGCGTTTTCGGTCCCCACGATGCAGGCGATGCCGAGCTCGCGAGAGACAATGGCCGCGTGCGAGGTGCGCCCGCCCTTGTCCGTCACGATGGCCGTCGCAATCTTCATGATGGGCTCCCAGTCGGGGTCGGTCATCGTCGTCACAAGCACCTCCCCCTTCTTAAAATTCCCGATATCCTTCACGTCGCGAATAATTCGCACCGGACCAACGACCACCTTTGAGCCAACGGAAGCGCCCTTCACGAGCGGCTTCCCTGCCTTGCCGGCAGGAAGACCTATCCCCTCGAGCACGTACTCCGTGACCTTCGAGAAGTCGCGCCCCGCCTGCACCGTCTCGGGCCGCGCCTGCACGATGTAGAGCTCACCCGTGCGGCCGTCCTTCGCCCACTCGGTGTCCATCGGCGTCCATTTCCCGTGAAGCTTCGTGTAGTGTTCCTCGATCTTCACGCCCCACTCGGCGAGCGTAAGCACCTCACAGTCCGTAAGAACAAACGAACCCCGTTCCAGAGCGGAGGTCGGAATAACCTTCGTTTTTTTGATTCCTGTCCCCTCGGCGTAGACCATCTTCTCGCGCTTCACACCGAGCGACTTCGAGATGATGGGGTCCTTCGCGCGGCCGAGCATGCCTTTATAGACCAAGAACTCGTCGGGTGTCACCTCGCCCTGCACAATCATCTCGCCCAAGCCCCAGGCGCCGTTCACGATAATGAGGTCTTTGAACCCGGACTCGGTGTCCACGGTGAACATGACGCCCGACCCGTGGAGGTCGGAGCGGACCATCTTCTGGACGCCCACCGAGAGCGCCACCTTCAGGTGGTCGAACCCCCTATCCACGCGGTACGAGATGGCACGGTCGGTGAAAAGCGAGGCCATGGCGGCGCGGACGGCGACAATAACCGCATCCTCGCCTCGAATATTCAGAAATGTGTCGTGTTCGCCGGCGAAGGAGGCGCCGGGGAGGTCTTCCGCGGTCGCCGAGGAGCGAACCGCGACGTCGGTGTTCCTCCCGCCTGCGGTGAGCGCGGTCGAACCGTACCGTGCCGAAAACTCGCGGTAGGCGGTGCGGATGGACGCCTCAATCGCCGCGGGAAACGGCATCTTTTTTATGGCGGTGCGGATGGACGCCGCGCGGCGGGCGAGGTCCTTCAGATTCCCGGTGTCCACGCCCTTCAGGGCCGTGCGGATGAACGCGCCGAGGTTGGTCTTCGAGAGGAACTCGCGGTAGGCGTCGGCGGTGACCACGAACCCGTCGGGCACCCGCACCCCCTGCGGGACCAGGTGCTGGATCATCTCGCCCAGACTCGCGTTCTTGCCACCCACGCGGGCGACGTCCTTTATGCCGACCTCGCGGAAATGGAGTATGTAGGGTGACTTCATCCTGTTAGAAGCAGATCGCAATCAGCCGCAATCCGCACTGCGGTATGGTTGTTCGACTATTGCGTGAATGCATATCGCCTTTTGTCATGAATGCGATCGCGGCTTCTAACGGGATTCATGGGGTGGCGGGGTGGTTCGCCTTGAGCGCGAGGATGATGTCAGAGACGTTCGAGCCCGTCTCACCGGTCACAACCGCATCACCGGATTCCGCGAAGAAACGGTAGGATTCGTTCCCGTCGAGCGAGCGCTCGATGTCGAGCCCGTGCACCCGCGCATGATCAAGGGTTATTGTATCACAGATCCCGCCGGCATAGTCCGTGTTGTCGCGGCCGTCCGTCGCGAGCGCGAGGAGTAGCTCCCCGTCGCGGATGTCCCGGAGCCCCGAAAGCGCGAGCTCCTGGTTCCGACCGCCTTTCCCGTCGTGCATGACCGTCACCGTGCTCTCGCCGCCATAGAGGAGGGCGGCGCCGGGCGGCGAGGCGTGAAGCTCGCCGAGGAAGATGAGCGCGAGGTCCCGTGCCTCCCCCGCGAATGCGCGCGCCCGGACCTCGGGCGAGAAACCGCGGCGTGCCGCCTCCGCCGCCATGGCGTCGAGCGCGGTCCCGTTCGAGACTGCGAGAAGGTTCGTCGTCCGCTCGAAGAACCGTTGCTCTTTCGGCGTCTCGATAAGCCGCCCAGCGACATCCGGGCACTGTTCGGCAACCCGGTACCGCGTGAGGATGGCGCGCGCGTCCGCCACCGTCGTCGTGTCGAGCACGGTAGGACCGGAGGAAACAAACTCGAGGTCGTCACCCGGCACGTCGGAGAAGATGAGCGAGACGAGCGGTGCCGGGTAGGCGTGCGCGGCGAGGAATCCGCCGCGGGCGCGTGAGAGGTGCTTGCGGACGGTGTTCAACTCCCGGATGTCCGCGCCGGACTTGAAGAGCAGCTTCACGAGCCTTGCCTCGTCGTCGCACCACCGGTCATCGTCCGGCAAACAAAGAAGCGTCGAGCCACCACCCGAGATGACCGCGAGCACCAGGTCCTCCGCAGTCGCATCCGAGAGGAGCCGGACCAGCTCCCGCGTCGCACTCGCGTTCCGGCGCGAAGGGAAGGGATGGTCGCCCTCGAAACCACGGACGAACGAGAGCCCGCCGTCGTACTTCACGTCGATCATGACGCCACCCGCAATGCGGCTCCCCAGGACCTCTTCGAGCGCCACGACTGCCGCAGAGGCACACTTCCCCACGCCGATGACATAGAGCCGGCGGACCTTCTGGAGGTCATACGCGTGCCCCGCTACCGTGAGCCTTCCGGCCGGCCAGGCAGGCGTACCGACCTCAACCGAGACCGTCCGCCGAATGACGGATGCCGTATCAATGGCGGTGAATCCCGCCTCCGCGATGCCGAGCGCCGCTTCGCGGAGCCCGGTCGTCGCAAGCTCCTTTGTGTTCTTAATCTTTCCCATTCCCTTCATTCTACACCATGTAAAATCTCATTCTAATATTCTTAAGAATGTTAGAATGAGATTTTACACAACCACACCTAGAACCCATCTCTAAAATAGACCGCGGGGTATTCCGAGGATGTTTCGAGCGAGAAGCGCGATCTTCCGACGAGGAATACTCGGAGTCTTCCGAGGAGGAAATCGCGGTTCGGAGCCGAAACAGACCGGAAGAGCCGCGGATGGTGCATAAAAATCTATTTTGAGATTGGTTCTAGTCAAGAGTACGAAGAAATTTCAAGAGATGCTTCCCGAGCGGCGAGGCAGTATGCGCGACCCGTTTGCCGACATAGCGTTTCTCCACGAGGCCCGCGTGCGTGAGCCGCTGGAGGTGCACCGAAATCGTTTTCAGGTTCGCGTCCAGCTCCTCGGCGATCATGAATTCTGCGAGTCCCGGCTGGCGCTCCAAGAGCCGGAGTATCTGGATCCGGCGGTGGTTCGCCCCACCCTTCATGATCCGTTCAAGTTTTCGTTCTGTTCCCATATTCGCCCCATGTCATCATTCTAACATTCTTAAGAATGTTAGAATGAAAATCCACTCATGTCACTGAACTGCGGGAATCGCGCACCCGGTCGCCCGAGCGAGGCCGGCGATACCCTGCTCGCCCTCAAGGCGCGTGCCGTCGATAAGAATCCAGGTGGGGTACCCGGTGATCTTCTTCTCCCTGCAGAGCGCCGTCTCCTCGGTGCACTCCACATACTTAACCTCCTTGAACGCATCACCGAGGACCTTTCTTTCGTTCTTACAGAACGAGCACCAGTAGGCGCCGTACATCGTGGCACCCTTCGAGGCGAGACACTGGCCGAAGGCAACGAGCGCCGGCGAGGGAACGTTGCCAATCTTCGGTTCCCATGGTTTCCAGAGGAGCAGGACCACGGCGACGACCGCGACACCGACGATAGCGTACGGAGCAAAGTTCTTTTTCATGGAGTAATCGCTTCCGCCGAAGGCGGATCAGCCTCAGGCTGAAATAATGCTAATAGAAAATCCGTAATAATGCGAATGGGACTAAGGCACAACAATGCTCAATATTTGGGAAGTCGAACTTCTTAGGAAATTCGACTTCCCCCAAAAATAGCGGACAAAAAGCCACTCCCCTGGAGTGGCGAAGATAAGGGCGAAACCTTCACGCTTTTTTTCGCTTCCGTTCGAGTGAGAATGAGCGGAGATATCCTGCCCCGAAGGAGAAAAACAGCACGATGTACGCCACGAAAAGCCAGAGGAGCGGCATGCCGGAATCGGTCCGTTGCAACTCGGTGAGCGCAATACCAAACATGGCGGCGCACACAAGGATGAAAATCACGGCGATGATTCCAGACATTTCAGTTCCCCGGAACGTGGCGGCGCGCCTCCCTAGAATATACACACACGTGAGCACTAGCAGCGCGAAAAAAATTGCGAGCGCGAGAGAAAGATTCTGCTCCATACAACCTCCATTATTTATGTGAATTGGAAACCTCTTCTGCTATGAGAAAGGATAGCACCAATCTGCAGTCCGGTCAATGTTTGGGAGGTTGAACCTCCTCCACAAAAAAGCCACCGATATCCGGCGGCTTCCCCTATTTACAAACCAACCACTGGGACAACCGAAGGGCCGCCCGGCGGATTATACCCCGTATACACCTTGCCGATAGGTGTGTAACAGCATTTTGTAAAACGCCTGAATTCCAGGAGTCGGTGGTCTTGCTGACGTAACTGCAGAGGACCTCCATGCGGTCTCCATTCTGTCTTGAAATTTCGCTTCCCGCAGTTCGGACATCTTTTCTGTTTCTGCTTCTTCATTTCACCTCCTATATAAATTGAAATTCCCCTTGACGCTACAGACAGATATAGCACCGTTGGTGCCATCTCGTCAATATTAGGAAGTCCGACTTCCATAGGAAGTCCGACTTCCACACCCACAGCGCGACCCACCCGCTCGCGCCCTACTCGTCGCAACAGTCCACGAGCTTGTCCACAATGTCCTGTGCAGTCCAGGGTTTTTCAGCCGCGGCAACTTTTTTGAATCCTTTGACGTCGATGAGCTTTAGCCGGAGCGCCCAGAAGAGCGAGTAGATACGGTAGGCGTAGTCGAAGGTCTCCTTCGCCTTTATGGTATCGCCATCGCCGTTCAACTTCGCCCCCACCTCGATGAGCCGCATCGTGGTCGCGAGGAGGTGCTTCGAGATACACCAGGTTTCCCCCTCGTGCGCGTTCTTGTCGATGAGGCGCGCAAGCATCGCCTTCCGCACTTCGCGAACCTCCCGCATGAGGTCAAGGTACTCCGGCTTCTGCGTCTTCTCCGCAGTGAAGAAAAAGTGCTCCTCGAGGGAGACGAGGTTCATGACGGCGATGGAAAGGTCCTCCTCCGTCGAGAGGTCGATCTGCCCCGAGGCCTTCATGTGCTCGATCTTTTTCACGAGCGCATCGAACTGTGAGCGGTCATCCATGGTTATGCGTTCCTACGATCCTCCAAACTCTTTCTTGATTTGCCCCATACGATCTGCGTACTCGCGGCAGTGCGCAACGAGCTCCGCAGGAATCGTTGCATGTATGAAGGGAGAAACGGCTTCGTAGAGCTTGGCAAGCACCTCTTTCCCCTCCCCCTGCATCTGCACATTCTTCACCGCTGCTTCTACCTCGTAGTTTCTGAAATCAGAATGCAGAAGCGGGAATTCTGACTTGCGACTAATTTCATTAAGCTCATTTCTTTTTGCACTCCATTCCTCTCGTAAACGGACAAGGCTGTCGTCCAACTGCACGCCTTCTTTCTTCCAGTTTCCCGTGAAAAACTTCGGCTCTTTTGTTTTGTGAGTGTCAGTCTTTTCTTCAAGCGATTCAATTTCCTTTTGTAACCCTCGCTTCCCATGTTCGTCTGGGTTCTTCCTATACATCTCGTTGTAGAGTTCTCTGTATTTCTCCTCCTCGCGGGAAACGGTAACGCCACCACCACTGATACCGACGGGCTCATGCTCGGTGGTGAGCCGCTCTAGAAACAAATGGCACGCGTTCGCATAGAACTCTCCCGCAGACGCACGGTTTCTCACAACGCGCTGTTCTTCCTCGGCAATGCTCTCGGGGTAGTCTGGATTGCCAAACTTCTCCGCCTCAATCTCGCGCTTTAAATCCTTGCGCACAAGCTGGAGGTCAGCTACCTGCCCAAGGGCACCCACGACGCGATCCTGAATGGAGGTCTGCTCCTTTTTCCTTCGCTTGACATCCTCCTCTACACGCGCCACTGGAACTGGTTCCTTAGAAAATGCGGGGTAGGAGGATACGCTCTTAAACCCGTGTCGGTGGTACCACTCTGAATACCACGACCCCTTACTTTTCACGAGTCTGCTAACATCATTCGTTGTGTATTTTTCTGTTGATCCTGACCCTACCGCATCGAGTATGGCAGTAACCTCGCTCGCAAATCCCTTATACCGTTCGACATCCACCAAAAACTTCTCGTAATCGAATGGCGGCGGGAAGGTCGGCTCTCCCTGTAAAAAGCTGTTTACTTTGTCCCAGTCGTTTTTGTAGCCGTAGAAATCAGCAAACGTTTTGGTGGCTCCGTGCGCTCCGAGCGCATCGTTGAATGAGCTGCCTTTTGCGTTCTCTAATTTTTTGAGGAGTGCGGCACGGAGTATCTCTATCTCACGCGCCCCCTTTCTCGCGGCATCAAATTTCTCGCGCGAGGCTCGCTCGACATCCTTCTCGAGCGCCGCAAACCCGTTGTTCTCCGGTAGCTTACTGAATGATTGGTCGAGTTCCCCGCGGTAGACCTCCGCGAGCGCATCTTCTGCAAATGTGCGATCGATCATTCCTTCAAGGCGCGAAAGTTCCTCAACTGGAACGAGCGCTTGCTCATTCCAATCCCAATCCTCAAAACGCACCCGCGATGCGTCGACTACTATAGCAGCTCTAAAACCCGCTGGCGCGAAATTGATTCGATATGATGAAATCTTGTTCTCTGCTTTGTGTTCGACACTTAACCTGGGGATCATTTTCCGAAGCTCCCCGGCGACGCGCGCAATCGCCTCTACCCGGCCTTCCGGCGTTTTCACCTGGCTCTGCATGAGCTCGGTCTCGAGTAATGCGAGCCGCCCGGCAACCGCTCGTTCCGCTACGTCATAGGTAAACTCATCTTCCCCAAGTGAGACATTAAGCGCCGCGAGACGCGACTGAAGCGCCTCATCGGACTGGACGAGTTCCCCCGCGCGGGCCTGCGCCGCACGGTACTGGACCGCCTCATCTTCCTCCTTAAACTCGGGGTGCACAACCATTGCCTCGGGGGAAATAATATCGAGCGGCTCGAGCACTGTGCGGTGCTCCTCATAGAGCTTACTGATATTCTTGCTCTCACGATCCGCCGACGCGGCGGTCTTCGCCTGGTGTTCACGCATCCCCGTTCCCGAACCGCCGCTGGACTTCAGCCGGAGCGACCCGAGCAAAACTTCAAGCTGGTGCCGCTCTTTCTTCAAATCGGCAATTCGTTCGCGGACGGGCGCGGGCGCCTCGTTCTCCGCTGCCTTTGCTTCCGCCACTTTTTGCGCTTCGGCCTCTTTGGAGATGTCCCTGAGCTTCTCCTTGAGTGACATATTCACAAAATAATACAATGCAATAAGTCTTATTGCAAGGTTACACGTTTTAAGTTCACTTTCTACTACCCGACGAGTTACAGCGCAAGTAGCAGCAGCCCGAGAAGCACCATCGCCATGCCGCCCCAGACACGCATCGCGCCGGTCGAGGAGCGGCGCCACGTCTGTGCCTTCTCGAGCACCACCGGGTCGCTTGCCACAAAGAGCAGGATGATGAGCGGCAGGACAAAGATAAGGTTGTAGATAACGAGGTAGCCGAATCCCGAGAGCGCCGTCGCCGTGTCATGCAGCATCCCGAGCACGAAGAGGTAGGGACCGCCGGTGCACGGAAACTCGACGAGCCCCACAAAACCGCCAAGGAGGAAGGCGGCGGGTACCGACCCCTTTTCCATGAGGCGCGCGATAGGCCCGTGCGACCCCTGGGGAAGCTTCAATCGGATGGGGAAGTTCGGGAAGTAGTGGTTCAGGATATCAAGGAGGCCGAAGCAGATGATGATAAGCGCCCCCACGTAGCTCATGAACCGCGGGATGCCGAAGACGGTGAGGACGCGCAGAATACCAAGTCCGATTAAAATGTACACCGTGAAAACGCCGAGCACGTAGGAAAGCCCGGTCGCAAGCACATTCCGGCGGGCCTTCCCGAGACTCAAGAGAAAGCCAACAGTGAGGAGGAGCACCGAAAAGGCGCATGGATTGATGCTGTCCACAATGGCGGCCATGACGAGGACCGGAACGAAGTAGCCCTGCCCACTGCCGAACCGCTCCAGAAACGCCTGCGCTCCCCCGCTCACCTTCAAAAGGACAATGCCCGCGAGGATAGCGAGCGCAATGCCAACAAGGATGTAATGCGTTCGTTTCTGCATGAATTATTCTGGAACGATAACGGACTAGGAAATGACGGAACCAGGAGGCACCGGCGCATCTACGCCGAGGAGGACTGGCGCACCGGCCTCGCCGTGCGCCGCAAGGAGCATCCCGTTCGATTCGAGGACCACCTGCCCTGAGCCGTGCCGAAGGGTGAACGTCCGCGGCTCAAGGTTCGCTACCACGGCAATTTGGCGACCGACGAGCGCCGGCGGGTCGTACGCCTTCCCAATACCAGCCACGATGGTCCGACCGTCCGGTGTTCCGTCGTCGAGTGTCAGCTGCACCAGCTTCTCCGACCCTGCCACGCGCTCCGCCGCGAGAATGGTCGCCACGCGGATATCCAGCTTCTTGAATTCGTCAAACGAGAGCATAAAAGCCAGTATAGCAAAAATAACCAACAACCTACAACAAACAACAAACAACTAAACCGGAAAGCTGCAAAAACAGCTTCGGCGTGGTCGTTTCACGTTGTCGGTTGTCGGTTACTAGTTACCCCCGCAAGCGCCGCGTACGGTCCACGCCGCGGTCCTTGTGCTTCGCGATGTCGAGCTTCAGCCGGTCTTTCACCCGGTCCACCGCGGCGCGGGCGTCCGCGTCGTACTCCTCGATGCGGAGCGTTGGAACGCCCGGGAGCTTCAAGGTCGCTTCGGCATAGAACACCTCGCCGTGCTTGTGGTGCTTCGTTGTACGCGCAATTTCGACAAAGAGTGCGAGCTCCCCCTTTGCTTCGAACCGTTTCAAGAGCTTCGCGAGACCACCTAATTTCATCTCGACATACTCCTTGAGCGCGGGCGTGAGATCAAGCCGCGTCGCGGTGATGTTGATTTTCATCCTGTTAGAGTTTTACACGCGCCCCAGAGACTTTTTTCATAGTCTCATTCTAACACGACATTGGTATCTAAAATACAGTGTGCACATAAAACTCTAACGGGATACATATAGATAGTATACCGTATGCAGTGCTCTCAAAATCTACTTTCCGTCTATTGACGGCCGTTAATAGACGGAAAGTAGAAATTTCAGAACGGTCACAACTTGTCATTCTAGACGGCCGTCCAAAATGACAAGTTGCGAACTTCCGACGTGGCGCGTTGGGAAGTGTGCCTACGAATACATATATCAACGTCGAATGTTGATACCGAGCCCAGAGGCGAAACCTCGGGGAGCCTTGAGGTTTCGCCTCTAAGGAAGCTATTCGTACCGGAGCGCCTCAATCGGACTCTTTTTAGAAGCTTGGCGAGCCGGGTAGATACCGAACGCGAGGCCGACAACCGCCGCGACGCCGAGCCCGAGGAGCGCCGCACCAGCCGGGAAGGTGAAGGGCCAATCAATCGCAAGGACGCGCGTGAGCACGATAGAGATGGCGAAGGAAAGAAGCGTGCCGAGTGCGATACCGATGACCCCACCCACGGTGGTGAGCATGACGGCCTCAAGGAGGAACTGCGTCAGGATATCACGATTCGTCGCGCCGACCGCCTTCCGGAGACCGATTTCTCGCGTCCGTTCCGTGACCGAGACGAGCATGATGTTCATGATGCCCACGCCGCCCACGAGAAGCGAGATAGCGGCGACCGCGGCGAGGAAAAGTGTGAGGACATTCGTGATGGTCGACACTTGCTCGAGCGCCCCCTGCTGGGTCTCGATGAAAAAGTCGTCTTTCTCCCCGAAGTCGATGCTGTGGATGTTCCGCAGCGTCGCCGTGATGTCCGCGACCGTTCGATCAACCTGCCCCTCCGACCCCGCCTCCACGATGAGCCGGTTAAAGTATTTGATGCCAAACAGGTACTGCTGGGCAGTGGTGTAGGGAACCAGGATGAGCTCATCAAAATTCAAGAAGGAAAATTGCCCCTTCTTCGGGATGACGCCCACGACTCGGAGGTTCCGCCCCTTGATGCGGACCTTCTTGCCGAGCGGGTCTTCGTCGCCGAAGAGCTCCGTCTTGACCTTTGTCCCGATGACCATTACATCCGCGTTCCCGCGCACCTCGTCGTCGTCGAACGCGCGCCCATCCGTGATGTTGATGTCATATACGTCAAAGATATACTGCGTGCCACCGATGATGGTCGCCTGGTACGTCTCGCTCCCGTAGCTCGCCGAATCGGCCCCAAAGACGATGGGTTCGACCCGCGCAGCGGTCGGTACGTTCGCCTTCTGCCGAAGTGCCTCAAGATCCCGCGCCTTCAGCGAATCGGCAAAAAGCGAGGTGAGGTCAGTCGGTCCTGTGGGCTCCTTGCCCGGCAGGACGGCAATCGTCTTCGCGCCGATGCCTTGGATCTGCCCGAGGATGAGCCCCTCTGCCCCCGCGCCGAGCGACATGACGAGCATAATGGATGTGATGCCGATGACGATGCCGAGGATGGTGAGGACCGTGCGCGACTTGTTCGCGGTGAGCCCGGCGCGGGATGTCTTGAAGAGGTGGGTCAGTTTCATAAAATTCTAAATCCTAATTTCTAAATCCTAAACAAATTCGAAACTCGAAACTACCGCGCGTGAGTATCATGATTGTTCGTGTCATTCGAGTGAATTCGTGTGTTTCGTGTCGCGTTCTTTAGGCATCATCTTCCTCGTTGTCCTCTTCCTCCTCGTCCGACTCCGGGGTGCCGATGAAAAGAATCGCCGCGTCCCTCGCTTCCGTGCTCGCGAATCCCGCCCGCTTCGCGAGCGACTCGGGGTCGATGTTATAGTCGGAGAGAAACGCCGCGGGGAGGGCGATGCGGTACCCCTCCGACGGCTGAACCGATAGGAACGAGACGAGCGCGTTCTCTACCTGTTTCTTTGACACGCCGGCCGCAGGGCGAACCTCTGCGACGGTCACCTCGTCCCATTGGTCCCCCTCCGGCCGCTCGCCGTCGATCGCAGTCACAAGGAGCATTGGTTTGCCGCCCATACTCACCTGCACCGAGCGGTTATCCGCCTCGAACACCGGGTCGTTGTCTTCGTCTCGCCGGAGCACGCGCTGGGTGGGTGCGAGCGTCCCGCGGAGCCGCTCAAGGTCGGCGTCGGAAAGCTTGAAGTTCGCCGCGAGCTGGCCGAGAAACGGGCTGTCGCGCTCTAGCATAGCTGGTGTCACAAACCCTAGCCGGGGGCGTATTCCACCCGTCTGCTCACCGACCGGTCCGCGGAGCTTGATCACCGTGTCGTGACTAAAGCAGTCGCTGTATGTAAGCTCGCCTTCCACTGGCTGGTACTCATTCCGCACTAGTTCCCCCATCTCCCGCACCAGCTCTCGGTCGTCGTTGTAGCTCGTGCCCATGATGAGCATCTTCTCCGGCCAGCACTCCGCAATCACCTTGCGGTAGAGCTTCGCGATGTCCGGTACCAGCTTCTCATAGGTGTGCGCTACCTCGACATTGTCGAACGCGAGTGTATTCCACCCTTCACCACCATCGGGTACTGCCTTCTTTTTTCCACTCGGTTCGCCCGCCACGAGCACCGACTGCGCTACGGTACGCTCCGCGCCGTCGCGCGAGAGCGCCACGGTGAAGTATGCCGTGTCTCTCCGGTACATGTAGTCATAATTCTTGTCGTCGCCATACGGCATACAGCAGTTCGTAGCATCCCCGCACACGATGCCGCGCGCGTCGGACTTCGCGTGCACGCGGGCCACGAGTGTGTCGCCGGTGTCGATTCCCTTCGCCTGGAGCAGGTTCTCGAGCTCACCCGCGAGCAGGGGCCGGGTCGCGAGGTAGGCATCGGGGTCGGCGAAGAACGACTTCGTCGCCTCGCGGTCGCCCTCCTCATTCTCTTGAAGAACGAGCCGCTCCACCTGCCGGTAGAGCTCGCTCGAACCAGCGAGCTGTTGGGTCTTCCGCGCCAGTGCGAGGTACTCGTCGAGCGCCGCCTCGGCGTACGTCGCGGCGCGCTCCCGGAACTCGACCGCCGATTCGTCCGGGCCCTGCGCGAGCGTCTCTCCTCCGTCAGTTTTCCCTTCCACGGCCGCGGCGAGATGCGCGAGCACGGGATCGGTCGGCACGGTGCCGCCCACCCGGTCGCGGGTGAGGAGTGCGGCAAGGCGTTCGTAGAGCGGCATGAGCGTCTCGTGCCGCACCTGCACCTTTTGCTCCGGCCCACCATCGCGGTACGCGGGGAGTGCCTCGATGAGCCGGGCGAGCCGGGCGCCAGTGCCGCCCTTGTCCTCGGTGACATCGAACCCCTTGCCCTTCACCACCTTCAGCGAGTCAAGGTGTCGCTCGTTCGCCTTCTTGAGGTTGATGAGCTCCACGTCATCTTTCGGCCTGCCATATATTTCAGGATTGCTCTCACGGAGCTTGAACTCCTCGCTCGCGAGCGCCCGCTTTTGGAGGTCGAGAATGAGCGGCCCTATGTCGCGATGGAGCTGACCCGTCACTCCCTGGAGCTTCTGCAACTCACGCGAACCGAGCGCCCCCTGGAGCACCTTGCCGAGCGAGGTGATGCGGAGTGATAGCTCCGGTATCGGCTGAATGAGCGCCTGCTCGTCCAGACCGTCCCGGTTCTCGAGGAGCCGTATCAGGCGACCATCGGAGTCCTGGAGGTCCTCCGCCAGCTGTTCGGTGTCACCCACGGTGTCCAAAATGAGCGTTATTTTCTCCCGCACCGTGCCGGAAACACCCTCGGGGAACCGGAAATTCTTTTTGATGAGGATGCAGACGCGGATGAAGTCGCGAAGGGTGCGGGGTGCGCCGGACGGGCTGAACTCCTGGAGCCGTGCGGCGGCGTACGACGGCGCGTACTCCGCGAACCGGGCGGCATCGTCGGGGTTCCTGATTGCCGTGATAAGCTCTTGGAAAGCGCTTGGGTCAGAAGCGTACTCTTCTGCCAGCTTCGGCAGAAACTGGAGCGCGTCGTGCGTCGAGCGCCCCTCGCGGCACGCCGCCTCGAGGTACCGATTCGCGGCGGTCTTGTCGCCACCGAGCGCGGCAACAAATGAGTCATACCAACCGGCAACCTCGGGCCCACTGTCTTGCCACACCTCCTTATAGCAGAGTTCGAAAAGGCGGTTGGTGCGGCCTGTCACACCCTGCACCTCGCGAATCTCGTCGATATAATCATGGCCCACCAAGGCATTCAGGGTGTTTAGCTCCCCGATTGGTGGCAACTCCATAAGCAGGCGATGATTCGAATCAACGATGTCCTCCGCAGTCAATCCGCACGCCTCCGCGGACAATCTGAATGTAGCGAATTCAAGATTGGGAAAGACTTCGTCGCGTAAAACCTCCTTCGTCAAAGGGAATCGATTTTGAACTTCCTCGGCACCGGCGTAGTGACCTTCGGCCAGGTACTTTGTTAATACCTGTTTAACTCCCGCCTGGACCTCGACTTCAAGTAGAGGGATACACTCAAGAAGCGAGGCGGCCCTATCGTAATTACCCACGTTATCACTAGTGAGCTGATTGATAAACCCTTGCTTGATAGCAGCTTGAACTTCTGGTGATGCAAGTTCTGCTTCAGGTAGGGGGAAATGCTTAAGGAGTTCTGTAGCGCTGGAATAGTCATCTTTAGTAAGGTGGTTGATGAGCCCTTTCTTGACAGCGCCGACCTCTGATGAAGACATCTCTGTCTCGAGCAGAGGAATGTGCGTAAGGAACTCCTTGGCGGTGGAATAATTACCCTCAGCAAGCTCGCTGAAGATCCTTTGTCTAGTCGCGGCCTGGATCTCTGGTGAAGTACGTTCTACTTCAGATAAAGGGAATTCTTTAAGAAGATTTATGGCGTGACTGGAAAAGCGAGGAAGCGTCAGAATGAGCCCTTGCTTGATAGCGGCTCGGACTTCGGGTGAGATACGTTCTACTTCGGGCAAGGAAAAATACGAAAGGAGTTGTCTGACATTGGAATCGTAGCCCAGAGTAAGCCAGTCAATGAGCTGTCGTTTAATAGCGGCATGGACCTCACCCGTAGGCAAAGTGAAACGCACAAGGAACTCCTTGGCGGCGGAATAATTGCTTTTCAAAAGCTGGTAGACGAAACCTTGTTTGACGGCGGTCTGAACTTCAGGTGAGGAGAGATCGTTTTCTGATAAGGGGATGTATTTTAGGAGTTCTATAACGGTGCTTAAGTTACCATCCGCAAGCCGATGAATAACCCCCTGTTTCACGGCAGCCTGGACTTCTGGTGATTTTAGTTCTATTTGGGGTAAGGGAAAATTTCTGAGGAGTCCAGAAGCATCGTAGCCATTTCCATCAGAACAATGCTTGAGGAGTGCCTGTTTCACAGCAACCTGGATCTCCGCCTCGGGTAGAGGAAAAATCTTGAGGTGTTCGGCAGCAAGGCTATAAGATTTATATCCGAATACCTTTTTATTTAGCTCACTCTCCTCTGCTTCTCTCTTCCCCCCCAAAACAATTTTCTGTTGCTCTTCCTCCGGCAACTTCGAGAACCGTTCCTGGTCCTCCGGTTTCGAAAAATCGAATTTTTGTTCAGGCATGGATATATATTACTCCGAGAACGCGCAGTTGGCGCGGGATGTCTTGAAGAGGTGGGTTAGTTTCATAGCTCAAATGAGATACCAATATACGAATAATACGAATGGATTCGCATTTATTAGTATCATTCGTACCATTCGTATATTGGCATCATTTTATGAACCCGTCGTCGGCACGGTGGCGGTGCGCGACCCGCTCGTCGCTCGCGACCGTACCGTCAATAATGTGGATGATGCGCGCTGCATGCTCCGCGGTGTAGGTCTCGTGCGTGATGAGGATGACCGTATGGCCCTCCGCTTCGTTCAGGTGCTGGAGGATTTCCATGATTGTCCGTCCAGACTTCGAGTCGAGGTTCCCGGTCGGCTCATCGGCAAAAATGACCTTCGGTTGGAGGACGAGCGCCCGAGCGATTGCCACCCGCTGCCGCTCACCACCAGAGAGCTGCGAGGGCACATAGTTCGTCCGGTGGCTCAAGCCGACCTGTTCAATGGCGACCTCCGCAATGCGGTTCCAGTCTCGTTCCGGGACACCCGAGTAGAGGAGTGGTAGCTTCACATTCTCGAGCACCGAGGCACGCGCGAGGAGGTTGAATGACTGGAAAACAAACCCGAACGCATGGTTCCGGACCTCGGCGAGCCCCTCCTCGCCGTACTCATCGATGGACTTGCCATCGAATCGATAGGTGCCGCTTGACTGCCGGTCAAGGAACCCGAGGATGTGGAGCAGGGTGGATTTCCCCGACCCCGACGGCCCCATGATGGCGACAAACTCCCCGGCATCGATAGAGA
Source organism: bacterium (assembly GCA_030647415.1). GTDB lineage: Bacteria > Patescibacteriota > Minisyncoccia > UBA6257 > GWB1-50-10 > JAUSKB01. The sequence continues at coordinate 17,684 of JAUSKB010000007.1, forward strand.
ATGAAACTCCTTGGAGTGCGGGGGTCTCGACGCCATCGTCAGCATATATCTTCGAGAGATTAGAAACCTCGATGAGGGACATAGATTACGATACTAATATACTAATGGTACGAATGATACTAATCATACGAATAAATGCGAATCCATTCGTATTATTCGTATAATTCGAATGAATTCGTATATTGGTATCTCACTCGTCATTTACTCGTTGAGCTCGCCACCACCACGTCCCCTTCCGCAAGTCCGCCCATAATCTCGATGGAGCCATCGGAGCCCCGAAGCCCGGTCGCCACGGTCGCTTCACGGACCGAGCCGTCGGCATTCCGCACGCGCGCGACCCGGGTGCCGTCGCGGCCCGTGAGCGCCCACTGCGGCAACGTGAGCACGTCGGCCCGTTCCTCCGTTGCAATGTCAATGTTCGCAGTCATGCCGGACTTCACCCGTGCGTCCTCTTTCGCGAATTCGAGCGTCGTCGTGTACGTCGCAACTCCCTCGATAACGGTTTCCGCCGGGTCGATAGCCGCGACGCGGGCCTCAAACGACTCGCTCGAGCCAAACGCGTCGAGGGTCACCCGCGCCACGTCGCCCACCGAAACCTTCGCGATGTCCGCCTCGGGAATGTTCGCCTCGATTTGGAAGGCGGCGCGGGAAATCACTTTAATGAGCACCACGTTCGGCGCGGCGATGGCGCCCAACTTCGCGTCCTGTTTCGTCACCACGCCGCGGGTCGGCGAGCGCAGGATGAGCTTTGCAATCTGCGCACGAATACTCTCTACACCCGCCTCCGCCCGGGCGACCGAGGCCTCCTGCGCCGCCACCTGCTCCGCTGTTGAGCCGGCGAGTGAGAGGGCGAGCTCGCTTGTGATACGGGCGACCGTTACCGCTTGGGCGGCAATCGCCTGCTCTTTTGCACTTATTGCCGAGAGTGCCGTCTGCACATTCGTCCGCGCCGTCGCGATATTCGTCTTGTACCCGTCGAGCGTCGTCGCAGAAACGCCGACCGCGTTCGATACGGCATTGAGCGCCTTCGCGAGGAATTCACGAATAATTACAAGGTGCGCCCGAGCATCAGCAAGCGCGGCGGTGAGAACGGTTTTCGAAGCGCTGGCGGCCGGAAGCGACTGTTGCCACGCGATGAGCTCGCTCCGGGACCGCGAGCGACCGGTTCGTGCATCGCTCTCGGAGAGCGAGTCCGAAACGGGGAAGGCCAGCACGGGATTCTCCGTTTCGTCGTTGTCAAACATGGCGTCGGTCTTCGACCGGACCGCATCATCCGATTTCGCGTACGCGTCCTCTACCACGTCCGAAATGCCGGCGTAGTCGTTCGCGAGGCCCTGTTCGGCCTTCGCGAGCTCCGCGCGTTTCACCGCGAGCTCCTCCGGACGGGTCCCCCGCCGCAACTCGTTGAGCTTCGCCTGCTCGCCAGAGACCCCGGCACGCGCCTCGGCAAGCGCCGCGTCGAGCTCACGGTGGTCAAGCTCCGCGAGCACCTGGCCCGGCACCACCGGGTCGCCGACGCCCGCGGCGACGCGAATCACTCGACCACTTCGCTCGAATGCAAGCTCGACTTCATTGACGGGTTTCACCGTACCGGTCACGCTCACCTCCTCGACCACGGTGCCGCGCGAAACCGTCGCGGTCTGTGGCACCACCTCCCCGCCACCCGACACGAACGAAAAAATGACGACCCCGAGAGCGACCAACGTTCCGATGATAACAAACGGCTTTCGATACCAAGCTTTGAGACGATGTAAAAAATTCATCGCCTCCAGTTTAATCAAAATCAGGTATTTTTTCAATTCTATCGAGTCCCGAGGCGAGACCTTAGAATTCCTCTTAATTAAGGTCTCGCCTCACCCACATTCGCTCCTCCACCCCGCAACCGAAAAATAGCCTCGAGTATTGACTTTTTCACATAAATCTATTACTATCAGCCCGTTCCTTCACAGAGGCATAGTAGAGCTTCATTAAGCGCAAGAGGTAAGGTATCTCACCTCAGTTGGCTACGGCACCATACGTTCTTTGCTATTTTACGTGTGGATTTGTCTATCCACACTGAATGAAATCTTACCTACACTATGAAAAGAGTTCTGCTCGCAACACTACTCTTTTCTCTTGCTCTCGTAGCAGTTCCTTCGTTCGTTGGAGCAACGACTCCGAATGTCTGCACACCGCAGGCAGGTCGAACTATCGTAACATTCCCCTTCACGCTCGGGTCAACGTACCTCCGGGCGGATCAGTCGCTTGCGGCCGCCGAGTCGGCGCCAGTCGCGGCAACCCTGCCCGCTGGCACCTATGCGGTTGCGCTCGCGTCGTACGACGATCACACCGGACACGGCGGCCAGAGTCAGATGATGGAGCAATTCTTCGTCTCGCTCCGAGACGGCTCGAACGCCCAGCTCGCCCAATCCGCGGCGATTAGCGACCTCCCCGAAGCGGACGATAATCGTGAAGAGGTCGTGAACACGTCGTTCACGGTCCCGTCGGGAGTCGCCACAGTTGTGGCGCGTCACGCTGCGTACCCGCTCGCGAGCCCGACCGGCAACCCCTTCGTGGACCCGCAGAGCATCTACCCAATCTGCGCGTCCTTCACGAGCGTCACCTCGACGCCGTCCGTGAACCACCCGCCGGTCATCACGGGCCCGACCTTCGTTTCGACGACGGTCTCGACCACGATGACCTTCATGGTCTCGATCATCGACCCGGACAGCGATCCGCTCGTCATCACGACGACGATTCCAGCCGGCGCGACGTTCTCGACCT
>JAUSKB010000008.1 GCA_030647415.1 bacterium
TCCAGGTGCCACGGCACCCCGCACACTGTCGTCGTCGCGCGCCGTACCGTCGCACTGTCGCCCCACAACAGGCACTTTTCCCATGTATGATGGCCATGCAGGCCAATTGTGCGCCAAAAGCGGCCCGCAAGCCTCATATGGGTTCATGTTTCGGACACATGCATCAACCAAATTTCCGAGACAAACTCTCGGGCGAATAAGACCTATATGCAAAACATCAATATTCGGGAAGTCCGACTTCCGAATGGAAGATCGGACTTCCAAATACTACTTCTTCTTCCCCTCAATAATCTGTAGCGCCACATTCGCCGGAACTTCTTCGTATGCCGAAAACTCCATAGTAAAGTTGCCGCGGCCCTGGGTCATGGAGCGGAGGTTCGTTACGTACCCGAACATCTCGGAAAGCGGGACGGTGGCATCAATGACGCGCACGATGCCGCGCTCTCCCATCGCCGTGATGCGCCCGCGGCGCGAGGAGAGATCGCCGGTCACGTCGCCCAGGAAATCCGCGGGCATCGTGACCTGCACTTTCATGACCGGCTCGATGAGCGCGATTTTCGCCTGCTTCGTCGCCTCCTGAATGGCCATGGAGGCGGCAATCTTGAAGGCCATTTCGGAGGAATCCACATCGTGGTACGAGCCGTCGAAAAGCGTCACGCGAATATCAACGAGCGGGTAGCCGGCGAGCACGCCCTTCTGGAGCGCCTCGATGACGCCCTTCTCCACCGGCGCGATGAACTCCTTCGGGATGGTGCCGCCCTTAATCTCATCCAGGAACTCAAAACCCTTCCCGCGCTCCATGGGTTCCACCTTGAGCCAGACGTCGCCGTACTGCCCGCGCCCGCCGGACTGACGGATGTACTTCCCCTCCGCCTCGGCACTCCCCTTGATGGTTTCTTTGTACGCCACCTGTGGCCGGCCGACATTCGCGCTGACGCCAAACTCCCGTTTCATGCGCTCCACGAGGACCTCGAGGTGCAGTTCACCCATGCCGGCAATGAGCGTCTCGCCCGTCTCGATATCGCCCGACACGCGGAAGGTCGGGTCCTCCTCGGCGAGCCGGTGGAGCGCGATGCCCATCTTTTCCTGGTCCGCCTTCGTCTTCGGCTCGATGCGGATGGAAATAACCGGCTCGGGGAAAATGATGTTTTCGAGGACGATGGGGTGCTCGGGGTCGACGAGCGAGTCGCCCGTCGTGGTGTCTTTTAATCCCACGAGCGCGCCCAAATCGCCTGCGTGAATCTCCTCCGCCTCCTCGCGATGGTTCGCATGCATCCGGACGATGCGACCGATGCGCTCCTGGTTGTTCTTCGTGGAATTCAAGACGTAGCTGCCGCGCTTCAGGACGCCCGAGTAGACGCGGAAGAAGGTGAGCGAGCCCACGAACGGGTCCGCGGCAATCTTGAAGGCAAGCGCGGAAAGCGGCGCATCGTCAGATGCGGGCCGTTCCTCCTCCGCGTGCGTGTTCGGATTTATCCCTTTTACGGGCGGCAGGTCGGTTGGTGCCGGCAGGTAGTCCACGACGGCGTCGAGGACGAGCTGGACACCCTTGTTCTGAAGTGCGGAACCGACGAGAACCGGCACGAGCTTCACCGCGAGGGTCGCTTTGCGGAGCGCGGATTTGAGCTCCGGGAGCGATGGCTCCTCACCCGCGAGGTACGTGTGGATGAGCGCGTCGTCCGTCTCGCAGATCTTCTCGATTAAGGTATGACGTTCCCGCTCAATGGTCGCCGCGAGGTCCGCCGGGATAGGAACCTCGACGATTGTCTCGCCGTTCTCGCCTTCGAATCCGTACGCCTTCCTGGTTAAAAGGTCCACGACGCCCGCGAAACTCGCCTCCGCGCCAATGGGCCACTGGATGGCGACCGCGTCCGGCGTGAGCCGCTCGATGATGGATGCGAAGCTCTTCTCGAAGCTCGCGCCCATGCGGTCGAGCTTATTGATAAAACAGATGCGCGGCACACCATACTCGTCCGCGTACCGCCAATTCGTCTCGGACTGCGGCTCCACGCCCGCGACGCCGTCGAACACGACGACCGCGCCGTCGAGGACGCGGAGCGAGCGCTTTACCTCCACCGTGAAGTCAATGTGCCCCGGCGTGTCGATGAGGTTGATGCGGTGCTCATTCGGGTTACCCTTCACCCGCTCCTTAATATACGTCGGGGTCCAGAAGCAGGTGGTGGCGGCCGAAGTGATGGTGATGCCGCGCTCGCGCTCCTGCTCCATCCAGTCCATCACGGTGTCGCCCTCGTGCACCTCGCCGATCTTGTGCGCAACGCCGGTGTAGAAAAGCACGCGCTCGGAGACGGTGGTCTTCCCGGCGTCAATATGAGCGACAATGCCGATATCACGGACTCGCTCCATTGGGTATTGACGTGGCATAAGAGATTTGTTATTATTTAATCAGCTTTTTCAACACGATCCATAATTCGAGAAGAGGTGATAAAATGATTTCAATCTTTCTGGTGGCAGGGAATTCTCTTATCAGCTTCTGTCTTACTATGATGGGAGGTGTTCTTTTCGGCTACTGTCTCGCAACATTGGGAAAGTATCGAATCTCATTTTGGGGATTGATAGCTGGAATCCTCATGATTTTTGTGGGACTCAATCTTCTCTAAGTGCAAACTACTTCGGCCAGCTCTGCTGGCCATTTTTTTATTTCAATCGGCCCATATTCTACCGCAGGAGCGATGCAAAAGCCCTATTTGCCTCGGCCATCCGGTGCATATCGTGCTTCTTCTTGATGGCCGTCCCCTCGCCCTTCGCCGCCAAGAGGAGCTCGTTCGCGAGCTTCACGGCCATCGGCTTTCCCTTCCCCGCGCGCGCCGCCGCGATGAGCCAGTGAGTGGCGAGGAAGAACTTGCGCTCCGGCCGGATGTCGCGCGGAATCTGGTAGTTCGCGCCGCCGACGCGCCGCGAGGTCACCTCGACCAAGGGGGTTGCCTGCTCAAGCGCCTTCTCGAACGTCTTCACGGGCTCCTCCTTCGTCTCCTTCGCGATGCGGTCCATCGCGCCGTAGAACACCTTCTCGGCGGCCATCTTCGCGCCGCCGGTCATGAGGTAGTTGATGAACCGCGTGACGTCCGTCCGCTGGTACTTATAGTCCGGCTTGTGCTCCCGCCGGGTGAAATAGGTGGCTTTTCTCATACTAATGGCGTGATACTAATATACTAATTCGTGCGAATGATGCGAATCATACGAATGAAATCCCATTGGTATCTATTCGTATCATTCGAATGCATTCGTATATTGGTATCTCATTTCTTTGGCGTCTTCGCGCCGTACTTCGACCTCTGTTGCTTCCGCTGCACGCCGGCGGTGTCGAGTACGCCACGGACGATGTGGTACCGCACGCCCGGCAGGTCCTTCACGCGGCCGCCACGGATGACGACGACGGAGTGCTCCTGCAGGTTGTGCCCCTCGCCGGGAATGTACGCCGTGACCTCCATGCCGTTCGTGAGCCGCACGCGCGCCACCTTCCGAAGCGCGGAGTTCGGCTTCTTCGGTGTCGTCGTAAACACCTTGAGGCAGACGCCGCGCTTGAACGGCGACGGCGAATTTACGGGCCGGTTCTTCAGGGAATTGAAGTAGAACCCCAAGCCGGGGCTTTTATCCTTCCTTTGTGCGCTCGTGCGGCCGCGCTTGATGAGTTGTTGTACGGTGGGCATACACTATAAAATCCTAAATCCTAATTTCGAAATCCTAAATTCTAAATTCTAAACGGTACGCGATTTTGTTTTGAGTTTTACTCATTAGAATTTGTTTTCCGCCAGGGGCAGATCCGCCTTTGGTGGAAGGGTTTGGGGTTTCGTGCTTAGGATTTCGAATGCATGAGTACGTTAGCGAAATACCATCAAAAAGTCAAACTAGCTACCCACGAGAAATCGGAAGATGGTGAAAATAATGGGCCCGAGGAACTGCGCGCCGAACCAGATGAAGGCGACGAGGATGAAGAGGCCATACCGTTCGAGCGTCTGCCGGAGCGCGCCCGCAGACGCGGGCAAGATGGCGTAGAGCAACTTCGACCCGTCGAGTGGCGGAATCGGCACCAGGTTGAAGATTGCGAGCGATATGTTCACGATGACGATAAGCGTCGCGAGGTCGATGAACGCTGCGTACCCGGGAACGGTCGCGAGTACCCGGACGACGATACCAAACACGACCGCCAGGATGAGATTCGATACGGGTCCCGCGAGCGCGATGAGCGCCCCGTCACGGTCCGGCCGCTTAAGGTTCGCCGGGTTATACGGCACCGGCTTCGCCCAGCCGAACACCACGCCGCCGGGAATGAGCGACAGGAAGAGCGGCACGAGGATGGATCCGACGGGGTCAATGTGCTTTAGGGGATTTAGGGTGATGCGCCCGAGGAGCCGCGCCGTTGGGTCGCCGAGCCGCTCCGCGACCGCGCCGTGCGCCACCTCGTGGATGATGACGGAACCTAAAAGTACAAGGAGTTGGAAAATGAAGAGTGGCATGTTCATGCGATGAGACGAATGGTTTACCCTGTTAGAGTTTTGCACATAGTCTTACGTACTGCACACATACTTGTACCAGCAGACGAATTATACCTTTGAAAGTTGCGCGCGTGCAAAACTCTAATAGGGTATAATACTATCAAGTTATGAACCAAAATAACACGCCGGTGTTTGTGACCATCATCGTCGTCGTGCTCGTGTTCGCCGGGGCGCTCTTCTTCGCCTTCGACCGCATCGCGACGCTCTCGGGTAACGTAAAGAGTATCGAGGGGAGGATCACGGCGCTCGCCGTCCCGCCGACTGGCGGACAGGCACTACCGACATCAACGCCGCCGACTCCCCCGCCACCGCCAGCTAGCGAGCCAACTTCTACATCGATCACTATTCCCGCGGCTATAATTTTCCAGACCTCATCGAGCGAGGCACTGCCACCGCAATCCCGGCTCACGGTGACCGTTGAAAGCGCAAAGCGTGAGGTGGATGGCAGGGTGACACTGGGCTTGAAAGTTTTCAGCGGCGAGGCGACCGGGTACGCCGCGCTCGACCCCCGCACACTCTTTGAGCTCTTGAACCTCGAGGGCGACAATGTGAAAGCGAACGACATGACCGGCTCCTTCTCCACCATCCCCGCGAAGGGCGCCGTTTCCGGCACACTCACCTTCCAGACCGACCCTGCCCGGCGCACCATCATCCTCCAGGTGAACTTGCCTGAAGCAAAGTTCTACGAGTTCGACTTCGACCGCAAGACGTACAAACAAGCGGAGGTGGGGTAGCAGCAAACTAAGATTCCCTTCCGGCATCAGACGTCCCCGCCTTGCTGGCGGGGTGTTTTCGCTCTCGCGTCGTCGCGCTCCGAGACCCGCCCGAACGTACCGTTTGGTACGGGCGGGTGTGCCGTCGGGGACTGCCGATCCGCTTTCTGGTGGGTAAAAGGGAAAAACACAAACCCCGCGACTACTCGCGGGGTCTTTACTGCTAAACCTTTCTACCAACTCCCTTTCGCACCGCCGCCGCCCGAGCGGCCGCCGCCGAAGCTGAATCCATTGTTGCTACTTCGACTGCTTTCCTCTCGTCTTCGTTGGTTGCTCTGAATCCGCTCTCGCTCTCTCCGGCGCGCCGCGTCCGCTGCCGCGATTACTGCGGCGATGTCGCTGTTCGCTTGCTGCTTCGCACCGTTTGCGAGCGTCAACGCCGTCTCGATCGCTGCCGCAACTGCGAGCCAGTCGGTTCCCAGAGATCCGTTGCCCATGAGATGCGATGCCTTCCGAAGCGATTCTTCCGCATTCTTGGCGTCTTTCTTGGCGTCCGAGCCGACCCGATGATCGTCAATTGCAGCATACGCTACGTCCACTGCCTGTTTTGCGGCCGCGAAGTTCTTTGGAGAATCTAGTCGCGCACGCTCCGCTTTTTTTGAAAATTCCATAACGATCGTAAGCGCACCCTCCGCTGCGACGAGCGCCTGCGATACCGAAGCGAGGGCCTTTCCCGCTGTATCGAACGACTGTTTCTCTATCGAACCGAGACTTGCCGCGTTCTCTGCATGCTGTTTCGCGAGACGAAGCTCTCGCTCCAGAGTCTCGAAGAAGCTTTTGTGGTCACCCAGGTTGATCTTAGGATGGTGCACAGTGAGCGTCCGGAATGCGTCGCGCGCCTTCGGCAGCAGATCGCGTATCCGCTTGCTCTCGACGTCTGTCGTTTTCAAGACTTTCCCGCACAGATCCGCAGTCGCGCTCTTCGAATACAGATCGCCCACCTTGCCATGCACTGCTTCCTTCACCGCGGCCGCGAGCGTTTGCATACTCTTAAAGTACGACGTTGTCCCTTTCTGATCGAACGATCCAAGCTCTTCGATGCTTGGTTGTAGCGTTTCAAGGTCCCGCATGACATCCGGAGCGTCTTTAAAGCCACGTCGTTGCAATTCTGCGACATGCCTGCCTGCCGCGAGAAAACAATCGACGGCTGCACTCAACAGCCATACCGCTTTCTCGCGTGCCGCGGCGCGTTCGGCCCCGGCGCGCTTACGACGAGCGTTGAGATGCAAAGCAATACCCGCAAACGCCCCAAAAAATACGATGCTGAGTATGACCGGCCATGCCGCCGCCCAGAATTGCCTGCTCTCTTCGGCTTGAATGCGCGCGTCTCGCTCGGCCTGCTCGCGCTCCGCCTGACGCTCCGGCGACGTCTGGTACCGCAGGTGCGACGTGATGCCGTCGACGGCCGCGCGGATACCCAGCGCGTAGTTTCCAGATCGGAAGTGCTGCGTAAGGCTCTCGCGCCCGATCCGGCCCGCAGCAGCGTCCGTAAGGTATCCCTCAAGGCCGTACCCCACCTCGATCTTCCATTCGCGATCATCTAGAGCGATGAGCAGCAACACGCCGTTGTCCTTGCCTTTCTTCCCGATCCCCCACCGTCCGAACAGGTCAACGGCGTATTGCTCGATAGGTTCGTCGCCGAGCGTCGATATGACGACGACCGCAATCTCCTGCGTCGTCTCCCATTCATACGCGTGGAGCGTCGTCTCAAGCGAACGGTCGTCCTGCACGGTCAGCGTGGTTTTCGTGAAATCGGTGACGAAGCCGTCACGATACCGATGGTCGGGAATTTCCCCGACCGCCATCCTCACAAATACAACAACAAGCAACGCACAGGTTGCGATTATGTTTTTCACTGTAACCTCCTTGTATTACTATGATTGAGACTGTGAAATTTCTGGAGAAATAGTGCACTATTATAGATAAGATGTCAACTTTTTTGTGTACATTCGCAAATACAAACCCCGCGAATGAATCACAGTGTCCATATGTTGCATTTTAAATCTCCTTGGGTATACTGAGTGCACTTTTACCCATGCGGCAATGCGAACGGTGCGGAAAATCATTCATCATGGGCGGGACGCGAAAGCTCCTGCGAGGTCACTACAATCCGACGTCGTGGACCAAGAAGCGGGCGAATTTGCAGTGGACTCGCCTCCACACCGTGGGCAAGCCCACGGGGCAGAAGGTGACCCGACGTTCCATGGTCTGCACGAACTGCCTTCGGACGCTGTCGAGGGTAAAGTAGTGAGTAGGAAGATACAAGATTCACCCTGTTAGAGTTTTACCCGCACGCCGTTATCTTGATACCGAGTAGCATACAATACTAATCGAATGCGTGCAATAAAGTGTTTGTAAAACTCTAACAGGGTAAAAGAGAAAAGAGATAAAGAGGGGGCAACAACATCCTTACATACTGGAGTATGTAAGGATGTTGTTTTTCATTGAAAATTCAGCGATGCGCAAACCCCGCCATTTCGGCGGGGTTTTTGATGTAGATTGAATCGGCTCAGCTAAAAATCGAGCCCACTTCATTTCCACTTGCAGTGACATCTCGGATAACCTTTTCCCAGCGACGCTCAACTTCTTCCGGAGACAGAAACTGCGCTTCCGGTCCGATCCCATCGTCTGTTGGGCTACCCTGTTTGGACATTCGCTCCCGCTCCCGACGCTCGTACTCCGCCCTATCCTCAGGTGGAATACCACCACCATCACCCCACATATCACCCCACATAAATCCCATATTCCCTCCTTTTTCTTTTGTCGTTTTTCCTTGTAGTTTCGTGCTCACCCCACCCTACACCACCTCCCGCTTCCGTTGCAACATCCGATGTTCCATACTATGACTGTCTACTTGTCTCTCGTCTCTCGTTGGTTGTAGGTTGTTGGTCGTACGTTATTGGTTGTTGGTTACCCCTATGGACCTCCTCTCCCATGCGCTCTGGGGCGCGACCATCGTGCGGAAACGCCACCTCGTCTGGTGGGCCGCCCTCTTTGGCGCGCTCCCGGACCTGGTGGGGAGCGCGCCGGGATTCCTCTACCTCCTCTTCGCCCGAGGCATCCTCTGGGGCACCGACACATGGCAGCTCATGCCCGCATGGACGCATGACGCGTACCACCTCTCGCATAGCCTGCTCGGCATCGCCGTCGTCGCCGTCACGCTCGCGTGCGTCGGCAAATGGCATGCCCGAACGACCGATACCGTCCGGTCGGGCGGGTGGTTAATCCTCATACTCCCTTTTTCATTTCACATTGTTCTTGACCTATTCACACACGTGACTGACCCGCTCGCGCGACTGTTGTTTCCATTCGTGGCATGGGACGCCGCACACGTCATCGGCGTGAACTGGTGGGAATCCGGGTGGATTATCGCCACGAACATCGCTACCCTCATCCTCATGAACGCGTTCCTCTGGCGGCGATGGCGCTTCCCGACACCTGTGTGAGCGAATATACCGTATATAACGGCCGTTATATACGGTATATTCTCGGAGGCGTACGGCCGACACTCGCGCGCTTGCCACCAACCTAGCGAGCGGTCATACTAGAAACTCGACGGGCTGTAGTATACCGGTAGTACGCTTGCATGGGGTGCAAGTAGACCGGGTCCAACTCCCGGCAGCCCGACTGAGGAGTAATGACGACGAAGTACTGAGGTTAGTAAACCGAATGTACCGAACGAAGGTGAGGGAGGTGCTGAGCGCAGCAGCGCGAACGTACCGACACGAATTTTAATCTAGCGGAGTTTAACTCCACTAGCATTGACACCGAACCAGTTCCTGGTTTAGTATGGTTTCAGACTTATTTTCCACTAATTTCGGAGGTTCGTATGAAACAGCTCAAGATGAGCAAGGAAGTACGATGGAATATCGCCTATGCAACTGTGTTGACGATTTGCGTTTTGCTTCTTGTGGTTCTGAAAATTCTCTTCTGGTAATGTGGTGGGCGCGGCAATTGCGCGCCTCGTGAAATAGCACACAAAAAAACCTCTCCATCATGGAGAGGTTTTTTCGTTCGAAGCCGCGCCCCCGCCTCATTTCACCTGCGCCTTCCGGCCCCAGAGGTAGAGGAGCGGGCTTGCGACGAAAATCGAGGAGTAGGTGCCGAACATGGTGCCGACGAGCATGGTGAGTACAAAATAGAAAAGTGAGGTCGGGCCGAATATGAGGAGTGCGACCAAGACGAGAATGAGCGTGAGCGAGGTGTTGAACGACCGCACATAGGTTTCCTGGACACTCTGGTTCACGATGACCGCGAGGTCCACGCGCTTCCCCTTCTCCTTGAGTAAATGTTCCCGAATCCGGTCGAACACCACGATGGTGTCGTGCACCGAGAACCCCATGACCACGAGGAGGGCGACGATGAAATTCGTGTCGATTTCAATGCCTTTCCAGTTGCCGAGAATGGCCAGCATGCCAGTCGGGATGATGACGTCATGGAACAACGTGAGAAGTGTCACCACGCCGTATTTCCACGACCGCACCGGTTCCGAAACCTTCCGGAAAGCAAAGGCGACGTAGAGCGAGATGCCGAGAAGCACAAGGACAATCGCCCAAAGCGCTTTCGTGCGGAGCTCGGACCCGATAACCGGACCGATGTTCGAGAAGCTCCGTTCCTGGTACTCCCCTATGCCGCGTAGCACCGTCTGATAGGTCGCGTACTCGGTGGGGGTGATACTTGGCAGGCGGATGAGAAAATCCCCGCCGCTCGCCCGCTTCACCGTCGCCTCATGTGCGGGCACGGCAACATGGAGCACTTCCACAAGCGCCTGTTCGGTCGGGGCGGAATCCATGAAGGCGACCTGCCACTGCGAGCCGCCCTTCAGGTCTATGCCCTGCCGGAGACCGAAAACGGCGATTGCGATGATGCTCGCGGCGACCACGACGGCGGAGAAGCCGAAGAACCAGTGTTTTTTGGAAATCAAATCCATCCTGTTAGAGTTTTACCCTGTTAGAAATTTGCATATTAATTTATTTGCCATACACATGCCAGTGCCAAAGCAGAATGTATACCGAAAAAGCAGCGCGCATGCAAATCTCTAACAGGGTGAACACACAATCCGTTGGATGTAAAAAAATTGTTGTCGTGTAAATAAATTTTCATAAGAAATCTTTGTATTCGTAAAACTCTAACAGGATAAATAGGAAATTTATTGCTTCGCAGGCGTCACCGTCTCACGGCTCATGTAGAGGCGGAGGAACGACCGGGTGATAGTAATGGCGGAGAACATGCTCATGATGACACCGAGGAAGAGCGTGAGCGCAAACCCACGCACGAAGCTTGAGGTGAAGGAGTAGAGCACCGCGGCGGTGATGAGCGTGGAGATATTCGAATCACGAATGGAGGTCCACGCCCGCTTGAACCCCTCCTCGATGGCTGTTTTCCGGAGAAAGCCGCGCTTCAGCTCCTCCTTAGTCCGCTCGAAAACGAGGATATTCGCATCCACCGCCATACCGATGGAGAGGATGAACCCCGCGATGCCGGAGAGCGTCATCGTGACTCCCGTGAGCTTGAAGAGCGCGGCGGTGAGCGCGATGTACATGAGGAGCGCCGCGGCGGCGAAGACGCCGAGTGTCCGGTAATACAGGAGCATGAACAGGATAACCATCATCGTCCCGATCGCGCCGGCAAGCACGGCCTTCGTGAGCGAATCCTGCCCGAAGTCGGCGTCCACCGTCTGCTGATTCACGAGTGTGATGGGCGCGGGAAGCGCGCCGGCGTTGAAACGCTCGACGAGCGTCCGCGCCTCCTGGAGCGTGAACCTGCCGGTGATCTGCGCCTTGCCGCCGCTGATCTTCTCCTGCACGACCGGCGCCTCGATAAGCTGGTTGTCCAGGAACACCGCAATCGGCTTTCCGACGTTCTTGCCCGTCAGCTCCTCAAACAGCTTCGCGCCCTCATCATTGAACTCCAAACTCACCTGTGCCGCACGGGTCACGGAGTCGAGGGTGAGTTGCGCCCCCTTCACGTAGCGGCCGGTGAGCGCAGTCGGGACGAATGCGGTCGTCGAGGTTCCGTTCACGTCCACCTGGGTCACCTCCCGGAATTCCAAAAACGGCGTCTCACCGATCTCCTTGATCGCCTGATTCACGTCCTTTATGCCGGCAAGCTCCACCACGAGCCGCGTCCGCTCGCCCGCAACCTCGGTGTACACCCGCGGTTCGGAGACACCGAACAGGTTTACCCGGCGTTCGATAACATCCCGGAGGCCCCCGATGACCGATTCCTGGTCAGCACCCTGGACATTCGAGAGGTCCATCTCATAGGTCAAGACGCTCCCGCCCGCGAGGTCGAGGCCGAGCTTCCACGGCAGGACATGACTCCACCGCCAAAAAAGCGGCTGGTACGAAAAAAGCCCTGCGGCGACCGAGAGCGCAATCGCGACGACGATCCACACGCGAAGGCGACGATACTGCATATATCGTGCTCTAGTGTATACTAAGCGTGATGAAGTATCAACTGACCACGCTCGTCTTGGGCGAAGTGTCTCGGGAGATGCGCGGCACCATCTTCCAAATGAAGACCCTCCGGAGCGCACCGCACTACTTCGAGGTGTCCGTCCCCCACCAGGTCATGGTCGGCGAGGAGCGTCACACCATCGACGGACGTGAAGTAGTGTTCGACCTGAAGGGCTACCCGCCGGATATCCTGCTCATTCAGACGACCACGGAGGTCCCCGACATCTTCAGCGAGGATATCTTCACCCTCGAGGAGCAGATCTACAACCAATGCCGCGAGATCTTGGAACGGCACGGTGGCAACCGGCGCTTCAGTGAGATGTACTCGATTTTCGAGGTTGCTGGATATAAAGGCGACCCGGAGCAGTTCATGCCCCATGCGTCGCGCATGGCCTCGCTCCTCAAATCGGAGCGGGTTGAGCTTGACCCGCGGGAGGTCGAGTACACGCTCGCCACGCAAATCAAGTACGCCCGGCACGACCTCGCCATCATCGATTGGGACGGCGCCTTCCTCTTCGACATTGAAGGTGTCTTCGCGCCAACCGTGGAGCTCTTGACGCTCGCGAACGTCCAGCTCCTCCGTCACCGGATTACCGACCGGCGGCTCGACGAGCACCTCGAACGCATGGCCTCCCTGGTAAAGACCATGCCGAAAAAACTCTCCATCTTCCGACCGACGGCGAAGGAAATCGACCGGCAACTTGAAGAGATCGTCCGCTACCGAATGCTCGCCATCCAGGCATTCCAGACCGTCGAACGTGAGATTAAGCTCATCGGCGACTGGTACTCGGCGCGCATTTTCGATATCGCGGCACGAAAGTTCAAAATCCTCGAGTGGCGCGACTCCATCAAGGAGAAGCTGGAGTTTATCGAAGACATCTACACGATTGTGGTGGAAAACTTCGGCCTCTCCCGCAAGGACCGCGCCGAGTTCGCGCAGATCATCTTCTTCTTCATTCTCCAAATCGGCTGGCTCGCGCTCATCATCCTCGAATTCATTTATTTCACCCGATGATACCAATGAACCGACCACAGGCCATACACGCGCTTCTCGCCGCAACCGACCAAGCGATCACCGCGCTTGAAGCACAGCTCGCGGAAACACAGCGCCATGCCGGCGCGGCACCGAGCGCTATGGAATCGCACAGCGACACGACTCGGAGTCAGCTGCAAGCTGTCGTCATAAACACGAGGAGTGCTCTCGATGGGAAACGGCGGATGCGTGCCGGCATCGCGGGCGCGGTGGCAAGCGCGGACACATCAGTGCGACCGGGATCCCTCGTCACGATAACGGACCCGACGCACGGACCGCTCACCTACCTCGTCCTCGATGCCGGTGGCGGCGTAGAAACAACCGTGGATGGTGAACGGGTCTTCGTCCTCGGGAGCGCGACTCCGCTCGCAAAGCTCCTCATCGGCCACCAGGCCGGAACGACGCTTATGTTTCGGCAAGCAACCGCCGAGCGGACGCTCACTATTCAGACCATTGCGTAGCTGCCGTCCCTACCCTCGCTTGAGGTGCGCAAATGAGTACTGTTGTGTCGCCCCCACCTTCTTCCCCGGATTGAAGATGTTCTGGGGATCGAAAATCTGCTTCACCCGCTCGAAGAGCGTGTACATTTCCTGCCCGAACTCCTCACGGAGGTAGGGGCTCCGGATGAGCCCGTCGTTATGCTCACCGGTCAAGGACCCGCCATACTGCAGCACGAGCTTGAACACCTCCGCCGCCACGCGCGGAATCTTTTCGCGCTCGCGCGCGTCCGAAAGCTTCATGAGCGGGATGATGTGGAAATTCCCGTCGCCGACATGCCCCGCAATGGTGTAGAGCAACTGATGCCGATCAAGAATCTCATAGAGCTTTGGGAGAAACTGCGGGAGCACCTCCGGCCGCACCACGCAGTCATCAATGAATGGGGCGGTCTGGCGGTCCGTAATTTTTTCCCGGAGCAGGGTGAAGCTCTCTCGCCTGACCAGCCAGTACTTCTCACGTTCGCGGTCGGAACGCGCCTCGCGGACCGTCGCCGGGAACCGCCCAAATTCACGGGCAAGTGCATGGACCTTCTCGAGAGCGGCGGCCGTGGTCTCCTCCTCGAATTCGATAAGCAGGACAAGCTTTGGCAATCCCTTGGTGACCGCCATCCAGACCTCGGGGAGGAACCGTACCCCAAGCGAGAGGAAGTGGAAGAAGCCCATGCGGCTCGCAAACGAGGAAAAGAATTTGAGTGCGAGCCGGAATGTGTGGTCGTCAAACGATTCGAAGCTCGTCGGGTGGAATGGAAGCACCGTATGGACGATCTCCGCGAGCGGCGCGAGGTCACGAAGCATAACCACGAGCATACCGGCACCTGCCCGCCTTGGTACGAGCCGGAACGACGCCTCCGTCACGATGCCGAGCGTCCCTTGGGACCCCACGATAAGCTTCGTGAGATCGAACCGCTTCCCGTTCCATACGTCCCAAAGGTTGTATCCCGACGAGTTCTTTGAGACCTTCGGGCGCGACCGGTCGAGGAGTTCTCGATTCTGCTCGATGAGCGTGGCGACGCTGTTATAGAGCCGTCCCTCAAACGTCTGCTCGCGCCGCTTCCGGTCAAGCTCCTCCGGCGTCATACGGTGGAGCGCGTATTCATGCCCATCGGAAAGTACCACCTTCAACCCCACGACGTACCGGTCAGTCTTCCCGTACGCGAGCGACTTCTCGCCGCCGGCGTTGTTTGATACCATCCCCCCCACCGCGGCGAGCTCCCGGGATGCGGGGTACGAGGGGAGAAATCCTCCCAGAGCGAGCGTCGCCCGTTCAAAATCGCGGTAGAACACACCGGGCTGCGCCGTCGCGGCATCGAGGCGAACATCCACGATGCGGTTTAGGTGCGCGGTACAGTCGACGACGATGGATTCCGTGAGCGGACCGCCGGACATATCCGTCCCCGCCGAACGGGCGGTGAGGGATAGCGCCGGATATTCCGTTTTCTTTTCCGCCACAAATCGAACGAGCGCCTGAACGTCCGCGCTATCGAGCGGCCGAACCACGACCGACGGCATCACTTCGAAGAGGCTCGCATCGCGCGAGTACGCCACGAGTGTCGCCACATCATCGAGTACCTCTCCGCGCACCACGGCTTTCAATTCATCCGCGAGCGTCATCCCATTCATTGTATAGAATCAGAAAAACAAAAGGTCCCCAAGTTGAATCCCGAGGCGAGACCTTAAAAAGGAATCTTAAGGTCTCGCCTCCTCCTACCCAACGCTCGTCTCACCCTTGAACGAATATGGAGTAAATGGACGGTTGGTGCCAGAGAGGACGCCACCCGAGCACCTTACTCGATACCAAGGAGCTCCACCTCGAAAATGAGCGTCGCGTTCGGCGGAATGGGACCGCCGGGCGTTCCCTGGGCGCCATATGCCAGTTCGGGTGGGATGATGAGCTTCCGCTTCCCGCCCACCTGCATCCCCTTCACGCCCTCGTCCCACCCACGAATCACCTGTCCCGCACCCAGCGTGAACGTGAACGGCTCACCGCGGTCGCGCGAACTGTCGAACTTCGTCCCATCCTCGAGCACGCCCACATAGTGCACCGAGACATTTTTCCCCGGCACCGCCTCCGCGCCCGTTCCCTTCACCTCCTCGACAATCTTGAGTTCCGGCATGTTTGTTGGTTGTGGTGGTTTGTTTACCTCCTGCGACGATACCGGTTCTGGCTGTACAATCGGCGTCGAGCCGAGACTGCTGTCCGAGAGCGGCGGCGTATCCGCTGGATTCTTTGTGCTCGTTCCGGCAACCGTGTAGATTGCGACGACGAGAACGAGGGCGATACCGCCCCACATGAGCACGTTTTTTGTTTCCGGTGTCATGCTGTCCCATTGTACCACATCAACGGTCTATAATGACGGCAAACACACTCCAAGGATAAATATACCATTAGCGACGGCCGTCACTAATGGTATATTCTGGGCTGGTACCCCACGCTTTAGTGTCGCGTCCTTTCACCTCAAATGCACCCTCGTCCGGTCCTTGAGCGTCCCTTCCCTCCCCACCTCGAAGATTTCTAGGTGGTGGAGAATACGAAGGGTGCGAGCGTCCTTCAGGAAGCGTTCGGGGAGCGACCGTGTGCCGAGCCAGACGCTCTGGTGGAGCTTCCGGTACTCGTTCCGGACGAGCACGGCACGGACCCAGTCGCGCTTCCACCGCTCGCGCTCGGGGATGTCATAGGACACTATCGTGATCGCCGTGCGGTCGGGTCCCGGCGGGTACGACCCCGGGTCCGGAACGTGCGGGCGCTTTGCGCGCAATTGTCGTTCGCGGAGACCACGCTCGGTGAGCCGGACTGTCGCGGCTCCGCCACGGCCATGACGTTCGACGATGCCGTCGTGCACCAAGTCGGTAATCGTCCGGTAGTAGCGGAGCCGGGACCGGAGCCGCTCGTCCCGACGCTCGGCGCGCGCCGCGAACTTCCGCTCGTGCCTCGCGGCCGCCGGACCATACCCAGGACTCGGGTGGAGGCGCATGGGCGCCGGGGTGCTCGGGTCCGTCGTGGCGGCGTAGATCTCGTCGCAAAGGTCGGTCACGATCCACTCCGTGCCGGCAAGCACCTCCATCACTTGCGCGCGCAGTGATCTCCACCGTGCCACATTCGCCATTTCATAATTATACCATTAGTGACGGCCGTAGCTAATGGTATATTTTAACGCGACTGGAAACGGGGATATTTTAGCTGGGAAAGTTCATGATTCGGTCTCAATGACCGCTACTTCGTCGCCGACCTCCGTCCGGCTCGCGTCCACGGACCATTCAGGGAGCTCAAGCGCGTACGCTGCGGTCGGTTTCCAAAACACAAAGGAGCCGGGGCGCATGGAACGCTGGACCATCTTTATGATCCCCCTCTGGTCGAATACCACGACGTCGATGGGAAACTTCATTCCGAACGTGTGGATACCGAACCGCGTTTTCAGGAGGAGCGGCCGCGCCTCCGTCCGGTGCAAGAGGCCGACGAGCTTCTCGCCAAACGTAACCGCCCGCCGCACATCCTCGGCAATGACCGTCTGTTTGGTTCGATTCAAGATGCGCATGATAGTATCAGCCTTCTAAAAACTTGAGGAGTTGCTTTTTTGTAATCTCCGGATTTTCTGCGTACCCAGGATGTTTAGTATAGAGTAATTTTTTCACACCATCATCGTCGCCCGACGTAATACCTTGAAGCCATCTATTAAGAACACTAACCACCCTTGTTTCCCTACTAAACAACTGACCGAGTATTTCCTTAGAAACGTGCGTCTCCACGCCAATAAACTCGACGGCATATTCACTGCCCAATACTTTCTCAAAAATAAGTTTAGTTCGGTTCATGTGGTAATCCGATGTTATCACAATGACTTTGTTCCAATGGTGAACGCGGAGATACTGAATTTTGCAAAAGTAAGCGTTGCCGATGGTATCTTTTGATTCCTCTTCTTTGAAAATCACATCCGGGGAAACTCCAAGCACTGTAGCATATTCCTTCATCGCTTCCGCCTCAGTCTGTAACGGCGTATCCTCTCGCCAGAAATCCCAACAACCGGACATGAGCAAACGCGGTGCGGCGCCTTCTCGAAACAAATCAACTCCTTTTTGTACGCGCGACCGAGCAATGTCAGGCAAAGAGCCATCCGAATTCACTCCACCTCCGAGAATGATAATCACATCTTTCGTTGTATTATTTTTGTTTTGCATTTGAGTCTTTTTAAAAGCATGACCGGAGAATACCAATGTTCTTCGCATCCGGCCCTTCATCATCGAACCCAGGCACCTCAAGGAGCCAAACTTTGTCGTGAAGGCGCTTTTCGTTTGCTAAATTCTTAAAAGCCGTGATGCCCATAAACCCCTCACCAATGTTCTCGTGCTTGTCGTGGTGCGAGCTAGATTCGGTCATGGAATCGTTCGCGTGAATCACGGTGAGATTCTCCATGCCGATAGCAGTATCCCATGCATCGAAAAGTTTCGTGATGTTCGCTGGCGTGTACTCCGTGATGATACCCGCCTCAAAAGCGTGCGCGGTGTCGAAGCAGACCTCCACGCGGTCGGACGCCGCACCATTGAACAGGCGCGCCACGTCTTCGATAGTCGCACCAATCTTATCCCCACCGCCCGCACTGTTTTCAAGGAGGAGTTTTGCCGTTCCGGGGACCGCCTTCAGCACCTTTTTAATTCCCTCAATCTCCTGCTCAATCGCCGCATCGCGGTCTATCCCCTTTGATGAGCCAAGGTGAAAAATGAGTCCGTCCGCGCCGATGGCCGCCGCAATCTTCAGGTGGTCAACCAAACTCTGCACCGAGTTCATATAGAAGTCCGGGTTTGCGCTCGCGAGGTTCACGAGGTACGCCGCGTGGAGGTAGCACCCGCGGAGACCGCTCTTCGCGTATACATCGCGGTACCGCGCTACGTCATCCGCACTCGGGTGCTTTGCGCGCCACGACTGCGGCGACGCGCCGAATATCTGGATGGCGTCCGCGCCAATCGCCTGCGCGTTCGTGACCGCGTTCACCAACCCACCCGCCGCGGAGACATGCCCCCCGATGATTGGCTTCGATTTTGCTCCCATGTCTCTATTGTACCAGTAGCTTTAAAATTAACGACATCATAAGTCGTTAATTTTTTTGTGGTATAATAATGTTCAGCGGTATCGAAAAGCCCGCGCATATGCGCGGGCTCGAACCACTAAATTCGAACTACTGCAATCTTCCAGTCCGCGAGACAGCTATTGTCTATGGAACAAAAACTCATCCCACGCTTCTGTTCACTGTTCCTGCTCACCCAGGATACGCAGACCCCAGAACCTTCCCTCTCCGAAATTTGACCACCAATGATGTTTCCCAGCACCTTAGTGTCTAGAAGGTCCACGATATGGATCGCCCCGAACTCCTTGAACGTCGTCATCCGATACTTCAACCGATTCAGCCTGGCAATCACCGAGCCAACGTCTCCTTCTTGGCAGACATCCGTATCGGGAGATAGAATTTCAATATCAAAGTCACCTGGGAGAATGGTTCCTTGTTTCTCTGAGTGATGAAGAATAATATCTTCATACCTGCATAGCTTCTTATAGACCTCTCTCCATGAATGCACTTCCGTCGTACGAATGGAATACCTCTGAGAAAATCCGAGAAAATTCCAGAAGTCCCGGCGGTCGATCTTACGAAAATCCATCATCGACAACTTGCTCAAGTCGGACAGAAATCCGCTTTCAAGTAATGCCTGAACGTATTCCCGGTCCTCTGCCGCCGAGGAGAGAATGCGTATCAAATCCCCCAACTGTGGCCAGGTTGCCTTTTTTCTGCTATCCATGGCAATCCTCCGTGGTTCGCGTTTGCGCCGTCCGGAATCTCCGGTTCGCGGTACTAACGACCATTGTGAATGAACGTCTCTTTTCTACACCTCTTTCCCCGCTACGTCAATAGTAACAACTTTTGTGTGATAGCACTTATTTTGTTATCATGAATCAAACGAGCGCTTTAACCCCAAGTATGCAACCTCCATGAGTTTCACCAACGACCTTTTTGAGTTCTTCGAAGAGTTCCGCGGACCATACCGCGTCGTGCGGTACTACTACAGCAACCACTATTACCAGATACACCAGACGCCGGCACAGCGGATCGCTGACACTACCTTCCGCGTCACCCTCTCCCGGCTCAAGCAACGAGGTCTC
Organism: bacterium; assembly: GCA_030647415.1. Classification (GTDB taxonomy): domain Bacteria; phylum Patescibacteriota; class Minisyncoccia; order UBA6257; family GWB1-50-10; genus JAUSKB01. The sequence continues at coordinate 19,421 of JAUSKB010000008.1, forward strand.
ATCGCGAATACCCGCGGCGCCTGGCACATTACCGCACTCGGCAAGCGCGAGCTCCTGAAACGCGCTCAATCGCGGACCGAGCAAGTTGACATCCGAAAGAAACAAAAATCACTCATCATCATCTTCGATATACCTGAATCGCTGAAAGCGAAGCGGAACTGGCTCCGCACAGAGCTCGTCGCGCTCGGCTTCGAGATGCTCCAAAAGAGCGTCTGGTTCGGTCCGGGGCCGCTCCCCCGCTCGTTCCTCGACAAGCTCAAAAACCTCGACCTGCTTCCATACATCAAATTCCTCGATGCGAGAGAATCCGATATCATCTAGTGAACATAGTTCATATTAACACGTTATATGCGGTCGCATATAACGTGTTAATATGCTTATCGTAACGAATTTTTACTGCGGAGCATACGGTGGTAGGCGACGGCGAAGCGGTGCGCTTCGTCGCGAACGCGGATGAGCGTCCGCTCGTCAATCCCCTTCGGGATTTTTCCGATGACGTCGTTCCGCTTCCGCTCCGGCCCTTTCGCGATACCGACGACGGGAATCGTGAGCCCCGCCTCGGCGACCACCCGTTCCGCGGTGTGCACCTGCCCCACCCCGCCGTCTACCATGATGAGCGTGGGCAATTCCCAATCGTGTCCGAACCGCCGGAGCAGGACCTCGCGGAGCATGCCCGTGTCCCCGCCCGAACGACCGGCACCGTCCGGTCGGGCGGAATCCGATTGCTCGATGGTACGGATCCGGAACTTCCGGTACTCGCGTTTGTCCGGCTCGCCGTCCAGGAAAACAACCATAGAGCCAACTGCAGACGTGCCGGATATATTCGAGATGTCGTACCCTTCAATGCGATTCCCCTCGACTCCGCTCGGGACAAGCAGGGCAGGCCCCTCGATGCGGACCGGCTCGTAGGGTAACGAGCGCTTCCCGGACAGGAACTCGTCCTCCCCGATCAAGGCCACGTCCCGCACGTGCCGCAGGGCGTATACCTGCCGCCGGATGCGTGCCGCCTCCTCGAATTCGAGCCGCTTCGCGGCGCCGTTCATCTCCCGCTCGAGCGACTTTAGTACGGCCTGCGTCTTGCCGCCCAGGACCAGTGCGAGGTTTCGTATGGCCTTCCGATAGGCGACACGGTCCGCCCGCCCCACACATGTGCCGGGGCAGAGCCCGATCTGCGCATCGAAACACGCCCGCCGTCGCCCTGCTTTGGCGGGTAAAGCCGCTAGCCGTTCTAACTCTTCGGGCGAATGAAGATTATACGGGAAGACGCGGCGCAGGATACGGAGCGCCTCGCGAAGCGACCCCGCGGTCGTGAAGGGGCCAAAAAGTTTTCCTCGGGCAGACTTCGCCGCGGCGCGGCCACGAACGATGAGTACGCGAGGAAATGCGTCTTTGGTGATTTCAACAAAAAGAAAGCTCCGGTCGTCCTTCTCACGGATATTAAATGGCGGTTGGTGCTTCTTGATGAGCAGAGACTCGAGTATGAGCGCCTCGAGCGCGGTCCCGGTCTCCTTAGTCCCGATGCGCCGTATCCGCGAGATGAGCGATTCGATGCGCGAGTCGTGGGGACGGAGGAAGTAGCTCGACACACGACGTTTCAACACTGACGCCTTCCCGATGTACAGGAGTTCCCGCTTCGCGCCGTACATGAGATACACGCCGGGGGTGTCGGGGAGATTCTTGTAGAGCTCAGTTCGGTCAACCGCCATGCGCCCATCCTACCGCACTACCGCAACGCTGACAAAATATCATTCTAACATTCTTAAGAATGTTAGAATGACGCAGGACTTGACCGCCGCGCCAACCGGATATACAACTGAATACAGTTCACTTCAATAAAAAGAGGATTGCGTCATGAAAGACAATATGAAGGCTACTTTGTTCGGGAGCGCTCTTCCGATATCACTATGTTTCGCAATTGCATTCATTGCGACGCTGAATCAGTGGCTAAACATAAACGTTTTCGAATGGTATCTATCCACATCCGCAATATGTTCTGGTCTCTGGGGTTTCGCTGTTTTCTACGCGATTCGTGACCAGCACGACCCAATCAGCAAAAGGTACGCACGGTGGCTCGGTGGAAGTTTCATCATCACGAACATTCTTGTTGCTTCAATTGTCGCTATCTTGACGAATGGTACGGAATTGCTCGGGGCACGAATTGCCGTCTCGAGTATAATCACATTCCTTTGTTTTAGTATGGGCGCAGGAATCAGTGATATGGTTAGAGTTATAAGAAAACGATATGGCGCCCAGAAATGAGCGGGTGCCATGAGCGACCGCAGCCTCATAACACAGCGCAGCGTCCCCTTAGGGACGCTGTTTCTTTTTCTCTTCCATCATTCATGTCTCATACCTCACTTCTCCTTCAACACCTTCCGCAAGTACGGCGCCGTCGCGCTTCCTACCTTCCGCGCAACCTCCTCGGGCGTCCCCACCGCCACCACCTTCCCGCCTTTCTCGCCGCCATCGGGACCAAGGTCAATGACCCAGTCGGCGGACTTAATCATGTCGAGGTTGTGCTCGATGACCACCACGGTGTTCCCCCGGTCCACGAGCCGCTGGAGGACGGCGAGGAGCATCTGCACGTCCGCAAAGTGGAGGCCGGTCGTCGGCTCGTCGAGCAGATAGAGGGTCCGGTGCGTGTCTCGTTTCCCGAGCTCGGCACCGAGTTTCACGCGCTGCGCCTCGCCGCCCGAGAGCGTCGTCGCGGACTGGCCGAGCGTGATGTACCCCAAACCCACCTCGTTCAATATCGAGAGCCGGTCATAGAGCCACGGGATGTCCTCGAAAAACGCCGCCGCCTCCTCCACCGTCATTTGGAGCACTTCATAGATATTTTTATCCTTATACTCGACTTCCAGCGTCTCGCGGTCGAACCGCTTCCCCTTGCAGACGTCGCAGGAGATGTACACCGTGGGCAGGAAGTGCATCTCAATGGCAATGGTGCCGTGACCCTCGCAGTTCTCGCACCGTCCCCCCTTCACGTTGAAGCTGAACCGACCTGGCTTGTACCCGCGGACGCGCGCATCCTCGGTCGCGGCGAAGAGGTCGCGAACGAAGGTCCACGCCCCAACGTAGGTCGCCGGATTCGAACGCGGCGTGCGGCCGATGGCCGACTGGTCCACGTTCACCACCCGGTTCAGGTACTCGAGCCCGAGCATGCGCTTGTGCGCGCCCGGCTTGAACGCCGCCCCATTCCACCGGTCCGCGAGCGTCTTGTAGAGCACGTCGTACACGAGCGACGACTTCCCTGACCCGGAGACACCAGTCACCGCCACAAACCGCCGGAGCGGGATATCCACATCAATGTTCTGTAAATTGTTCGCGGTCGCCCCACGGATTTTCAGCGACTCACTCGTCTTCGAAACCTTGCGGCGCTCTTTCGGCACCTTGATAAAATGCTTGCCTCTCAGGTATTGCAGGGTGAGCGAGTTCTGCTTCGTGTCGGTGAGGATTTCGGGCAACGGTCCGGCCGCGACGATATTCCCGCCGTGCACCCCCGCACCCGGCCCAACGTCAACCAGGTAGTCCGCGGACCGGATGGTCTCCTCGTCGTGTTCCACGACGAGCACGGTGTTTCCGATGTCCCGCAGGTCCTTCAGGGTCTGGATGAGCTTCGCATTGTCGCGCTGGTGGAGACCGATGGTGGGCTCGTCGAGAATGTAGAGCGTCCCGGTGAGCCGCGAGCCAATCTGCGAGGCGAGGCGAATCCGCTGCGCCTCGCCGCCCGAGAGCGTCCCGGACCTCCGCTCGAGGGTGAGGTACTCCAGCCCCACATCGAGCATAAACTTGAGCCGCGACCGTATTTCCCGGAGCGGCACCTCGGTGATCTCGCGGAACTGTACGGTGCCGTGAGTCAAAAGTCTCGTAGCAAACGCATGCGCGTCCACAATGGACATAGCCGTCACGCCCGCAATGTTCTTGCCGTCCACGAGCACCGAGAGCGCCTCGGGCTTGAGCCGTTTCCCGAGACAGACGGGGCAGATTTGCTCGGACCAGACACTCTCCGTGCCGAGGCCGTTGCACGCCTGGCAGGCGCCGAAGGGGCTGTTGAACGAGAAAAGGCGCGGCTCGATCTCGGGGAAGGAGAATCCGTCGTGGGGACAGGTGAACTTCGCGGAGAGGGAAATCTCCTTTTCGGCGATGATGGTTACTACATCCGAGCCGTACTTCAACCCCGATTCGATGGCCTCGGCGAGCCGGAGACGATTGTCCTTCAACCGGAAGTCGAGCGTCGCCGGAATGCGGTCCACCACGAGATCAATGGTGTGCTGCTCATGGCGCTGAAGGTCGATGCGCTCTCGGAGGGAAAGGAACTTCCCGTCGATGCGCACCTCATTGAACCCCGCGTTCAGGAAATCGTAGAGCATCTGGTAGTACTCCCCCTTCCGGCCGCGCACGACCGGCGCGAGGATGACGAGGTTCTTCCCCTTCCGGTTTTCCTTCGCGATTTGAACGGCCACGTCCACGATCTCCTCGTTCGTCATCCGCTTGATCTCCCTGCCGCACGTGGGGCAAAAGGGCGTCCCCGCGCGCGCGAAGAGTACCCGCAGATAGTCGTAGATCTCCGTCGTCGTGGCGACCGTCGAGCGCGGGTTCGCGGAGTGGCTCTTCTGGTCGATGGAGATGGCCGGCGAGAGGCCTTCGATTTCGTCCACGTCCGGCTTGTCGAGCCTGCCTAAGAACTGCCGTGCGTAGGCGGAGAGCGACTCGATATACCGCCGCTGGCCCTCCGCGAAGATGGTGTCGAAGGCGAGCGAGGACTTGCCCGACCCCGAGAGGCCGGTGAAGACCACGAGTTTATCCCTCGGAATTTCGAGGTTAATGTTCTTGAGATTATGCTCCCGGGCGCCTTTTATGATTATCTTGTCTTTTGCCATAGTTCCTGAAATTTTCGAGCTTGTCGTCCCAGCGAAGAAAATTTCACTGGAACTATGAGCATCCCGCCGGAGGTCGTCTGGGGCGACCGCAGGCGGGACACATACCATACCGAATCGCCCCTCGGGTTGGCTTCCCAGGAGGGTATGAGGGCAAGTGTAGCGGACGGGAGCAGAAAGTCAAAAACAAAAAGAGGGCTCATCGAACCCTCTTCCTTCCGTATTATTTGCCCTTGATGTCCCGCTCGACCGTTTTCCCAATCTGGTCTACCTGTGCAAGCACCTGCTGGACCGCCTGCCCCTCTGGGGAGGCAAAAAGCTGGACGATGGGACTCTCGGGATCTTTCAGCTCACCGTCGGTGAACTCTTTGGCGATCTTGACCAGTGCCCGCATCTTTTCCTCAGCTATTGCCGCCGTATTAAACACCGGCGGTGTGCTCACGATGGGACGGCAGTATTCATCCGGACCATGCGTAATCCATCCTGAATACTTCCCGTTCTCGTCGGGACCAGCGGATATGATAATGATGGAGTCCTCGTTTCCCGCGATGGTAAACAATGTCAGTGCTGTCATGCTCCCTCCGTTATTTGAAGAATGTTCGCTGCCTGAAGCTTGCCAGAAGGTGGGAACCACTGTCAACATGCCGACGGCTTGACCCGACGGGAGGCGCGCGGTAGGCTCGGAACAGTCAGTATTTCACAAAGTAGAGAAAGGAGATTATTGTGCTTACCGAAGAAACGAGGCGACAAATCGAAGCGGAAGCTACGCGACACCTCGGCACGCCGTATACCCGCGACTTTAATTGCATGACGTTCGTCCGCACCATGTACCGGGCCGTCGAGCTTACGTTACCTCCTGTGGCGGCAAACGTGAGATTCATGGAACTCGCTGACCCGCCCATCGGGCATATCCTCTACCTCCGTCATAAAGAGTCCTCGGTTCGGCGTAGCTACACGCACGCCGCGATCATCCTACCCGGCCGCCGGTGCATTCACTGCTCCTACTATTTCGGCGGAAAGGTCGTTGTTAGCGAACTCGACGAACTCCTCAAGACATACGACGTCGCTGGAATTGAGAGATGATTCGAACTGAAAATCAGTCGACAACACACCCGCCCTCCCCGGCGGGTTTTCGTCATGTCATCGATTTTTCTCATTCTAACATTCTTAAGAATGTTAGAATGAGATTTTTACATTCTTGCTAGACGAAAAGAAGAAAGAGGGCGGCGGCCACGATACGGTACCAGCCGAAGGCGGTGAAGGTGTGGGACTGGACGTACGTGAGGAGCCACTTCACCACAAACAAAGCAACAACAAACGAAGCAACAAAACCAACACCTAAAATACTAAAATCAGCCGACGCGAACGAGGAGGCGCTCTTCGAGAAGTCGAGGACGGTCGCCGCGAGCATGGTCGGCACCGCGAGGAGGAAGGAGAATTCGACGATGGTCCGGCGTTTCAAGCCGAGGAAGAGGCCTCCCACGATGGTAGCCGCCGCGCGCGAGACGCCGGGGATGACCGCGACGGACTGACAGGCACCGATGAAGAGCGCCTGCGAGTAGGTGATAGTCCCAACGTCCTCCGCAAGCGTGTGCTCCGGCGGGGGGTACTTCCGGTACCATCGCTCAAAGACGACGAGCACAATGCCGCCGAGGAGCAGGGACCAGATGACGACGCGCACATTCCCCAAGAGCACTGATTTAATGACGGGATAGAGCAGAAGTCCGACAATCGCCGTGGGAACAAAGGCGACCGCGATGCGCTTCATGACCTCCCAACGCACAAAGAGGTCCTTCCAGTAGAGCGCAACGACGGCGAGGATGGCGCCGAGCTGGATGGCGATCTCGAATGACTTCAGAAACTCCGTCGTCGGGATACGGAGCAGATTCGAGGTGAGGATGAGATGTCCCGTCGAGGAGATGGGAAGGAACTCGGTGACGCCTTCGACGATGCCGAGAATGATTGCGTGGAGAAGATTCATGCGGTAGCTACTGCAAGCTAATAATCAACGTAACAGAACTGGGAATTAAAAGTTCCTCCTTTTGCCTGACACGAACGCCGGCTCAGCATGCTGGACTCGCCATTTGGAAGTGAGCAGCTGCATGTCGGTCCAGGTTCAGGCGGATTACGCATGATTTGCAATAGATCACCCGCTGTCCTGCCGCTCCCTGTGGTCAAAATCCAAACAATAAACGCCGCAATTGCAATCAAGAAACCGACCACGAATAGCCATCGCCACCAACCAGTAACGCCGTTGGTCAACTTCATACCCCGATAAGCCGCTCAACGGCGCCCTCGACAAGCTCGAGCGGCACCTCCTCCTGCGTGCGTCGCGCGAGGTCCTTCACCTGGGCGACCTGCCGCGCAACCTCATCCTTTCCTATAATGACCACGATGAGGTACTCCTGCGCGACCGCATAGGCGAGCTGACCCTTGAAATTCCCCTCGTTTCCGAGGTAGAGGTCGGTGGCGATGCCCACGCGCCGTAGTTCCCCCGTCACCTTCGCACACACCTTCCTCGCCTCCGGGGCAAAGTTCAAGACGATGACTTTCGCTGTGAGCGACTGCTCAATAATCATGCCGAGCTCACGCATGGCGACAAAGAGTCGATCCACGCCAACGGACGTTCCGGTTGCCGGCACCGGCTGGGCACCGAACCGCGCCACCAGGCCGTCGTACCGGCCGCCAGAAATGACGCTCCCGATATTCGGCAGTGCGGTTAAGGTTGTTTCAAAAACGGTTCCGGTGTAGTACCCCAAGCCCCGCGCGACGGAAAGGTCGATTTTCCAAGCGTCAGGGGGTACGCCGAATGCGTTGAGGCAGGCGGCTATTTCCGCAAGCTCCCGAATCCCCTCCTCCGCCTGCGGTGATGACGCGAGGAGGCGCCGCGCGTCGTCCAGCACAAAAGTCGGCGCCTGACAAACTTCGACAAACGTGCGGAGTTTCTCGATGGCTCCGGTGGGGAGCTGTACCGCACCGGCGAGTTCCGCTGCCACCGCATCCCACTCGCTCTTCCCGAGCTTGTCGATGGCGCGAAGCACGGTGGGCGTGAGCGTTTCCGGAAACCCGGCATAGACCGCGAGGCCGTTCAACACCTTCCGGTTGCTCACGCGGATGAGAAAGGAACCATCACCGAACCCCACCGCCCGCATCGTCGCATCCATAAGCGCGACAATCTCCGCGTCCGCGAGGAGGTCCGCGCTCCCCACGATGTCCGCATCGAGCTGGGTGAACTCGCGGAACCGACCCGCCTGCTGCCGCTCGCCTCGCCATACACGGCCGAACTGGTATCGCTTAAAGGGCTTCTTGATCTCATTGGGATACTGCGCCACCACGCGCGCGAGTGGCACCGTGAGGTCAAACCGCAATGACAGGTCGTCTTTCCCCACGTCTTCCATCCCCTCCTCGCTCCTCGTCGCCTTCCGCACTCGAAACAGCATCTTGTCTGACTCCTTCTCGCCGCCGAGCAGCACATCCGTTTTCTCGATACCCGGCGTGTCGAGCGGCACAAACCCGAACCGCTCGAAGACCTCTTTGATCTTTTCGAGCATCTTCTGCCGCGGAATCATCTCCTTCGGGAGGTAGTCGCGGAACCCCCCGGCGAGCTCCGGCACGATGGAATCCATATGAGTTTAGTTTACCCTGTTAGAAATTTACACACAAACATCTAAGATTTAAAAACATCAACAATGTTAAAAAAGATACCATTTGATACGCAGATTGTTTGTAAATTTCTAACAGGGTTTACCCTTCACTGCCACGACAATAGGGCGATACTAAAACTCTTCTCTCCCCAATAGAAACGCCTCCTCACCCGGGCAGTGCCGCTCGCGGCAAAACACCACCACACAGTTGGTAGGAGCAGGGACCGAACGCCCCCCGTCGGTACCAATAAGTTCGCCCGTGCGAACCTTTTCGAAATCGGCAAAAGCGCGGCTCGGGGAAAAGTCTGTTTCGGTGATGTGAATGTGGAACATCGCTACAGTCCGCTGGGTTCGGATCCCTGACGCAATTGCCGAGTGTGGCGCAAAGCCAAGCGCAGAGAGGAATGTGAGGACTGATTCTCTCGCGAACGTCACGCCTTGGGTATCCCCGTGGTACCCGCACTCGAGGCAAATACCAACTTTGCCCCGTTGATTCATGTAGTATTCGGTCGCTCCGGGCTCAAGCGTGTCCCAACCGGACGATCGGATCGAGACCGGCAACCGCTCGGCAACCGGGTACGAATGGGGTTCGCAAATCGCGAACGGGATGCTCTGCGGCGACGCGCTTGAGTGGAGGTCGAGCAACGCATCACCCATATCGAAATACGGCATGAGATCAAGCGCGCGGCGGCGCTCATAAGAACCGCGCTCGGCGGCGTTCAGGAGCGCGCCCGGTCGAAACGCCCTGTTTAGATTCATCTCGGTGCTGCGAACTCCTTTTTCGACCGCGCGGGGATTCCCGATTATGAGGTACACGATTCCGAAACTAACGGAGAGTGAGGCAACAAGACTCTGAATAGCCGCAACACCATTCGGCTCATTCCCGTGGACGCCCGCGAGAACTATCGCCGTTTTTCCCGGCTCAGCTCCACTAATCTTGAAGATACCTTCTGGCGTCATATGGACACATAATGCACCAAAAGGGAGCTAGGTGAAATAGAAAGCCGGCGCGCTGGGCGACCGGCTCTACATAACATCCTCAAAGCTACTGCCCAGAGATTAACCGAACGGTTTCTCGAAGCACCCCCAATTCTCCCTTCGAGAATGGCAACCTTCCCTCGCTAGGACCAGTGGGCAATACCGTATCCATCTTCCCCTGCTTCTGGGCTTTGTTTATTTCCTCGATCTCCCATTTCATTCGCAGTAAGAACTCACCAAGGGAGCGGAAGTTGTGCGAAGAATTGAATGGCGTGTATGAGCCGCCGTCCGGATTACTCCGCGCACGGATCTCATCCCAGAACGGCCCCAGACATTCCTTGGTTAGATATGTCCCGGTATACCGTGAACTTGTATCGCGATACTTACTGAATATCGAGAATGTCGGCACCAATACCGTCTTCCCATCGGCTAACAACGGATCGAGCATCTCGGGAAAATCACCGAGTAGCCGGAGGCGCTCCCGCATGAGCCGCATGCGCTCCTCCCGTTCGCGGAGAGTTCGGTCAATAGTTTTGAAGCATCGCGCGACCATCTTTGCCGCGGAATGGTAGAGGGCGATATTCCGAAGAAACTCGAGCATTCCCGCAAGTTGCTCCGATGTGGGGCTTGAGGAAAATCGAAGTAGTAGATCACTGCGTTTTATAATCTGCGCGGCGAGCCCGCTGGAATTCGCCTCAAAATACCCGGGACGACCACCATCGCATTCGAGGTGCATCTTCACGTACCACGATCCTGAACGTTCGAGCATGAGGTCAAACTGCCCGCTCATGTCGGACCCATCAAGAACCATCATCGCGCGCTTCTTTTGCCACGTCTCCGGCGGCGGCGCTTTGTATATCCCGGACTCGGAAAATACCGGCACGTCCAGCCATGGGACAAGCGGAAGGAGAATGATTCGTACCTCCTCGAGTATTTCTGCGAGCGCTTCGGGATTCAACCGCTTCCTGATCTTCCGGGCGGCCTCAAATAGCCGCTCTTTTTCCGCCGTGGAAATCCTTAGTTCCGGGCGGTCATTCTGCTTTTTACCTCTGGGCGTACCCATAACTCCACCTCTTGTTGATTTATGAATGGAAATCGGCAATGTACGGCGCGGCGAACCAATGCCGGACTGCCAGATTTATTTGAACCGCTCCCCGCACAATACCACCGAGCACAACGTTGTCAACTTCAAACGCCAAGACAAACGGAGGAGGTGTTCCTAGTCAAAAAGCGAGATGAGGTACGCGTCAATCTCGCGCTGGTCGAGGTCATAGAAAAACTTTTTGCTATCGTGGAGTACGGTCGCAAGCTTCACCCCCACAAACCGCCAATGCCACGGCTCAAACTGGTAGTAGGCGTTCCCCTTCGGGTAGGAGAGTGCAAACCCGAACTGGTGGGCGTGGTCCACAAGCCATGTGTACGCCGCCGACGTCTCGAACCTCGAGAACACGGCGCGGTCCGGCGTAGTAATGTCTATCGCGGTGCCGAGCTGGTGCTCCGAGTACCCCTGGTCCGCGGAGAACTTGTTCGCGCCCGAGCCGTACACGACCTTGTAGCCGGATTTGACCGCCGCCTGCTCCGCGAACGAGCGGTAGGCCGAGACGACCTGGAGCGTCACCCCATCACGCGCGGCGGCGGCGAACATCGAGTGGAGGCGAGCGAGGACGTCCGAGAGGATGAGTTGCGGCTGTTTCACATCGTAGAGGTACCGTGAGTCGATTGCGGAGAGCCTCGCGGGAATGTAGTTCTCGTTCAGAAAGTAGACCTTCGAGTACTTTTTTATGAGCTCTGGGTCGGTCTCGGCGAGCTTCTGGAGCGTGCCCACAGTCCCCGTGATGTCACGGATTTGTTCTGCGAAGAGTGTGTTCTTATTCTGCTCCTCGCCGAGGACGCGCCGTACCTCATCGAGCGTCGCGGTGAGCGCGGCGTTCTCGCTCGCCCTCGAGGCGAGTGCGGCGGTGAGCGACGCAATGGATTCGCGCTGACGTACCCCCACTACCTCAAGAAGCGACACCTGTACTTCGCTCCGGATGAGTGCACGCGCGAGCTCCCCGTAGCGGTACGCGCCGTACGCGAACAGCCCAAAGATAACAACCGTCCCGCCGATAATTGCGAGGAGCCGCCGCGGATTGAGTGGAACCTTTTTCACGCATCTATTTTACCACGGCCATAGATTCTTGCTCCCCGAGTGGGACGTTATTGGAACTTTTGTGTAGAGAAATGGAAGTTGAGGAGTAGACACAGGAAAGCCGCCCTTGGGGGGCGGCTCTACTTCGATCATCTTATAAAGTAATCACCCAGGGTCTTGAAACTTCAAGAAACTGGGAAACTTTTTGAAGGTCAAAAGTCGCATCATGATTCGAGCGCACCCGTGTTTCCGTATCGATCCAGATGTGGCCTCGAGCAACTTTAGAAATCTTTTCAAGTTCCTCACCTACATTATCCGGCGAAAGTCCTCCGGCATAGCCCGCATACCCGATATATTCTGGCCATCGTTTCGGCAATACGCCAGCACCGCCGGACGCGTCAAACAGCGGCAACGCGGTGAATCCCGACCGCGATTCCATCTCGTAGAAGATGGCTTCGTTATTACTGTTCCCATCCATCTGAAAAATGATCTGTTTGTCGGGTAGATGCTGCCTCAGAATGCTGCTGAATTTTTTTTCATCAATGCGGTGCGGCTCGCGATGAAAATTCAACTGGAAGCGATCAAACATTGCCCAGGTATATCCGAACTCATCAAAGAAGTCTGACTCACCTTGACACAGTTTTCTGACCCAGCTACCACAAAGGTGACCGGACAGTCTGAACGCTTTCCCTTGAGACTTCCTTTCGTACCATACAAGATACAGTTCTCTGAGCCAATCTTCAGACGGAAATCGAGTACTCCCAGTTCGCCGCTTCGAGAGCAGGATGCCGAATTCAACAAAGGGGAAGTCTTCGGCAATCGGAATCAGTTCTTGGGGTCGAATGCTGTCATCCGCGCCAGTAACGGTGACGGTCTTCACAATCTCTTGTTTCATTACGTACACCCTCCTTGTATTCTTTTTTGTGATTTGATACTTCGTTCAAAGTACTACTCCCCGGCCATACTCGTCAAATCTCGCTGCTCCCCCTGCTGGACGCGTTCACTTGTGGTGAGCGGAGCCGAACCAGAACCGTGGATTGGAGGGAAGTGGCGGCGGAACTCTCGCTCATACCGGTGTTCGTATGAAAATAACAAGCCGCCCGAAGGGCGGCTCCTTTTACTGTATGCCAAAATATTTCTGAAAGTCACTCCACCAGCTTCGCTGATCCTGTTGGAACGTTGTTAACGACGTAGCTATACTCCGAATAGCTACGGTGATCGAGGTTCCGAAGTCTGCAGGAAATGAGACTTCACGAATCTCGCGAACAGTGGAGAGTTCTCGAAGTTTCCGGCGCTGTGCGGCAACAACAAAGAAGATTGCGACGGGATAATATCCGCGTTTGAAGCTAAACAGGTACCGTAATTCATCAGCAAGCTCGACGTAGCTCTGAGAACAGAAATGGTTCCAGAGGCTAGTCGCCTGTTCTTGCCACGGCTTCAGAAGAAGTGGCGGTGTAGCTATCGATTCCTCTAACTTCCATATCCCTGCCCGAACTTCTGAAAACGGTACTCCTCCGATACGTGAGAGTTCGCGCATAAAGCATGGTAACTTCGCGTCTTTACCGAACGCGGCCACACTGCTCTGCACCACCGCAATGTACCGGATGGAATCCAGGTACAGCATGTGTCCACCGGCATACGGACCTGGTAAAAAGTACCAGCACTGCTTTGATCCCTCCATAAAACGAAGCTGGGTGGAACCCTCCGGTTCAAAAATACTCTTTAAGGTGAGGAGTGATACATACCACCGCTTACAATAGTCAGCAAGAACGAGCATGCGAGTTCCCGGCAATAAAGCGAGAATTTCATTCACAGACACCGGATCATGTTCAGAATTGTCAGGATAGTGATTTTCCCACGGGCAGTTTGCATCCGGACATGCCAATGTACCTTCTTGTGGCTTGAGTGAAGTGTGCCATTCCGAGAATTTCCTATGTCTGAAAAGTTGAATACCGTTCGTTATTTCTATCATCTCCAAACCCTTCCTAAAATTGTGATTGTTAATTGATTGTCTTACTCTGCACTAAAGAAAGCTCGTTTATAAAATATTGTCAAGTCTCGCTGCTCCCCCTGCTGGACGCGTTCACTTGTGGTGAGCGGAGCCGAACCAGAACGGCGGATTGGAGGGGGTAGCGGCGGAACTCTCGATGATACCGGCGTTTGCGTAAGTAAATCGCCCTATCATCTTAAGACGCTTTGTATTTCACTCCATAATATTCTCCAATCTGGTTATATGCTCATTTAGGATCGATTGGTTGTGCGCGAAAACTTCTTCTCTTGGTGCTCCGGTTTCCGCATCAGGTCCATATCCAATCTCTCGGAGGTCGCCAAGAAGCACCTTCGCAATGCCCGTGTCGAGTTCGACGTCAAAAAAGACGTTGGGTTCGTTTATCACTAAACCATCGTCTGCAGCTTTGGTAACCAGCTTTTCCACGTCGGACTTCAGTTCTTCAATATTTGAGATGTGTACTTTTTCATAATTACCCTTACCACCGCAGAAATCGATTACCCTATGGGTGCCTCCTTGACGGAGGTCTGTTACGTATTCAACTTTATTTTCAGCATCGTATCTCCAGGTCGGGAGTACGGGATAGCCTCTCTTCTGTAATGCCGTATGCCATTCCGGCCCCTGCATAAATTCAATGGAATACCCCTGGAATTTTTTTCGTAACAAATCGCGGGAATGTTCTCCGGAAGAGAGTGTCACTGAATCAATCTCTGAACGAGGGCCACTATATACCTTTTCGTTTTCTGTTATTTTGAACGCGTCCTCGTTAAATTCTTTTGCCATAGGTTAAATTAGAGTTCAGTATAGGTCAAAATTTTTCGGATAAGAATCTCACTACTCGAGGGCTCCTATTAACCGAGTGTGTACTCCCACCCCGGCTGCCACTTCCCTTTCTTGCGCCAATCGGCTGCGAACGCCTCCTCCCACGTCATGCCCTTGAGGAGCATGTCGAGCGCCAGCTGCGGGGCCTTATGTGCGACGATGGCCACGGACTTGCCGTCATAATCACGCTTGAGGTCCGCGAGGAAGCCCGCCACGCGCTCCTTCACCATCTCGTAGCTCTCCCCTCCCGGCATCGGGGTCGTGATGGACCGCTCCTGCATCGGTTCGACCATCTCTGACGGTTTGCCGTTCAGGTCGCCGTAGTTGCACTCCCGGAGCCGTGCGTCGGGGATGATCTTGTACTTGTCGCCCCACGTCAGCTTCGCGGACTCGACGGCACGCTTCAAATCCGAGGTGAAAACGACATCGAAGTGCCGGTCCTCGGTAAGGGGCCCTAACTCCTTGGATTGTCGTACACCTAACTCCGAAAGTCCCACATCGGACCAGCCAGAGGAGAGTCCTTGCTCGTTGTCAGTGGTGGTCCCGTGGACGAAGTAGGTGATGCGTATGACCATACTTCAAATCATAACTCGGAAACCCCGTCCTCGCGACGGTGAATTACTAGCGACATGTATAGCAGGAAGCTAGAGGAGTATAAGGACCGGCAATACGAAATAAGCACTCGCCTCGAGGAACACACCCGAGCGGACGAGAGCTACCATATCACCGCTGGGACCGTGTTAAACCTCGCCCGCCGCGCGCGTGAACTCTTTGACCGAGTGGGCAATCTTATGGGAGAGAAAATAGACCATCGTATATTTCGAGTCCGAGCGGGGTAACGCGGATAGGACTCGAACTGAATATCGAGAGGCCTTAGGTAAAACCTGAGGCCTCTCGGTCGCTCGATACTAAATCCTTAAGCTCCCCGGGTAGGACAATCTCACGTCGCTATTCGCTATACAGCAAATCGCTCCCACGAACCCAGCGGTTCGTGTGCTCCGCGACGGTGAACCTCCCGGTACGAGCTCACCCCGTGTTGGAAGGAATGGGAAACCAGAAGGTGTCCCAGACGGGGGTCGGGGTGAGCGATCCCGATTCCCCTTCCCCGTTCGAGTCCTACCCGTGTCGCTCGCGATAAAACCGCCTCTCGGCGGTTCTATCATGCTCGCTCATCTCTATAGTACCGCTCGAACAATTTTTATGGAAGATTTGAGCTAGTTTACCTAGTCATACGGGTAGTCATACGCTCCTTGCCCGTATGACTAGGCACGAAAGCTGAAAGCCCTATCAAACATTACCTTTTAGACAGCACCTCCTCGCAAAAGCCAAGCCCTACTTCACTCCGCTCCGGCTTGCTAGCCGTCGCTCCGTGAAATGTCGCGGGTTCGCGTTTGGGTGGCTCGGCCTTCTCTCCTGTTCTGCTATTTCTTTTTGCTC
>JAUSKB010000019.1 GCA_030647415.1 bacterium
TTCACATCCTCGCCCGAGGCGCGGAGTTCGAAGGTCGCGAACTTTTGGTTCGAAGCTCCGAGGGTAATGTTGGCCGAAGGTGAAGTGTTTGCCTTCACGACCGAGACAGAGGCCGAGCCGATGGTCTGGAGACCCGTAGTGCGCGCCGTGAAAGATGCGCCGTTCGCAGTCGCGAGAACCGGCTGGTTGAGCTCTGTGTCGATGAAGCGAGCGTCTGCCGCGCGACGAAGCGAGAACTGCATCGTGAGGCTTGAGCCGCCGACGACATCGCCGACGACCTTAATAGTACGACCGCCTGATTCGAGGCGCTTTGGAGTCGCCGTAAGATCCCACGCGACAGACGTTTCGCCTGCCACGAGGTTCGGCACAGCACTACCGACCTGAACACCGTCTACGTAGAGACGGAGGTTTCTGACGTCGGTGAGAGCGATAGAACCGAGGTTACGGAGCTGGAACGAGGTCAAATTGACCGCGCGCGTTCCGATGGTCGTAACGTTCTGCCAGACAACGACGTCGTTGGCAGGCGTGAGGTTGGTGTTCACTGCCGGAGTACTCGCGGTAGCGAAGTCAACCGTCGCGAGTGTCGCCGACGAGATCAAGAGCGCGGAGCCCGTGATCGGAAGGACGACCGACGAGTCGAGAAGACCGGACGCGCTGACGCTCAAGAGCTGGACGCCGACCTGTTGGCCGTTCGTCGAAGCTGCGATGTCGGAGCGGACGGAAATCGTGACCGAGCCGCCGGCCGGTACCGTGAAGAGGCCGGACGGAGCGTTGTAGTTGAAGAGTGTGTTGCTGACTCCTGCGGAATCAGTGATGCGCGTCGCCCCGTTGAAGAGGTAGACGTTGGCCAAGGTCGAATCAGATGACACGCCGATGCGCTTGAACGCAAGGTTCGTGACAGTGATAGGAGCAGACGACGGATTTGAGAAGGTAAGTTTCATCAATTCCGCGATTGCCTGCCCTTGGACGAGTGCACCGTAGGTCGGGTTGTCCGCTGCGAGCGCGACCTTGAGGCCGTTGCCCGTTACTGGCGGAGGAACGATTGGACCCGGACCCGGTGTACCTGCGCAGAGCTGGTTGGCCTTTGCGCGGGTGAGCGGTCCCCAGTAGCCTACCGTAGGAAAGATGCCGTTGGCGATCTGGAACTTCGTGACCGCAGCGCGCGTGAGCGCACCGAAGTAAGAAGTTTCGTTGCCCGGAGAACCCGCGCCGCTTGCCGCGACCTGTGCTCCATGACCGTTGAGGAATTGCTGTATCCACATTACTTCACCTCCGCTGGTACCTTGCCAGTGGCTGCGTGTAAATGTGTAGCATCCGGAGCCCGTCGAAGACGAACCCGTCAATGCGTTGATTTGTGCGATCAATGCCTGAATCTGTGTCTGGAGTGATTCAATCGTCTGTGCCTTTGCCGGAGTGGCAAAAGAAAACGCGAATCCGAAGACCATGACAACAGACAAGAGAATTGCCGCAACGTTTTTTGTTGCTAATGCTTTACTCATAGTTTGTTTTGACTTTTTCATCCCGCTCATTCTGAAGAATGGGCGGGACCGTACACTCCACCCTTTCGACGAGGAGTCGTGTACGTATGTGTGTGCCTTCTGCTAAATAATACCCAACTATTAACTGCGACTGATAACTGAAGACAACTAATAATTTGGGCTCATGCTGTCAACCATTCTAGCTGGTAGACAGATTGATGCCCAGAACTTTGCTAGCCCTTCCACCGCCATTCGCCAGCCGGCGAATGGCGGGGTCAGGATTAGCAGCGAGGAATGAAGTGGCGTTGCAGACATGCGACCATAACCGGACGAATCGGAAATTCAGAAACGCTTCACCAAGAATAAATTGCTGGATGAAGCGGGCTACAAAAATAAAATTTTTGATAGCCTTGTTCTTTCTCTATTCAAATGTCAACGAACTGCACAGAGAGCAATAAGAAAATTGACCCTCGTGCGTACACACGACATCCCGATATAGAGAGGTCGTTGCACAATTATATACTAGGGACCTTGCGGCGCATAAATGCGGCACTCTCCCATTTGTGGATAACTTGTGAGCTACAGAAAGCCTTCGCCATGCGACGGATAAGCCTTTTTGTGAGCAGCCAGTTATCGCAAACAACAATACCCTAGTGCACTTGGGGAGTCAAACTGTATAGACGCCGTATATTCAACAATCTTTCACAATCGTTCACCGCAGATCCATCATGAAAATGATAGGGGGAGATTCCCCTATTATACACAGCGGATAAGCCACGAAATGCTACACGACGACGGAATACCTGCTCCAACGCTTGAGCCCGGTCTTTTTGACCCGTCCCGTGGCTATCAGATCCACCAAATGCCGCTGAATCATCTTTTCGCTGTACTCGGGTAAATTGGCCGCAATGTCCCGGATGCCGAGTTCTCCGCCAGACCGCAGCACGGCGAGGATAGCTTCCTCACGGACATGAATCCCCTTCTTAAGAGACGGCGTATCGGACATTTGCGCAGTGTCCTTTATATCAATTCTGTCCTTTAGGATATGTGTGTCCTTTATGTGTCCCTCGCGTATGTCCAAGAGACCTTCGTGCGACAGAGCGTACATGTCCGAGAGCGGCGAGCCCTGTGATGCATTCAGGAAGCTGCCCAACTCATCGAGCCCCGCAATCATCGTGTTGGCGTTCTGTATCGAGAGGAATCCTGCGACGGCAAGTACCCGGACGAGTGATATCTCATTCCGGATTGAAGCACGGCACGCGACGACATTCTCCGACTCCGTCCTCATCTCATTTCGCAGAGAGAGTACATTTTCAAGCAGGCGCACGGCACCGGACCGGATAGCGACCCTAAGGGGTTCGTCGGCAGGGATATGGTTTGTTACCAGAAACAGCGCCGCCGCCAGACGTTCCGCACGCCGGTAGGCACGGTCAGCCGATTGATTGGTCCCAAAAGGGTTCGTACGGACTGTTTGCTTATCAAAAAAGCGGACCAGAGGGTTTGACTTCTGTATGTCTGTTTTTCCGTCCATTATATGTCCGTAGTATGTACTTTATCTATAAAGTACATCTGGACGTCTTTGAGTATATAAAGGACGTCCATAATACGCAATCCCCTCACTCACGGACGGTTGGAGCACGTTTGAAAACCTACACTTCAGGGAACCTGGTCGGCGGGTACTCCCGCCGACACCTACGGCACTCGCGTGCCTGCGGCCTGCGAAGACCGCACAGAGGCCCGCCCCTCGCTCCGGTTAAGTGGTTTCAAACATGCCCTAAGCGGTGAACGAGGGGTGATATGATGTCACCATGAATCCCGCCCTTTCAAAATATTCACATTGCATGTTGCCGATTATTCAGATAGAAAGAGCGGGATGAAAGCAAAGCGGAAACGCGGTAAAGAGAAGGATGCCGAGAAAGATGTCGAGAGTGTGGTCAGCTATGTAAGCACAGAGGCGGTACGGGGTGTCTTTGCGATTTTCTGTATTGCGGTCGCGGGATTTCTTATCCTCGCTCAGCTCGGCGGAGGCGGGGCTATCGGTAGTACCCTCTATGAATGGCTCTCCTGGCTTTTGGGTATCGGGTATCTCCTGCTTCCCCTCTCGCTCGTACTCCTCGCCATACTCATATTCCGCTCCTTCGAACGCAACTTCGGTTGGGTGCAATTCGCGGCAATGACCGTCTTTTTGCTCTCGGGACTCGGGCTCATTAACCTCGCTGTCGCCGGCCGCGGAGGTATCCTCGGTATCAGCATTTCGGACTTTATCGTCTCGGGCGTTGACACCACCGCAACCGTTATTTTCCTCATCGCGTTTATTATCGCATCGCTCATCGTGGCGTTCGACATTCACCTCGGCATCTTTGCGGCGAGCATCGTGAATTGGTTCCGCCGACCCGCTCCGGAGGACACCGGAAGCGAGCTGGCGGACGTCCCCGTCACCGGCATTCCGGTAGACTCCTCCCCGGAAGAAGCAGGGGTGAGCGAACCCGCCCAAGAGCCGCCGCAAAGGGAATCGAATGCCCTTACGAAATTGTTCCGCGGCGGTGATGCCGCGTCTGAAGGATTTCCCATCATCGCAGCGACCGGGAGCGCCTACACCCCCCCGCCGGTATCTATCCTTGCGCGCAATAAAGGTAGGCCGGAGGTCGGCGACGTGAAGGCAAACATGAACATCATCAAACGCACCTTGCAGAACTTCGGTATTCAAGTGGAAATGGATGAAGCTTCCATCGGACCGACCGTCACGCGCTATTCGATGAAACCGGCCGAGGGCGTGCGCCTCTCGAAAATAATCGCCCTGCAGAGCAACCTCGAGCTCGCGCTCGCGGCATCGCCCGTGCGTATCGAGGCTCCGATTCCCGGCAAATCACTGGTCGGCATTGAGGTCCCCAACATCGCGCGCACCACCTTGGGGCTCGCCCCGCTCGTCTCGGATGATGCCTACGTGCAGTCCGACAAACCGCTCCTGATAGCGCTCGGCCGCTCCATCACGGGAGCGCCGCATTTTGCCGACCTCGCGCGCATGCCACACCTCCTCGTCGCCGGCACCACGGGCGCGGGAAAGTCTGTGGCCATACACGATTTCATCGTTTCGCTCCTCTACCGCTGCGGGCCGGAGCGTCTGCGCTTTATCATGGTGGACCCGAAACGCGTCGAGCTTACCGTCTACAACAACATCCCCCACCTGCTCACCCCCGTCATTCCCGACGCCAAGAAGGCCATCCTCGCCCTCAAATGGCTCGCCAAAGAGATGGAACGCCGGTACAACATCCTCGAGGCTGAAGCGGTGCGCGATATCGCTTCGTACCACGCAAATGTGGTCGCACCCTCCGTGGCGAAAGCTTTGGCGGGTAAACCGGCTCAAAGCGGTAAGAACGGCGGACCCGTCGAGGCGATGCCCTATATCGTCCTCGTCATCGACGAGCTGGCGGATATCATGTCCACCTACCCGCGCGAGCTCGAAAGCGGGATTGTACGACTCGCCCAGATGAGCCGCGCGGTGGGTATCCACCTGCTCCTCTCGACCCAGCGGCCGAGCGTGAAGGTCATCACCGGGCTCATCAAGGCCAACATCCCCGCGCGTGTCGCGATGCAGGTCGCCTCACAAATAGATTCACGCACCATTCTC
>JAUSKB010000031.1 GCA_030647415.1 bacterium
ACGAAATCCTAAACAAATCCTAAGCACGAAATCCGAAATGGAACCCGCATGCATTTAGAATTTCGAATTTCGATATTGTTTCGGATTTCGTGCTTCGTGCTTAGGATTTTCTGATGAATGATCCTAATGGCGTATCGTCCACCTCGTATCCTAGCGCACGGATTTCCTGGCGCAAGGCGTCGGCGTGCGTAAACTGTTTACGGGCACGGGACAACTCCCGTTTTTCCACACGTTTTACGACCGCGGCAGGGATCTTTGCGGCCGCAGTAAGGTTGAGCCCAAGGACCGAGTCCGCTTTTTTGATGGCAGTAAGAAATAACCGGGCATCCGAAGACGTGTACATACCCCTCGTTTGTAGGGCGAGGAGACCGTTCACGAGGGTATGGAGGGATGCAAGCGCTCGCGGCGCGTTCAAATCGTTTGCGAGAGCCGCCTTGAATCCTTCTTCGAACTTCACGATGAGCGCACGCGCGCCGGATGCGCTCCGTGTTTTCGGCTGCCCGCCGTGGAAACCGGTTGCAACGAACTGTATTTTCCCGAGCAGTTTTCGGTACGCAATCTCCGCCGCCGCGAGGCTCTCCCAGGTGAATTTGAGCGGCGACCGATAGTGGGCAGTGAGGGTGAGGTACCGGTAGGCGAGCGGGTCAACCCCTTTTTCTCGCAGGGTTTGGAGCGTAATGAAATTCCCCTGTGACTTTCCCATGCGTGCCCGGTCAATGATGAGGAATTCCCCATGCATCCAATAGTGCGCCAGGGGTTTCCCGAACGCCCCCTCGGACTGCGCAATTTCATTCGTGTGATGGACGGAGATGAGGTCAATGCCGCCCGTGTGAATATCGAACGGCTGGCCGAGGAGCGAGGAGGAGATGGCGGAGCACTCGATGTGCCAACCCGGGAACCCCTCGCCCCACGGGGATGGCCAGCGCATCACGTGGTTTTTGAAGTGACCGACGAGTTTGAACCAGAGCACAAAATCACGCGGGGTGCGTTTTGACCGGTCTTCAATAACTTCAGTCCGGACCGCGGTCTCCTTCCCCTCGAGCTTTTCCCGGGAGAGTACGGTGTAGTTTTTGGATTTTGAAACGTCAAAATAGACCGCAGTCGGCGTTTCGTACGCGTACCCGTTCTTGAAGAGCCGCGTGATGATGGCGATCTGTTCAGGAATGCAATCGGTTGCCGGTTTCACCAGGCGCGGCTTTCTGATATTCAGCGCGGCGCAATCCTCGAAAAAGGTCTTCGTGTAGAATGCGGCGATATCCCAGACCGACCGCCCTTCGTTTCGAGCCCCTTTTTCCAGTTTGTCTTCGCCGGCATCCGCGTCCGAGGTCAGGTGCCCCACGTCGGTGATGTTCATCGCTCGTGTGACGCGATACCCCTCGAATGCAAGGGTGCGCTCAAGGACGTCCTCGAAGATGTAGGTCCGAAGATTCCCGATGTGCGCAGCGCTGTAGACGGTCGGTCCGCAGGTATAGAGACCGACCCGGCCGGCGCGGATGGGGCGGAACTCCTCTTTCCGGCGGGTGAGCGTGTTGTAGAGCCGCATAGAGTAATCGCTAATAATGCGAATGGCAGAGGTAATAATGCGAATGCAGAAGGACTCTATTCGCGATTATTACAGTAGCCCTTTCCGGTGGAATATGGCTGCGAGGATACCGACAAAGACCGCGACAATAGCGAACGCGCCCCAGAACTCGCCCGAAGTCCGGATATGGTCGCCGATGACGCTCGGCTGAAGCGCGATGGTGGAGTAGAGGATGAGCGGGAAGGTGAGAAACCCCACAATAGAGAAGCGGCGGATGACCTCCGCGGTGCGCATCTGGAACAGCTGTGAGAGCATGTCGCTGTGCGACTCGATGGTGACCTGCAGCCGCTCGATCAGGTAGTCGATCTTCAGGGCGTTGTTCACCAGGTCCGAACGGTAAATCTCATCCGTGGCGGCCCACACCGTTCCATTCCCGGTTGCGATGGACTCGATGGTTGTCCGCTGCGATGCGGCGATGATGGAAAAATCCAGGATGTCGCGCTTGATGCGTCCGATCTCTTCGAGGAGCGTCCGGTCCTGCCGTTTGAAGATGCGCGCCCCCACGTCCTGAATCTTCTCCTCAACGTGCCGGAGCTGCCGAAGCGAAAAGTCGTTTATAGTCTGTACCAGCGCGTGAGTGAGTTGCGCCGTCGAGGTGATGCTGCCGAGTGTGGGGTCGTTGCCGTGGATGCGTTCCGCGAGCGTCTCGAGTGGTTCCAGCGTCTCGTACGTTACGGTGAGGAGCGCCGCCCTCGTCATTATGCAGTCTACCTCCCCCCGGCGCGAGGTTTGGTCCTCGGCGCTCCAGAGCGGGATATGCAGGACCAGGTAGAGATAGTTCTCGTGGTGTTCGGCCTTCCCGCGGCTCGATGGCGTGCGAAGCTCGCGTGCGATGAGCTCATGCAGGTGGAATTCCTGTTGTAGGGCGATGAGCTCCTCTGGCTTTGGCTCGACGAGGTGGACCCAGGTGATACCGGGTGCGACGGTGGTTCGTGTCATCTGCTCCAGTTTAGAATAACATCGTCGATTTGTGGAGTGGTGGTCTGGAGTAGGTTGCTCATGAGGCGGATCCGATACCGCAGGTACCGTCCCTGCGCGGTCGCCGGATTCACACAGACGGGCGTGTTTGGTGCCCCACCCGTCGGATGTACCCCCCCGATGAAGCTCACGCTGCACGGCGCTCCATAGAACGTCCCCGTCGTGCCGTCCGGCCCCACGAAGTTCCAGGGACCCGCTGGATCTGGACTCGACGAGGTGGCGATCTGGAATTCAACCCGCGTCTCGTCGGGGAGCGAGCCCTGCCAGGTGATGCTGTTCAGGACCACGCCGCTTGACGCCTGCGTGTCAACGATCGATGAGTCGACGAATGCGACCGAACTCACGGAGCGCCAGGCGGTGTTCACCTTGTACGCGGCGGGGGAGCAGCTTGCGCCGCTGTTTGCGCAGTTAAAGCTCACCCACCCGACCATGTCGTTCCACGCCCACCCCTCAAAGTCGCCGGTCGTTTTCGATATGGTCACACCGTATGGAACGGTTCCGGGGCACTGGCTCGTACTCCGTCCGCCGCAGACGCTCACCCACCCCACCGTGTCGTTCCACGCCCACCCGGAGAGGTTGCCGGAAGCGTCCGCTCCCGGCGCTGGACAGGAACCGTCGGTCTGATGGGTAGCGTCGTACCCGTTGCAGACACCGTAGTTTGTCCCATAGTCACCTTGCGGCGTACACACATTACCATTAGGGGACGTGGCACAATCGAGCGATACAATGCCCACGGACGAGCTCGCGTATCCGGCGACCTTCGACCCGCCGACGAGCACCGTGTTGGTACCGTAGAGGTCGAGCCATCCGACCCCGTCGTTCCATGCCGAGTGGTCGCTCGCCGGCGCGGAGATGTTCGTTTCCGCTCTCGCGCCCCCTGCCACGATGATGAGGCAGAGCGCGATGAGGAGCATGAGCGGGTATCGTCGTCCCATTCCCACAGTATATACCCGACTGTTCCCGTGGGCATCCCTCTGTGGGGAACACTGCGCATGCCGAGGTCTCCGGCGGCGTGTGCGCATGGTATACTACTAGCATGCGCGAGCGGTACTGGGTGGTATGGGGGAGCGTTTTTGTGGCGGTTCTTGTGGCAGGCATCCTTGTTGCATTTGTCTGGAACGATGTGCTGCTCCCGCCGCCCGGCGTGGTCCCCGCGCCCCCGCCAGCCGGCGGACCGGGCGCCCCGACCGCGACATCCGCTCCGGCGACCTTCAGCCCCACGGTCCCGGATGGGGCGGTGCTCACGGAGGCGGCGAACGAGGCGCCTGCCGCTCCCGGCGTCGAGGAAAAATTCAAGACAATCAATCTCGAGGTCACCGAACGCGGCTACGACCCCATAACACTCACGGTTCGGATGGGTGACATAACCCAGATCAGGTTCTCCGCGCTGGACGGGGACTATGATTTGTCCATCCCATACTCCGGCCTCTACCAGTACGTTCGGCGCGGGGAGACGAAGAATGTTACCTTTCAGGCGACAACCGTCGGTTCGTTCCAGTTCTTCTGTCGCGACCACTGCCCGTCCGGTGGACGCATTGAAAGCCTGCTCGTCGTACTGCCGAAGTGAACAATAAGAAAAGAGATATGAGAAAAAAGAAAAAGGAAATAGGTAACAAGAGACGAATATTGGCCGTTCTTTTTTCTTTTTTCTTTTTTCTTTTTTCTTCCCACTCCTTACCTGCCACCCACGCACAATCCTTCATCGGTCCCTGCGCCGATCCGACCTCGCCGAGTTGCTCGCTCTTGGTCAGTAGCTCCACCCGCGCGCTCGGTATCACCACCTCGACTGTTTACTCGACCCAGTCGTCGCTCATCTTCCGCACGCAGGGCGGGTCGAACCAGCACATCATCCTCATGCCGAACGGGAAGGTGGGCATCGCCACCTCGACGCCAACCTCGACGCTTACGGTTGCCGGCGACATTACCCTCACGGGGAACATCTACGGCGTGAGCTTCGTCGGCGCTATCTTCTTGGGGTCGGTCTCGGCGGCGAACGTCTCTTCAGGTGTCTTCGGGTCGCTCCAGGGGAATGGCAACTTCGCTTTCCCGGTTTCGCTCGGTGTTAACACCTCGACGACTGCCGGGCTCCCGCAAGCACTCTCCGTGTATGGCGGCGGATATTTCAGCGGCAACGTGGGAATCGGAATCGCGAGCCCGAGCTATAAGCTCGATGTCGCGGGCACCGGTCGGTTCACTGGAACGGTGTCCATCAGTAGTGGCGCGACCACGCCGCTCTACCTTTACACGGCGAACGGTTCTCCGTGGGGACTCATCTTGAAGAATCTCGCCGCCGCCGGGAGCGGATTGCAGGTGTACCAGTCGGACGCGGGAAACGTCCACTTCTACAACAACTACCCGACGGGCGCGCTCCTCACGCTCGGGTTGAGTGGCAACGTCGGTATCGGGACGACGGACCCGGGGACGTACAAGTTGAACGTGAGCGGCAGGGGGTATTTTGATGACCAGCTTTCCGCACGGGGCTTGAACCTCATTTCGACCTCCTCCATCACGCTCTCCGGCGGGAATATCGGCGGCGTGAACAAGCTCACAGTGACCACCATCGACCCGCTCTACTCGATTGGCGGCGTGAAGTACTCGACCTATGCGCCCTCGGTGGCGGGCGGGGTGTATGAGGAGTATATCGGACAAGCGAAGCTTGTCCGAACCAACAACCGACAACCAACAACCGACAACACCGGGTACGAGTATGTGATCGATTTTACCAAGGTGGAGGAAGGGTCTGACCTGTGGGTGTGGCGGCAGGTAGTGGAATTCTCGCCGAAGACGGTGTCGGCGCTCGCGACCCCTCGGGATGCGCCAGCGCAGATCTACTATGTGCTGGGGGAAAATTCGGTGACATTCCGAAGCGACCGCGCGGCGCCGTTCTCGTTCCGATTGGTCGGCAGGCGGTTTGATTGGCGGAACCACCCGACGCGCGCGCTCGACCAATCGGAGCCGGCGGGCATGCTGGTGCCGTGACGCCCGGCCTCTCCCGCGATGTCACATCGTGCCGTACTACTTCGTCGAACGCTCCTCGTGGGGGCGTTCGGAATATTCGGCGCGGCACTGCTCGTCGCCGGCGTTCTTGTCGTGAACCGTCCCGATATCGCAGTTCGTGTGCCGGTCCTGCGCTCCATCGTACCGGCGGACTCCGGCGCCACACCTACGGCCCCACCTGCTGTTGAGCGTCTCTACACTGAAAGCTTTTCCGACCTCCTTTCCGGTGACGGGTGGATCGATGTCGGTCGAACCACCATGTACCATGATTTGGTGACCACGGGGTACCTGTTTCCACCGACAGTTACTCGGACCCTGCTTCTTGATGCCGAGGGGGAGCGGGTCCGCCAGCTGGCGGATGCCGCGGCGCGCGCCGCGAGTCCGGCGTGCCGGCACGGTCGGTGTGTTACCGTGCGCGATGCCGCAATCTTCCTCGACGGCGTGCCGGTCACCGTATCGAGCTTTAGTGCGGGCACGGTTCAATCGGTTCGAGTCGCCGCGTTTGACGGCTTCTGGGTTGCCGGGTTCGTCGTTCGTCGTTCGCCGCGCGCGTATGACGGGTACCTGTTCCGATTTGATGGCACGGTGGTCAGAGCGATTCCTGCGGCGGGCGGTCCGGCCGTCCACTCCGCATACGAGGGAACGTTCGGGTTCGGCGGCACAGACGATGACTGGCTTGCGGTGTACGGGGCGTACGAGGGGAGCGCGGTGCGCGTGCGCGGAAATCTCACTGAGGACGCTTCGTCGTTTTTTGGCGCGCGCGTCATGCGTGGTGGGTTTGAGCCGGCGGTGGTCCGCCAGCCCGCTTCGCCCGCGAAGCGAGGCGAGCCGGCGGAGGGGCAGGTAAACGGGACCGTGTGGTACGTATGGAGCCGTACGGAGGGGACGCTGGCAGTTGTAAAACTTTGGGACATCGAACCGAACCGAATCGGCGGCGCAACCGACCTCACCTCACAGATCATGGGGGCGGGCGAACTCACCGGCGAGATCGCGTTTGGCGAATCCGGAGGCGTTCCGCGGTTCGTCGTGCGCGTGAAAAACCGGCAGGGCGAGCGTTCGTACTGGGCCATCACCGATACCGGGCTTGCCGCCGTTACCCCGCGGGAGGTCGTCTCCAAAAACGTCCACCCGACCGGCGGGCTGGTTCGTCGGGCGACGCTCTCCGTGCTCGATAGTGCCCGGGCGAGCGGGGTGACGTTCTCCCTCTCGAACGACGGGGAACGCTGGCAGGAGGTTCGCGAGGGGCAGGAGGCGGTATTCACCCATGATGGTAGCGGGTTGTTCTGGCGTGCGGTGTTCGTCGCCCCGTCACCCGGGGTGCCATCACCTTTTTTCGGCGGTGTCCACCTTGAGTACGGGGTGGTAGTGCCGTAACAAACGCCCATTCGCGCTACTTTTTTGTGTGATTTACCCTGTTAGAGTTTTACAGACACTCTCGGTGCATGTTTTCGTTGGCACTAGATACCAACCGTTATCAAGATAGGGGCGTGCATGTAAAACTCTAACAGGGTATACCCTGTTAGAGTTTTACATGCATACCGGCCAACTATATACACGTTGGTACCAGCACAAATTTGTACACAGAATGAAAAATTGTATGTAAAACTCTAATAGGGTATACTTATGGTATGGATGAACAACAGGTGACGCAACCCGCACCAAAGCGGCCGGTCGGACCCATCATTGGCATCGTCGTGGCGATACTGCTCATTTCCAGCATCGCGCTCGTTGCCAGCATGAAAAAATCGCCTGAAACCGGCATCCAGGCGCCGTTGCCACCCGTGCAGAAAACCCAGGAGCAGCAGGAGGCGGCAGCGCTCGCACAGCAGGAACAGACGCTCGATACCGCGCGCGAGGCGATCGTCGCGAATGATGCTGATAAATGCGCAGGATTGCCAACCGACCAGGAACGGATGGTATGCAACGCGTACCTCGTCATGGCGAACGCGCAGGCCGCGGGTGATGTAGCGCTGTGCGCCGAGATTTCGGATGACTACTGGACAAGCGCATGTGCTGACCAGGTGATTTTCTACCGTGCGGTTGCCGAACAGAAGCCGTCACTCTGCGACGGCATGGCCGTCGAAGCGCGCATCCCGCCGTGCAAGGCACAGGCAGCGCCGAAGGAGTAGCCGTCGAACCGGTACGCTATGAGGCAGTTCATCGCCGTCACCATTGCAGGGGTCGTCGCGCTTGCGGCGATGTTCCCCTTCGGTCCGCTCGTCGAGGCGCAGCAGCTCACGAGCATCAGGTTGCAGCCCCGACCGACCGAGCCGCTCACGTGCAGCGGCGGTAGCAACATCGGCGCGATCTATTTCGACCAAATTTCGGGCCTACTCAAAGTGTGCGGCGACACTTCGTGGGGGAACATCGACAACGCGTCTGCACAAGCGATTTTCAAGAACATCGCGAACTCGTCGGGAGCGACGCAGTTTTCCGCCGCATCGAACAGCGATATGGTTCGGTTCTCCGGAGCGGGAGCGGCCTCGGTGTCGTTTCCTGGCAGCAACACCGTGCAGATCACCTCGGTTGACACCAACTCCGGCGGCACGGTGACCTCCGTTGGGGGCACCGCTCCAATATCGAGTACGGGTGGCGTGACGCCGCAAATTAGTTTGAGTAACGGCGGTGTCACCTTCGCCCACTGGGCCTCAAACAGCTGCGGCGCAAACCAGATCCCGAAGTGGAACGGTGCCGCATGGGCGTGCGCGAACGACGTAGACACCGACACCAACAACTACACTTCGGCGATAGCCTTCTCCGGCGCGGGCACAAAGACCCTCACCCTCTCGCGTTCCGGCCTCGTGGATATCACCGCCAACTTCACCGACATTGACACCAACTCCGGCGGTACCATCACCGGCGTTACCGCCGGCACCGGGCTTTTTGGCGGCGGCACGAGCGGCACCGTGACCCTCACGAACACCGGCATCATCTCCGCCGCCGCAGGCACCGGCATCTCGGTCGCCGGCACGAACCCGCTCATCATCA
>JAUSKB010000033.1 GCA_030647415.1 bacterium
CCGAGATCTCGAGCAATGCTCCTGACCGACTCTTTCTCCCACAATCCAAACTGGATCTGCTCTCGCTCCTCAATCGAAAAGTGTTGATATTGCATACTCTGGATTATGCCAGAGTGTTGCACTTACTTGTTGAACCTAAGCAAAACTACCGAATCTGGTAGTCTAGCGGGGCATCCGTAGACAGTAGGTGTTCCCGTGCGAACGGGATGGAAATCCTACCAAGGCGCGCAACGTCGTTTTTTGCGGCAGGTCTACGGCTCACCAAGGCCGTATTATTTTTGGAAGAGATACCAAAGAATAGTAGAATCAATCAATTGTATGAAATCTAAAGCACAAAAAAAGGAAGCGGTTGAGGTGAACGCGAAGGATCTCGCGGCGAGCCAGCCGGTGATTCGCGTAGTGTCGCCGGGTTCGCCGGCGTAGGTGAGTGCGCAGGTTGCAAGAAATGCTCCCAGAAGAGCGCGCGCGTTGTATAGGCACCCCCTTTCAGTTTGTTTTGTATGGACAAAGAACGATTGTTCCACTATACACCGATTCCTCTATAAAAACGAAAATGATTGCGCCCCGATGTTTATAGCATCGGGGCGCTTTGCCTATTTGATCACTTTCGTGGTCTCCTGGTATGTTGCATTTCCTGATTTGTACTCATACCCGGCGCCTTCAAGGCCACTTCGTATTTTTGGCCAGAAATGGATTTCGAGAGTGTCTGGCATGCCCCACTTTTCGAGTCCGCTGACCCGTATCCACTCCGGGTCCGATGAATTGGCGTCGCGCATGATTTTCACGAAATCACTCCCTGTTGTGTAAAACTCGAAACTTTTAGTCGGAGTGATACTACCGTCTGCGTTCAGAACGAAAAAACTGTATTCGCCAGGCTTATGCAAAAGCACTTGGTCCACAAAGTATTTTCCATCCTGTGGGAATGTGCGGATGCCCTCCACCTTTTCGACTACAACCTCGGTTTTTTTGCCGCCATCGTTGCCGTCTCCTTCTAGGACACATCCGTAAAAAAGAACGAGAACAACGGGGAAAAATAACGTTCGTATCATAGCAAACTCCTTTAGTATGTGATTCGAATTGAAAAAATCTGTCTTAATTGTAACATATATTATGCTATTTTGTCAATATTGCCGAAAAAACGAGGATTTGATAGGGTATTGGGGCATCCGTAGACAGTAGGTGCCAATGTTCTCCGAGCGTTTCGCGAGGCTAGAACATTGAGCATCCCGCCCACGGCGGGATGACTCTCGGATAAATCCTACCAAGGCGAGGCTTTGTTTTCTAGAGAACTAGCAAACTAGGCACTAATCCGTCTACGGCTCACCAAGGCCGTATTATTTTTGGAAGAGATACCAAAAATAGTAGAATCAATCAATTGTATGAAATCTAAATTACAGAAAAAGGAAGCGGTGGGGGTGAACGCGAAGGATCTCGCGGCGAGCCGGACGGTCATCATCACGGACTTTACGGGACTTTCCGTGAACGAGCTCTCCGTGCTCCGGCGTACCCTGAAGGCGATGGGCGCTCCGTACCGCGTCGTGAAGAAGCGCCTTTTGAAGTTCGTCTTCGAGACGGAGGGTATGGCGTTCAATCCCAAGGACTTTGCGGGGCAGACCGGCGTGGTCTTCTCCCCGAAAGACATGGTGGAGACCGCGAACGCGGTTTACCAGGTGGCGAAGCTGCACGAGAAGCGGGGATTCCTGAAAATCCTCGGCGGGTTTGATGTTTCCGCGAAGCAATTTATTTCCGCGGCGGACGTCACCGCGATGGGCAAGCTGCCGGGTCGGCAGGTCCTCTTGGGCCAGCTGGTTGGTATGCTCGCGTCGCCCATCCGGCAGTTCGTGTTCGTGCTTGATCAAAAGTCGAAACAATAAATGAGATACCAATATACGAATTCATTCGAATGATACTAATGGATACGAATTGGAACGGATTAGTATTATTTGTATCATTCGTACCATTAGTATATTGGTATCGTTCACTTATCTATGGAAAACAAATTCGAAAAACTCATCAGTGAAATCGAGAAGCTCACCGTACTCGAGCTCTCGGAGCTCGTGAAAGTTCTCGAGGAGAAGTTTGGTGTGTCGGCGGCCGCGATGGCTGTGGCGTCGCCGGGTGCGGGAGCCGCTGATGCGGAGGAGAAAACCGCGTGGAACGTGGTCCTGAAAGCGGCGGGCGACCAGAAAATTAACGTCATCAAGGCAGTGAAGGAGGCCGCGGGCATCGGTCTCAAGGAAGCGAAGGACCTCGTCGAGGGCGCGCCGAAGAACGTGAAGGAGGGCATGAAGAAAGAAGACGCCGAGGAGCTGAAAAAGAAGCTCGAAGCGGTTGGAGCCACAGTCGAATTGGCGTAGGAGGCGGTTCCGATCAGTGGTCGAGTTTCGCTTGGACTGAATCGGGACAAGCAGGCTTGCGCAGCACGTTCCGTCTCTCACCGTACCAGTCCGCAACGCCTCACTTGAATTGTTGCCACCCCTGCATTGATGCAGGGGTGTGCAATTTGACGGTGTAGTGGGAGCTGGTGTAGGGTCGGGGTAGGTTTCATTGAAAAAATGAAAGGGAAACAAGATGGATGGTTTGGTTATAGATGTTATCGCGGTCGCCGACCTGAAGCTTCCCGACCATGATTCGGTATGCCAGTTGGTACTTGCGCACACAGGGAGCAGACGCGGTATTCGGGTTGCCGTGACCCCCATGGAGGCGCAGGGGATTCAGATGGTGTTGAGTGGCATGGTGCCGCCGCGGCCGCTCACGCACGACCTCATACGGAAGATTCTGTACGAGGCGCTGGGCGCTATTCTTATCGAGGCGCGCGTGTGCCGTGTCGAGAATGAGGACGAGGGCGATATGTCCGCTGACCTCGTTTTTCTCGACAGTGATGGGAACGAGCGAGTGGTCGCCGGTGCCATGCCGGGAGATGCGGTCGCGCTCGCGCTCCGGTGTAACGCTCCCATCGTGGTGAGCGGGGAGCTCCTCGATTGGTTCGAGGCGGGGATGCGCCGTTATGAACGTGAGAATCGACTCGAGCGTCTCAAGGCCGCGCTTCAGCGCGCCCTCGATGATGAGCGGTACGAGGACGCGCGGCGTTTGAAGCGGGAAGTCGACCGGCGCACGCACGAATGATAGAAGAGCCCCGCACGGTCAGGTGCGGGGTTGTGTTTTCTAACTAGAGTGGTGTAAGCTCCCATTAGAATCATTCAAAAAGGAGGATGCGGTGCATAGAATACAGGATCCAGGTGCGCGGGTGCCCTGCGCGTATGATCTCCGGTGGAACCAGAAGAGGTGCTGTGTAGAGATTCTCTGCCATCGAGATCTCTGGGAATTTATTGCCGAGACCATGCGACCTAATAGTCCGATTCTGGGCAACTTTTCAGAGTTTTCATTCCAGGAGTTCTCTATAACGCCTCAATTTGGATTCGGTGGATTGTGGAAAATCCATGACCCGAGTGGGGTGTGGTACCGTATGATTTCCGCACCCATGCCAAAGGTGCGCGTTTGCATGAAGGAGCCGTGTGGCTACTGTGAGGGCACTGGTCGCCGTGGCGGTATGTACCCTCCCGACGAGCGGTGTATGTGGTGCCACGGTTCCCGTAGGGGAGAAGTCATGCATTGGGAGCGTGCGTACGCCTCATCAGCGACATGGACGGTATTCCTGAAGCTCGCAGAGGCATTTCTCTACCAGCGCGCTGGTGCGCAGGTATCAGAAGTGTTTGTCTCACCTCTCACACAACTCATTGAGGTGAATGCCGTCACAAAACATGGTGACTACGGCGGTGCACTTGACGGTCGCTACGCGGCAGCTGTCCGCACGGTGCTCACCTGCTTTCCAGAGTATGCCCGCATTCCGGAGGTGGAAGATGCAATGGTGAAAGCGTACCATCGCATGATGGGGGTGCGCTCATTCGAGAAGAGCAGCTTTCGCGCGCAGGTACAATCCGCAGATGGATGGTTTGTCACAAATTGCCCGGGCTCGCGGTCTGGTCTCCACCCTGCCCATGATGCTTACCGCGACATAGGTAAGGGGTGGGGGTATGAATTTCAGTGTGCCAACGTTGATACGCCGGTGCAGCAGCTCACCTTGCTCGCAGGACTCGCAGCACTAATTACGCTTCTCCGTACTCGTGGCGTAGAGGACGCCTCCAGTATGGGGGCGTTTCATGTATAGAAGAACCCCGCACCTGAGTGCGGGGTTTTCACCAGTTTCTAGTTCGCTGGTGTTTTTTCTGTTGCTCAAGCCAGCTCGTTTCGCCTTGTGGCCTCCTACCTTTCCGGCTTTTAACACCAACATGGTGTTGCCAGTCGAGGCCGTCGAGGAGCGGTGTCCCCGGGTAGGGGATGCGGTCAAACCAGACGAGTACTCCTTTCTGGTAATGCACCCAACTGGGAGATGCGCCGGTACACGATGATGCAATTGGGCAGATGCCGCAGGGATCTGGATACGAACGTGGCCAGAGCTTTCGGCCATTAGGTGCCGCGAGTGCTTCGGGGGTGTAGAAAAATGTCCCCCCTCCACGTGTTTGGTTCTGAAGCTGGCCTGAGCACAGCGTCCGGCCGAGAACCCAGAGCGCTGGATTCACGGAGAGGTGCGAGAGGTGGTGCCTGGTAAGAAACTCTTGCGACCAGAGTGCCACCTCGTCTTTTAGCGACTCAGTAGGTCGCACTGATGGTCTGCCCCAGAGTGCTTCCGGGAAGCTCGCATCACAGGGTATAGGTTTCGTGGGGAGCGTAATCACCCCCGTGGTCCAGAGTATTCGGAGTGCGTGAAAGTCCACAGGAATGGGTGTGGGGAATGTTGGTATAATGCCACGTTCCTGGAGCCAAATGGTGAAGAGCGAGAAAATCTTCCGGCGCATGCCAATAATGCCGTCGCTCCCCAGCCGTGCGTGATCAATCCGCGCGAACGCCTCCTCGAAGTCCCGTACTCCATCGAATATATTGAGCACGTTGCCATTGAACCGGCGGACGATAGTGTGAGCGTTCTTGTGCCACGCGTTCGCTATCTCGGTGATTTTGAATGCTAGCGCACCGTGCTTCCCAGTACCAACACCCTTTCCGTTCAGTGCCGCTTGCGTAACTTCATACACGGCGTTTGCTATGCGCTCGGGGCACCAGTGCCCTACAATCGTTCCGGACTCGAGGAGCTCGGGGTAGTGTACAAACAACTTCACCACCCACTTGAAGGGGTCTTCGCTCACCGAGGGGCCGCGCATTGTGTGTGCGGCAGCGAAGAAGAAGTGCGCGGCATCACGAGGTTCTTTCGGCGCGTCCCAGAGAAATTGGGGGAGGGTGACATTCTTGAAGATGCCTGCGTTCTTTTCCCACAGATTTGCGAGCACTCGGAATATCTGCTCCGCTCGCTCGTTATTGAACTGGACGAGCGGTGTTCGTAGTTTTTTTGCCACTCCGTACCTCTACGTCTATGTATGAAATTGTTTATATTGACTGTCGGTACTCTATCAGAGGTATCGGGGAATTGACAGTGTGTGGGGGGGAGGGGTAGGGTGTGAGGAGAATAATCAAAATTCACAATTTTAGGAGGTATGTACCGTGACTGTAAAAACTTCTCTAAATGGCACCCCCGAGCCTCAGAATGGTGGCGCTTTACGGCACCTCACAGAGCTCTTCACTATGGATGATGGGCGTGTGCCAAAATACTCGAGTGTCCAGCTCTCGCTCCGAACACTGAACGTCCTTGCACAGCCGCGCAAGACCTTCACAGACATCGAAGAGCTTCGGGATGACACCGCCCAGAAGGGGCAGATTGAGCCGCCGGTGGTGGTTTGTTTTACCAAGGAGTTCTGTGTTCGATACCTGGGACTCCTGAATCACCTGTGGCGAACCAGCTTCAAGCTTGGAGATATGGTTCCGTCCCACGCCCACTACTACATTTTGCTCGCTGGCGAGCGTCGGTACCGCGCCCTCTCCCTCCTCTGGCACAAGGGGTGCAGCTCATGTCAGGAGGATGCAATGAAGCGCCGTCGTCGGCTCGCGGCTGGCCACTGTTTCCGAAAGCACTTCGGAAGGAAGGTGGATACGATTGAGGTCCGCCTTTCGCAGAACATGGCGCCCCTGCTCGCCGTGTTTCTCCAGCTTTCGGAAAACACGCACGTTCGGGTGCCGCCTCACGAAGAGGCGCGTGCCTACACAGAGCTGTTCCGGCTTATTCGGTACGGGCAACCAAACTTCCCACTCGCCATATTTGCACGGAATGTGGGGAGGAGTCCCGAAACAGTGCGGAATGCCATCAGATTCTGTGACCTGCCTATAAAAATACAAGAGCTCGTCGAGAAGGGGTTTCTCTCATATGGTCTCGCCATCGAACTCACCCGGCTCTCTGTCGCTCGTGTTCGTAGGGAGCAATTTGGATATTGGGTTCAGCGAGCACTTACGACGAAGAGCACGGTGGCGGAGTTTCGGAAGAGTGTTGCTGCATACCTTGCCGAACGGGTGAATGGGACGAGCGACCTCTTCGGGATTATGTCCCGTGAAGCAGAAGGTGTGGCGCACCGCGCGCACATCAAGCAGACGGTTGCAAAGGAAACCATTCGCGCACTCTGGGGCTGGGTATACTACTTCCGGCGCGTGCGGCAACTATTCGATGAGGGATTGCTCGGGATGGCGGATTCCCCCTTTTCTCTGCGGAGTCCGGTGCGTGTGCATCGTGACCTCCTCGTTGAAATGGAACGGCTCATTCCGCACCTCCGGAAGGTACTCCATCGGTACAACCACACGGATGCGTCAAAGATTCTCGGTGAAGCGGGGTCGCTTGCCAAACAAATGGAGGCGATTGTCCCCGAGGACCCGAAGGTTCCGATGATGGTGTAGGTAATACGCGGCCCCGCCGAGGCGGGGCCGCGTTTCTATTCCTTGCAATCTAGCTTCGCTTTTTATACCCTAAAGATGTTTGTTATGGGCGCATAGCTTCCGCCAGAGGCGGATCAGCCTCCGGCTGACAGTGGTAGAGCGGTCGCCTCAGGCGACAGGTCCCTGGTCCATCTTTAATTTCGGGCGGTTAGCTCAGCGGTAGAGCACTGCATTCACATTGCAGGGGTCACAGGTTCAAATCCTGTACCGCCCACTATGTTCTTTGTCTACGTGCTCCGTAGTTTAAAGAATGGCCGTTTGTATATCGGGTGCACGAACAATGTAGATCGGAGGTTATATGAGCATAATGAAGGACTAAGTACGTATACAAAATCAACAAGGCCATTTACACTCATTCATACGGAGACTTTTTTGAGTTTGGTTCTCGCCCGGAAACGTGAGAAAATGTTAAAAGGTGGCCAGGGTCGACAATGGCTCAAGAAGCATTTTGGGTAGCTGGTTAGAGCGGTCGCCCTCCTTAGGCGGACGAGTCAAATGAGAAGAGTCGCCTTAGGTGACTCGCCTTAGGCGACAGGTCATAGGTTCGATCCCTCCAGGGCGCACTATCGATTTGTAACGGGGCAAGTCGGAAAGGTCGCTGGTCCGATCCCAGCAACGCCCACTGAAAGTTTTAATTCATCCTGTTAGAAGTTTACGCGCAGACGGGATTAGCGTGAACACGTTGTTACTGGCACAAACATGTTGGTTTTAAAGATGTGTGCATGTAAACTTCTAACAGGATGAACCTCCACCCTATTGTCGTGCATTTTCCCGTCGCGCTCCTCACGGTCTACGCGCTATTTGAATTAATTCGGTTCCGGAAGCTCGCGGCGCAGTCGTGGTGGTTTCCCATGAAGGCCGTGCTCGTGATGGTGGGCGGCGTGGGCGCGCTCGCGGCGCGACAGACGGGCGAGTTGATTGAAAATGAATTCCAGCGCGGTGGCGTGATGGGACGCGTGCTCGAAGCACACCAGCTTGCGGCGAATGCGACCATCGCGGTATTCGGCACCATCGCGGCGGCGTACCTCGTGACCTGGGTGCTCCGGAGCGCATGGGGTGTGCCCGCCCGACCGGACGAATCCGGTCGTTCGGGCGGGCGTATCGCCGCGTCACCAGTGTGGGGGGCGACGGCGAGGTTCGTGGGTGCCATCGCGTGGTTCATCATGCGGCCGCCCGTCATCGTGGTCGGCGCGCTCTTCGGACTCTTCCTGGTGACCGTGACTGGCGGCCTGGGCGGCATCCTCGCCTACGGCCCGGACGTGGACCCGGTGACGAAGCTCCTCTTCAGCTTTTTCTAGCTGATTCTCTCTTAGAGTTCATACCACGCAGCTCTGCTGTGTGATTTTTGGCGGGGTGCATAACATGTTCACAATGAAATCCTCCTTCCATCAATAACCCGCATGGAATGGGGATGTGGTCGCTCTGCCGCGCCGAGCGGGCGGACTTGTCCACAATTGCGAAGTGGAGGGGGAGTGGTACAATTGAGCACAGAAGTGGGGAACTGTGGATGAAAGTGTGGATAAGTACCCGTTTCTGGGGACAAGTTAGCTAGTTTACTAGTTTGTTAGTTTTCTAGTTGGCTAGTTAAAGGCAGGTATTCCAACTGAAAAACTAGTGAACTAATTAACTAGAGAACTAGTCAACTAGTAAACTAACTCAAATGTTGCTCGGCGAATACAAACACACCGTTGATAGTAAGGGTCGCATCGCGGTCCCCGCGAAGTTCCGCGACGCGTTTGTCGCGGGCGCTATCATCACGCGCGGTCTCGACCGATCGCTCTTCATTTTCAGCATGGTGGAGTGGGAGGCGCTCGCAAAGAAGCTCGTCGCGCTTCCCATCGCGCAGGGGAATTCACGGGCGTTCGCTCGCCTCATGCTCGCCGGTGCAATGGACGTAAAGCTCGACCAGCAGGGACGCATCCTCATCCCGGACTATCTCCGGGAGTATGCGGGAATCGGGAAGCAGGTGGTGCTCGCCGGCCTCATGAGCCGCATCGAGGTGTGGGATGCCGACGCCTGGCAGGCGTACAAGGCGAAAACAGAATCGGCGTCCGATGAGATTGCAGAGCAGCTGGGGGAGTTGGGGATATAGGGTAAGAAGAAAAAAGTAATAGGTAATAGGTAATAAGTAAGAGGTAATAAGAAAAAGGTAATAAGAAATGAAAACATCACCACAAATTTCCCGTTACCTATTACCTATTACCAGTTACCCATTACCTATTGCTTA
The DNA here is from genome assembly GCA_030647415.1 of bacterium. GTDB lineage: Bacteria > Patescibacteriota > Minisyncoccia > UBA6257 > GWB1-50-10 > JAUSKB01. Next base: position 9,095 of record JAUSKB010000033.1, read on the forward strand.
TTACTTTTCCATGCCCCACATTCCCGTTCTTTCCTACGAGAGCATCAAACTGCTCCACATACGACCAGGCAGTGTCGTAGTGGACGGCACGGTCGGGAGCGGGGGACACGCGTGCATGCTCGCGGAGGCGCTTGATTACCGCGGCGTCCTCTTTTGCATCGATCGGGACCCGCAGGCGCTCGTCCGCGCCGAAGCATCGCTTGCGGCGAGCGGGGCGACGGGATACCGGTCGCTCTCAATCCGATTTGTGCATGCGTCCTACCGCGAGGCACGCGATATACTCCGCGATGCCGGTGTTCTGCATGCCGACGCGATGATCCTCGACCTCGGGTTCTCGTCCGACACACTCGCACGCGGGCGCGGGTTTAGCTTCCAGCCGGCGTCGTACCGGGAACCGCTCGACATGCGCTACGACCTTGGCGAGGCCTGCCCGACCGCCGCGGACATTCTGCGGCGCTCCGATGAGCGGACCATCGCGACAATTCTTTCGACGTACGGCGAGGAACGGTTCGCGGCGCGTATCGCGCGCGCGATTGTGCAAACCCGGACGCGCGCGCCGCTTGTAATCGTCGGCGACCTGGTGGCCACGGTGGTTCGTGCTATCCCGCCAGCCGCTCGACGAGGTTCGCTGCACGCGGCAACCCGGACCTTTCAGGCGCTCCGCATCGCGGTGAACCGGGAGCTCGACCACCTTGAGGCCTTTCTCGCTGACATGCCGAATGTGCTCGCACCCGACGGCACCGCCGCGGTCATTTCCTTCCATTCACTCGAAGACCGCGCCGTGAAACGGGCATTTCGCGAGCTTACGAAGTCGGGGGCGGGAACTGTTTCCACGCCGAAGCCGGTCGGTCCCAGTGAGGCAGAGGTCCGCCGGAACCCCCGAAGCCGGTCAGCAAAGCTCCGTGTCTTCCAAAGGTCACCCCTATGAGGATAAACGACAAAAGAAAAAGGAACACCATCCCCCTCCTTTTTCCATTTTCTTTTTTCTTACCACTATGAGCATCATCAAACCACACACGTCAAATCGTTTCGTCGCCTTTCTTACAGCCCTATTTCTTGTTTTTCTGACGGCCGGGGTGGTCTATAGCCGCGAATACCGTGCATTTGCAGACAGCCGACATGAAACGGAACGGCTCCAGAAGGAGCTTGTCATACTTGAAGCTCGCCACGTCGACCTCGCCGACACAGTGTTCCAGGCCGCCGATCCAACCATCCTCGAGACCACTGCCGCCGCTTCAGGCCTTTCCATCGAACGGCGCCCCGCCTACTTAAGCCTTGGCGTGACCCCCTAAACCACCATACATTCGATACCGTGACGTTCCGATTTGTAGCACTTGCAGCATTCTTCTCGCTCCTCTACGGGGCAGCCATCACCAACCTCTACCGAGTCCAAATCGAGCGTGGTGCCGCCTACATCGAGCGTGCCGAGGCGCGGCAGGTCGAGCTTAAGGAGCTGCAACTGCGAAGGGGCAAAATCTTCTTCACCGACCGTGCCGGTACGAACATCCCCGTGGCGTTCCAGCGTGATTACCCGGTTGTCTACGCGGCGCCGAATGAGATTACCGATCCGGCCAAGACTGCGAATGCCGTCGCGCCGCTTGTCGGCATGACGGCGGCGGAGCTCACGAAGACGTTCTCGAATTCGGAGCGCAAGTTCGCGTTGCTGAAGGACCAGGCGCCCACAGAGCTTACGGACGCGGTCGCGGCGCTTGCGCTCAAGGGCATTTACATAAAAAAGAAGCAGTACCGCTCCTATCCGTTCGAAGCGCTCGCCGCGCCGCTCATCGGGTTTGTGGGTGTGAATCGCGAGCACTCGGAACCCGCCGGTATCTATGGCCTCGAGAAACTTTACAACGCCTCGCTTGCCCGCGGCGAGGATTTTATGACGACCATCGACCGAAACCTCCAGGCGGCGGCGGAGCTCTCACTGGAGAAGCTTATTGAACGGTACGATGCGATTAGTGGCGCCGTACTCATCGCGGAACCGGCGACCGGCAGGCTCCTTACGATGGCCTCCCTGCCCAGTTTCGACCCGAATGACTATAGTGCCGCGCCAGTCGGGCGCTACGACAACCCCACCGTGCAGTATATGTATGAGCCGGGGTCGGTTATGAAACCGCTCACCATCGCCGCTGGCATCGACGCGGGCGCGATTACGCCAGAAACAACCTACTACGATTCCGGGTCGGTCACCTTGAACGGCTGGACCCTCAAGAATTTCAGGGATGAGGTGTACCATACGATTTCGATGACGAACGTGCTCGAGCACTCGGTGAACACCGGTGCGGTGTTCGCGGAGCGTGCGCTGGGGCACGAGCGGTTCCACGACTATCTCGTGAAGTTCGGGTTCGGCGCAAAGACGGGCGTGGATTTACCGGATGAGGTGTCGGGGAGCCTGAAAAACATCGAACGGAAGGACGTCCGCGCCGTCGATTTTGCGACTGCTGCCTACGGGCAGGGGACCGCCGTAACCCCTATCCAGCTCATTGCGGCGTTCGGTGCGCTCGCGAATGGCGGGCTCCTGATGCGGCCGTATCTTTCGGCCGACGCGAAGCCAACGGTGGTCCGCAGGGTGCTTGCCGAGTCGACCGCGAAGACGGTCACCGGCATGCTTGAATCGGCTGTCCGGGTGAACAATGTGGCGGTCATCTCGGGGTATCGGGTCGCCGGCAAGACGGGCACCGCATACATTCCCGATCTCGTCCGTGGCGGCTATCGCGACGAGTTCATCCATACCTTTATCGGGTATGCACCGGCGAGTGACCCGAAATTCGTCATCCTCGTGAAACTTGAGCGCCCGGCGCTCGGGGAGACCGCTGGCGTGACGGTCGTGCCCGCATTTCGCGAGCTTGCCCAGTACGTCTTAAACTACTATCGGATACCGCCGGATGATGTTCCAGTCGCGCCCGCGAAAACCCCATGAAGCTATTTTTCTTACGGATTCTCCGGACAAAGCTCCGATTCTTGGCGCGCCTCACCCTCTGGCGCTACGAGCCGGACATCGTGGGCGTGACGGGAAGCGTCGGGAAAACCTCCGCGAAGGAGGCGATCCGGACCGTCCTCGGCTACGAGCGCCGCGTTCGAGCGACCTCGAAGAGCTTCAACAACGAGCTGGGGTTGCCGCTCACCATCCTGGGTGATTGGGAGCGGACGGGCGGGGTGTGGTTTTGGGTTGGCGTGCTTACCCGCGCCGTCTGGCAACTCGTCGTGAAAAGTCCCCGGTATCCCGAGGTGCTCGTGCTCGAGTACGGCGTGGACCATCCGGGCGACATGAAATACCTGCTTTCCATCGCGCGCCCGCACGTAGGCGTGTTTACCGCAATCGGGGAGGTGCCAGTGCATGTCGAATTCTTTACGGGAGCGGACGCAATTTTGAAGGAGAAGGCGCGGCTCATTGGGTCCCTGCCGGTCACCGGTTTTGCGCTTCTCTCCGCCGATGACCCCAAAATCATGGAGCTCACGACGCAGACACGCGCCCGGGTGGTCACCGTCGGTTTCTCCGATCGTGCCGATCTCCAGGTGCTGAACGTCCAGAACGTTTCGGACGGTGAACGGATTGGCATCTCTTTCAAGCTCACCTACGGCGGTAGCTTCGTGCCGATGCGGCTCGACGGGGTCCTCGGGAAGGCGCAGGCGTACGCGGCGGCGCTCGGTGCGGCCGCGGGGCTCATTTTTGGGATGAATCTGGTGAAGATCGGCGAGGCGCTCGCCCGGTACCGGTCTCCGTCGGGGCGGCTTACGGTGCTTCGGGGCATCAAGCAGTCTACGATTATCGACGATTCTTATAACGCCTCGCCGACCGCGGCGGAGGAGGCGCTCGCGGTACTCCAGAGCCTCCGTGCGAAGCGGAAGGTCGCGGTCTTGGGCGACATGCTCGAACTCGGAAAGTACACCTTGGAGAGCCATGAGAAGGTTGGGCGGCGCGCTGCCGAAGTTGTTGACCTCCTCGTAACCGTCGGGCTCCGGGGAAAATTCATCGCCGAGGCGGCGATACGGGCGGGGCTTCCAAAGCGTTCCATCCGGCAATTTATGAACCTCCCGGACGTCATTGAGTACCTCCAGACGGATATCCGGCCCGGCGACGTGGTGCTCGTGAAGGCCTCGCAGGGCGTCCGGCTCGAAAAGGTTATCCGCGAGATTATGGCGGAGCCGGAGCGCGCCGAGGAGCTCCTGGTCCGGCAGAACGCGGAGTGGGCGGGTAAACCGGGGTTGTACGATGAGGCGTGAGGGGTGGTAATTGGTAAAAGGTAAGCAGTAAGAGGTAAAGGGGGAATTCACGTGTTGCTGATTACTTATTACTTTTTGCCCATTACCACCCGAGTGAAACTTGAGAAGAATGGGGAAGCTGGTACACTGTGAAATATATCAATATAAGCGGATTTATGGAACCGAGATTTGAAAAATTAATAGGCGGAGGAGGGGAAAAGAATGTTTACGAGGACCCCAATGACCCAAATAGGGTTATCGGGGTGTATCACGAAAAGGCTCCCTCACCGCGGTTCGTTGAGGGCAGACAGCACCTGACTAAGATTATGCATTTGCTGTTCCCGAAGAATATCCCTGACATCTATGATTCGAGCTATAACCCTCACACCATTGTACGGCAGCGCATGCAACTGGATGAGGGGCACACGGTCATGCAGAAGGATTACGAAACGAACTTTCTAGGGAAAGGATTTGACGCCAATTTACGCGAGGCCGCGAATGTGGTAAAGAGGAAACTTGAAGAAGACCCTCGGGTTCGAGATTTGAGCGTGGCGATGGAGCAACTTGTCGACAGGGACCTGAATGCGCGGAACTATGGGTATGACGCTGACGGAAACCCTGTGTTCATTGACACCTTCGACCCCTGGGAAACATATCCGGATGGACGAATCGCCACAAGGAAGTTTGACTTGGTGGCACTTGGTGAGGCGATTGAAAAAATCGAAGACAAAAGTGTTCAAAAAGAAGCTAAGGGACACCTCAATGAATTATGGAATCTTCTCGAAGCGGAACGACGAGAGGGATCTAAATGAGAAATGTTCGATTTTGTAAATCGAACATTTTTTTTGTAGAAGGGGTCGGGTTTTTCAAGCAGAAATCCATTTTCCCATTTTGGACGGCCGTCCAAAATGGGAAAATGATCATGCTACGATATACTGACCAAAACCGGAAATTAGTGAGAGTCGTTTCAGGTATCTAGTTGTAGTAGAAAAGACTTTGGCTTGAGAAAGGATAAAAAGCTGGTACACTGTGAATCGTACGGCTCCATCGTCTAACGGCTAGGACATTGCCCTCTCACGGCGAAAATAGGGGTTCGATTCCCCTTGGAGCTACCAAGATCCAAAGCGCGACGACTGCTCGTCGCGCGTGGGGAATCGAACGCCGGAGCGATGTTCCGCCAGCAGGCGGAACCGCGAGGCGGTGCCCAGCCCGAGGAGCGCGACGGCGCGACGAGAGGCGAGGGAGATCCCCCTTGGGGCTACAAAACTCGCGCAAACAAGAAACCACTCCAGTGTGGAGTGGCTTTTTAGTCTCTATGCGGCGGCGAGGTATGTGCACACGTCGTCTTCGTTGGAGAATGTTTTTCCCATAAATATTCCAGCAAGCAGGAACCGCTCCCTGGATGAACGTGACGGCGCATGTTTATTGATAATGAGGACTGTTCGGGCGCCAAGTTTATCCATATCCGTGACAAAAAGATTGATGCTTTCTACGATACCTGGGTGCATTCCCTCCAGTTCCGTCACGTCTATGATGTAGTCAGTTTTTAGGTCAACTACGGTTGCCAAAATGACATGAAATGTCTTCATGGCGCACTCTCGGCTCCAATCGTTTTTTGGTTTTATAAGAAGAAGTTCTCTCGATCCGTTTGTTATGCCTAGTTCCCGAATCTCAAGCACTTCATTGCTTAATACAGAAACATCGCCTCGGTAACCCATATAATCCTCTATAAAAAGTTGAAAATGTGCCTACGTGCATCTTCTCCCCATTTCATCGTGAGGTCAATAGGCGAGCGGCTGGAATGATGCCCGAGCCGCTCGGCAGTGGCGGATTTTTGTCATGTTTCATGAACTCATTCGTTTGACTTGATGAACATGCTCGCAAATCTCATCAGCGCTATCGAACCCTTCGTCCAGGCCTACGGTATGGTGGGCGTTTTTGCGGTCGCCTTCATCGAGGAGATTTTTGCGCCCATCCCATCCATCCTCTCCTTCATGGCGGCAGGATTCTTTCTCTTGCCGGAGACGGGGTCCGTGAGCACCATCCTCTGGGAGGCCTTCCTCAAGGTGGCACTGCCTGCAGGTTTGGGGCTCACTGCCGGGGCCTTTTTCGTGTATGCCGCTTTCTATTTCGGGGGCGAGCCGCTCATCCATCGGTGGGGCAGGTATGTGGGCATCTCATGGACAGACGTGAAGCAGGCGGAAACGCGGTTTATTCGCGGTCATGCCGATGAATGGATATTATTCGGGCTCCGGGTGGTGCCGTTCGTGCCGAATGTGGCAATTTCCGTCGTGTGCGGCACCCTCCGGTACCCCCTGAAAACCTACCTCGCACTTACCTTCGTCGGGGGGATGATACGGGCCTTCTTTGTAGGCCTTATCGGGTGGTCGGTGGGGGCCGCCTACGCGGCATACGCGGAGGAGCTGAATAAGATCGGTTACGCACTTGGTTTGGGGGCGCTCCTTATTATCGCCGTATGGGTGGGATATTTAATAAAAAAGCGTCATTCCGCCTCGAACCCATCTCAAAAATAGCTTTTCCGAAGAGCGTCCGCGGTTCGTGCGGTCCTGTTCGGCTGCGAACCGCGATTTCCTCCTCGGAAGACTCCGAGTATTCCTCGTCAGAAGATCGCGTTTCTCGCTCGAACAATCCTCGCACGCAACCGCTGGCCTATTTTTGAGATGGGTTCTAGTTTTTCGCTGTTTTTTGAGTTGCGGCGGAGGAGCCGCCGTGCTATAATGGTTGGGATGCCGAAGTCGTATAAGTCGGCATAAAACCTACTTGAATCGAGTGTGCAGGAAATCGGCACAGTCCCTTTTTGTCGTCTCGAGACCTCATTATGGCTATCACTAAAACCAACAGAAAAAATCAGGGGAGCTCCTCATACAGCGCAAAAGACATCTATGTTTTAGAAGGTCTTGACCCGGTCCGGAAGCGGCCGGGGATGTACATCGGTTCGACGGGCGTCGACGGTCTGCACCACCTCATTTGGGAAGTAGTGGACAATTCCATCGACGAGGCGATGGCAGGATTTGCGACGCTGATTTCGGTGGAGCTGAAGAAAGACAACGTCGTGCGCGTCCAGGATGACGGTCGGGGGATTCCCGTCGACATCCATCCGCAGACGAAGAAGTCCGCGCTCGAAACCGCGCTCTGCACGCTCCACGCGGGCGGCAAGTTCGGCGGGGAGTCCTACAAGGTGTCCGGCGGCCTCCACGGCGTGGGCGTCTCGGTGGTGAACGCGCTCTCCATCTGGCTCAAGGCGGAGGTGGAGCGTGACGGCGGCAAGTTCGTGCAGGAGTACAAGCGGGGGATTCCCACGGCGAAGGTGAAGCGGGTCGGTGCGTCCGACCGGCGTGGGACGACCATCACCTTCCAGCCGGATTCAACCATCTTGCAGAAGGTGGAGTTCGACGACCGGCGCATCTTGGAGCACCTTCGGCAACAGGCCTACCTCACGAAGGGGGTCCGCATCGAGTTCGTGGACGCGCGCGGCGAGCGCCCCATCTCCTATGGGTTCCACTTTGAGGGCGGGCTCCAGTCCTTCGTCTGGTACCTCCTGGGCGACCGGAAGCCCATCCACGACCACCCCTTCTACATCGAAAAGGAGCAGGACGACATCGAAATCGAGGCAACCCTGGTCTACACGAACGAGGTGGAAAGCGAGGAGATGAGCTTCGCGAACAACATCTACACGCCCGATGGCGGCATGCACCTCACGGGGTTCCGGGCGGCCCTCACGCGGACACTGAATGATTACGCGCGGAGCGAGGGGTACCTGAAAGAGGCGGAGGAGAACCTGACCGGTGACGATATCCGGGAGGGGCTCGTTGCCGCCGTATCCATCAAGATTCGGGAGCCGCAGTTTGAGGGACAGACGAAGGCGCGGCTGGGGAACCCCGGCGCACGGCCGGCGGTGGAGACGGTTGTCGCGGAAGGGTTGAAGGAGTTTCTGGGGAAGCACGGCACCGACGCGCGCCGCATCATCGAGAAGAACCTACTCGCCGCGAAGTCGCGGAAGGCCGCGAAGGCGGCGAAGGACACCGTGCTCCGAAAAGGGGCATTGGAGGGGCTCACCCTGCCCGGCAAGCTTGCAGACTGTTCGAGCCGCAACGCCTCAGAATCTGAGCTCTTCATCGTGGAGGGCGACAGTGCCGGAGGATGTTTCGCTGGAGACACGGAGGTTGCGCTTGCGGACGGGAGGAATCTCTCGTTCAGGGAGTTAGTGAGAGAATCGACGGATGGCAAGAAGAATTATTGCTACACAATCACCAAGAATGGCCTCATTGAATTGCGGGAGATAGTGAACCCACGACGAACCAAGAAAAACACGCGCGTAGTCAAAGTGGTATTGGATAACGATCGGGAAATCGTGTGTACTCCCGACCACCGTTTCATGCTCTCAGACGGGAGGTACCGCCGCGCAGACCAGTTGCAACCATCTGACTCGCTCATGCCGCTTTACCGCCAGGAATCGCGGATAGGAAAGAGAATCACAATAGCAGGGTACGAGATGGTCTTTGATCCCGGAGCTCGGCGATGGTTATTCACGCACGTGCTCGCGGATGCATGGAACCTTACCCATCACCGTTATGCGGAAACAGCCGGGACACATCGGCATCATCTTGATTTCAACAAACGCAACAATAACCCCGAAAACCTTGTCCGGTTGACTAAGGAAGAGCACATGGGAGTGCACCGTCTCGCCGCGAATCGGACGCTACGAAGGCCCGATGTTTTGAAGAAACTCCGCATTATTCGCCAGTCTCCGGAGTTTCGCGAAAAGATTCGGCGTGCCATGCTCGCCCCGAACATGCGGAGGCTTTTGAGTGAGCGAGCGCGGCATCAGTGGGAAAACCCTGCTTACAAAGAATTCATGGCCGCACGATTTCGCGAATTTTACCGGTTGAACCCTGAATATCGGGAGTCGAACGCTACAGCGCTCATGGTCGCACAGCGCGAGTATTGGAAAATCCCCGAAAATCGTGACCGGCAATCCCGCCGGACTCGTCAGTATTTCCAAGACCACCCGGAGCGAAAGCAAGAGCTTTCCACGCGCGCCAGCACGCAGTGGTCCGACGAGACACTGGTGAAATGGCGGCGCGAACGGACACGGAAGCAGTGGACCCCCGCATTTCGGAGCCAGCGCGTGAAAACCTATGCAGCGACGTATCTCCGGAAAGCGTTGTCGATACTGCGTTCTATTTACGACCGAACGGGAATCGTGGATTGGAAGAGATACGAGCAGGTGCGGAAGGTGACGAACGACAAGAGCTTACTCAAATCAGAGACAATCTTGGAGCGCTTTTTCAATCACGATCAGGAGAAACTTGTTGACGCAATTCGACATTTCAACCACAAGGTACGGGCGGTGGTTCCGCTTAAGATGCACAGGGATGTCTATGACCTAGAGGTTCCCGGGACGCATAACTTCGCCCTGGCGGACGGTGTGTTCGTCCACAATAGCGCGAAGCAGGGGCGCGACCGGCGGTTCCAGGCCATCCTGCCCCTCAAGGGCAAGATTCTGAACGTGGAGAAGGCGCGCATCGACAAGATGCTCCAGAACAAGGAGGTTCGTGCCCTCGTTATCGCGTTAGGGACGGCGATTTCGGACAGCTTCGATATCACGAAGCTCCGGTACCACAAGGTTATCCTCATGAGCGATGCGGACGTGGATGGCGCGCACATCCGGACGTTACTCCTCACCCTCTTCTTCCGCTATTTCCAGGAAATCATCTCTTCGGGCTATCTTTATATCGCACAGCCGCCGCTCTATCGGGTCCAGCGGGGCAAGGAGGTCCGGTACGCCCACTCCGAAAAGGAACGGAACAAGTATGTCGATGCGCTTGGGCAGGGGGCGACCATCCAGCGGTACAAGGGCCTGGGTGAGATGAACCCGCAGCAGCTTTGGGAAACGACTCTTGACCCGGCGGTTCGCCTGCTCCGGCGGGTTGATATCCAGGACGCCGCGGCGGCGGATCGGCTGTTCGATGTTTTGATGGGTGAGGCGGTCGAGCCGCGAAAGAAATTTATTCAAGCGCACGCCGCCTCGGTGCAGGATTTGGATGTGTAGCACATAACCGACAACAAACAACCCACAACCGACAACGGCGCGCGCTTGCCATGCCACGAGCTCGCATGGTACAGTGGAGCGAATCATAGAACCATGTTCGCAAAATTCAAGACATACATTGAGGAATCGCGCCAGGAATTCCGGCGCGTCAATTGGCCGTCATGGGAGACGACGGTTCGCTACACCCTCTTTGTCATCGGCTTATCGCTCGCGCTTTCGGTTTTCCTCGGCATTCTTGATTTTGGGTTCCTCACGATTTTGAAACAGGCCACGCTCGGCTAATCGCATATGACCACCACCGGTCCTTCGCCCGACCAGAAAAGGGCGACCGTTGCTCCCGCCCGCGAACCGCGCTGGTACGCCATCCACACCTACTCGGGGTACGAGGATGCCGTTCTGCGGTACCTGAAGCAGCGTGTCGAATCGCTCCTCATGTCGGAGAAGATATTCGAAATCGTCGTGCCGAAGGAGGTGAAGGTGCGCATCAAGAACGGGAAACGGACGACGATGGAGGAGAAAATCTACCCGGGCTACGTACTCGTCCGGATGGTTATGGACCACGACTCCTGGGCGGTGGTGCGGAACACGCCGCGCGTGACCGGGTTCGTGGGTGCCGACGCCGCGACACCGACCCCGCTCTCGAAGGAGGAAATCGTGAGCCTCATGGCGCGGATGGGCGAGAAGGAGATGAAGTTCCACGTGGACCTCAAGGTGAACGAGATTGTGAAGATCACCGACGGGCCGTTCAAGGACCAGGAGGGGAAAATCGGCGAGGTGGACGAGGAGCACGGGAAGGTGAAGGTGTTCGTCTCCATCTTCGGCCGCGACACCCTGGTGGAGCTTGACTCGTTGCAGGTGCAGAAGATATAGCATAGAATCCAACACACACAGAAATCCTAAGCACGAAGCTCTAAACTCTAAACAATACCTAAGCTCGAAATTCGAAACGGAACACATATCTAGTTTGGAATTTCGAATTTCGATATTGTTTAGGATTTAGAGTTTAGGATTTCGAATTTATCAACAAATATGGCTAAACCGATTAAAGCTAAGTTAAAGTTGCAGATTTCTGCAGGCGCCGCGAATCCTGCGCCGCCCATCGGGCCGGCCTTGGGTCAGCACGGCGTGAACATCGCGCAGTTCTGCCAGCAGTTCAACGCGGCGACGGCGGAGCTCACGGGCGACATCATCCCCGCGGAAATCACCATTTACGAGGACCGCACGTTTACGTTTGTTCTGAAAACTCCGCCTGCCTCGGCGCTACTCCGGAAAGCGGCGGGCATCGAGAAGGGCTCCGGCGTGCCGAACAAGCAGAAGGTGGGAAAGGTGACCCAGGCCCAGCTCCGCGAGATCGCCGAGAAGAAGATGGTGGACCTGAACGCGCACGACGTGGACGCCGCGATGAAGATTATTGCTGGCAGCGCTCGAAACATGGGTATTGAAATCACCGAGTGATTTCAATACCCATAGTCCCAGTGTCAGTTGCTCAAAGTCGAACTTCACACATGGAATACGCAAAGCCCCGCCTCTTATCGAGCGCGGGACTTTTTAGTTTTTTCTTGACTTCTGTACCTGGAGAGAGCAGTGTGTGGCTAGAACTTATCAAGGAAAGGAGATCTATGTTAGACGCGATAGAGATTGGACTCATGTGTACCGAGGTGTGTCAGATCGGTACATCGATTTTAGAGGGACGAGCGATTGGCGGGAGCGACGCTTCGGTTCTGCGCGATGCACGCGGAAAAGTGAATGAAGCCGCTCGAGTTCATTTTCTTCTTGCTGGAAGTCCTGTGGCAAGAAAAATTGGCGATGGTGCATTTAAATTCCATCGAACACTGCTCCAGCTCACCCCTCCTGCCTGGAAGGAGAATAACCCTTTGGATTTCATTGCGCTCCTGAGTTCAACACTGTGTGCTATGGAACAGCAGGCATGCGGTGAAGAGGTGCATATTGAAAAATCACGTATTCAAGTGGTTATCGACTTCTTCAATGCATGGAACAAGGAATGCCGACGGCAGATCGTTGGCGCCCGTGTGCCCGCGGGCGATGACGAGTGATTCTGTCCGTAGAAACACCAAGTCCCGCCTCTTGTTGAGAGCGGGACTTTGATTTACCTACCGTGTGAAGTACCACCAAAGGCACTTGGCGGTACTTTTGATTTCCTTGAACCGGCGGTTCCAATCCGTCGGACCGCAGTTCATGGTCCGTATGTTTGTCTTTTCTGGTGAGGCTTGTGCTCGAGCATAGATCTGCACCCGAAACGCATGGAGCAATCCTTCCGTCAGGAAAACAAACTCGGGTTTGAAGCCGCCATTCCACGGAACTGCATTTAATATCTGCAGAATGTCGTCGCGGTGACCACGGTTAGTCTTATCGCCACCAATTCCTGTGATGATAAGATTGGTAATTCCGGCCTCTCGAAGTAGATCAGCCACCACGGCTCTTTCATACTTCCGTTTCACTTCGTGAATACCCAACCCGCTCGTGATGACGCCGTACTCGTGGTTTGCTTTCAGGAATGAGATCGCAGTTTTTATCCGTGGGTTTTCTATGCTGAATCCCGTCCCGCCGAGAATACAAATAAACTTTCTCATTTGGTACCTCAAAAAAGTTGTGAAAAATGATTCAAACTGATTGCATTATAGCATATAATTAGCATAAAAGTCAATATCCCGAAAAAGAGCTTCAGATGCTAGGATTCATGGGTACGATCGAGCGTATGTTCGGACTTCGTAAGTCCTACCATTGAATTCATGACCGAATACATCCCCACGATTGGCCTTGAAATTCACGCGAATGTGAAGACCGAGACGAAGATGTTCTGCTCTTGCACGAACGACCTGACCGAGCGGGAACCGAACAAAAACACCTGCCCCATCTGCCTCGCGCACCCGGGCACGCTCCCGACGGCGAATCGTGAGGCCATACGGAAGGTGATTCGCCTCGGCCTCGCCGTCGGTGGAACCATTGCCGAACACTCCCACTTCGACCGAAAGAGTTACTTCTACCCCGACCTGCCGAAGGGGTACCAGATATCACAGTACGAGGAGCCGCTCGTCACGGGCGGTGAGCTCGAGGGGGTCCGCATCACGCGCGTGCACCTCGAGGAAGATGCTGGCCGCCTCGCGCACGTTGCGCGCCCGAATGGAGAACGAATGGGAACGAATGATGAACGAATATTCGATAAAAATTCGGTTCAATTCGATACTCATTCGAGCGTCGGCGTAAGCCTCGTGGATTTCAATAGAGCAGGAGTTCCGCTCCTCGAGCTCGTGACGGAGCCGGACATGCATGACGGTGTGCACGCGGTCCGGTTTGCGAAGTCGCTCCAGCGAATCCTGAAGTACCTGGGCGTCTCGGACGCCGACATGGAGGAGGGGCAGATGCGCGTGGAGGTGAACATTAGCCTTGGGAAAGGTCTTGGTTCATACGAGGGTGCTAAAAAGCTCACCTATGGAACAAAGGTTGAGGTAAAAAATTTGAATTCATTTAGAGCTGTTCAGGGAGCGATTGATTATGAAATTAAAAGGCAGGGTAAGCTTCTCGAAGATGGGGAAATAATTGTACAGGAGACGCGGGGCTGGAATGACGAGAAGGGGATCACGGAGAGCCAGCGGGGGAAGGAGGATGCGCACGACTACCGCTACTTCCCCGAGCCGGACCTGCCGCCGCTCAACCTTGCTGAATGGGGGATTGATGAACTTCGCGCCGAGCTCCCGGAACTCCCAGCGGCGAAACGGAAGCGGTTTGTGGAGGAGTTTGCCGTCACGCCGGACCAGGCGGATGGGCTCACGGACGACAGGGCGTTCGCGGAATACTTTGAGGCGGCGGCGAGCGAATTCAAGGAGCGTTTGTCCGCCTCCGCGGACCCTTCGGCGGATAAACCGGGCGCGTCATACGCGTCGCTTGTAAACTACCTCCTCTCCGATCTCCGAGGGTTGATGGGTCAGCGTAAACTTCTCCTTGCCGACCTGAAAGTTTCTCCCGAGCACTTTGGCCACTTTGCCTCGCTGGTAAGTTCAGGCAAGCTCTCGAGTCGGCTCGCAAAGAACCTCTTACTAAAGATGGCGGAGACCGGCGAAGACCCGGAAACCCTAATTCGGAAGTCGGGCGTTGAGGTAGTGTCCGATGTCGTTGCACTCGAGGCGGTGGCGAAAGAGATTGTCGCGGCGAACCCAAAGCCGGCGGCGGACTACCGCGCCGGGAAGCTCTCGACGCTCCAGTTCTTTTTGGGACAGGGGATGGCAAAAACGAAGGGGCAGGCCGACCCGGCGAAGCTCCGTGAAGCCATCGAGAAGACACTCTCCTCCTGAATGTTTTGGAAGTCCCACTTGCTCTGTAGAAAACATCTGAAATCAGGTAGTATTGAGGTATGATCACGTCCAAATCACCGCTCGCCGTGGCACGGGTCGCGTATGCCGTTGCTGGGAAGGCGTTGCCGTCGTACAGCCACGGGAAATCTCCACACAAGTTCACGCTCCCGCAGCTTGCCGCCTGCCTGGTGCTCAAGGAATTTTTCACCACCGATTACCGAGGCATTGCGGCGATTCTCGAGGACACCACGGACTTGCGACGCGTTCTGGAACTCACCTCCGTGCCCCACTTCACCACGCTCCAGAAGGCCGCCACACGCCTCACCTCCCGTCGCGCGGTACGCCGCCTCATCATGAGCACCCTCGCGATGGCCAGGCGGTCCGGAATCGCCGCAGACCCGGTGCGGCTCGCCGCGCTCGACGGGACCGGCTTCGAATCCCGGCACGTCAGCCGGTATTTCACGGAGCGCCGCGACCATGATTTGGCCCGGGTGCCGTATGCCAGATTTCCCAAAGCCAGCATCCTCGCGGATACCTCGAACCATCTTATCATCACGGGCATCCCGGCGCTGGGGCCACGCTACGACATCACCCACTTCAAGCCGGCGCTTGATGCGGCGGCTCCCGTGGCCGGGATCACGACGCTTGCCGCCGACGCCGGCTACGACAGCGAGGCAAACCACGCCTATGCGCGGGAGACGCACGGCATCCGTCTCATCGCCCCCGCCTATCAGCGGCGCTGGAAGACGATTCCGCGGGGGAGGTACCGGCGGCAGATGTATCTGCGATTTCCGGCGAAGGTCTACCGCCAGCGCTGGCAGATCGAGACGGTGATGAGCATGCTCAAACGGAACTTCGGCTCTTTCCTGCGGGCTCGCTCCTACTGGAGTCAGTGCCGCGAAATACTACTCCGGCTCGTAGCGCACAACATCCTCATTGTGCGGGGATGATGTTTTCTACAGAGCAAGTCGGACTTCGATAGG
>JAUSKB010000036.1 GCA_030647415.1 bacterium
AAGTCGGCTTTTGATTTTGCGAGGTGGTGCTGTCTAAAAGGTAATGTTTAATAGGGCTTTCAGCAATTCTCCCTAGTCATTCGGGCAAGGAGTGACTGACTACCCGCGTGACTAGGTAAAGTGCCTCCATTTTTGCTAAAATAGGTGCGAGCCTCCTTTATGAGGCACACCAAACACAAAAACACCGGCACAGGGCCGGTGTTTTTGGGTCGGAGTTTTTATAATCCGTGGGCAACGGGGTGGGAGCCCTTACCGTCGGCCAGTTTCCAGAAGCGGTGCTTGCCGATGCGGAGCATCGCGCCGGATTTTATCTGCAAAATTTCCGCAGAATCTGTAAGCACTTTTCCATCAAGCTCCACCGCGCTCTGCGTAATGAGTCGCCGCGCCTCGCTTTTTGATTTGATGCCTGTGGCGAGGACAAGGTCGAGTGCGCTTATTTCTTTCCGTGCCAGTTGTAGCTCCGGGGCGTCCGTCGGTGCGGATTTCTCGGAGAAGGTTTTAATCCATTTTTCTTTCGCCGCATCCGCCTTGGCGGGGGAGTGATAGAGCGAGACAACCTCGTGTGCGAGTGTGAGCTTCGCGTCCCGCGGGTTCTGCTCTTTCGAGAGCGTCTTCACCTCGTCCATCGGCATCGTGGTCGAGAGCTCGGCAACCGCAGGAATCATCCTGTCGGGGAGCGCCATCACTTTCCCGAACATGTTGTTTGGTTCCTCGTCGAGGTTCACCAAGCTCTGCTCGGTTTTCGAGAGCTTCTTTCCGGTTGAGGCGTCTACAAGGAGTTTCGTGGTTACCACGAACTTCTCCTTTTGCTTCAACGCGCTCATGAGCGTCCGGCCGGCAAGCATATTGAAGAGCTGGTCGTTCCCGCCCACCTCGACGTCCACGTCGAGCGCGACGGAGTCGTACCCCTGCATGAGGGGGTAGAGGAACTCGTGAAGGCCTATGGGCTTCGGAGCGCTAATTTCTTTTAACTCAGAACCAAAATGATTTATTTTGCCGCATTTTTCACATGCCCTGTCCTTAAAGAATTCCTTTTTACCTTCCTCATTTATATTCCCATTCTCATTAAACGGATCCTGATAAATCACTTGAACGTTTTTACATGATGAACATTCAAAAGTGAAAGATAGACGCTTTTTGAACATATCACGCTTTAACATTTGTTGAACGGTGAATTTCTGGGCCAGCGAAATTAGCCCCCCGAACTTCATCTTGTCGTGCCACGTCGAGTTGAATGCGAGGCGCGCCGGATTTTTCCCGGCGAACGCGATGAGCTTCGTCGCCTGCTTCTTGAATGTTCTCATGTTTGCCGCAACCTCTTTCTCTGAGAGCGGTTGGCGGGATGAAAGTTTGTCGGTCGGGTCGCCGATGCGCGCAGTGAAGTCGCCCACGAGGAGGATAACCTCATGGCCGAGTTTCTGAAACCGGTGGAGCGTGAGAAGCGCCACCGCGTGGCCGAGATGGAGGTGCGGCGAGGTGGGATCGATGCCGAGGTAGACGCGGAGCCGCTCGCCGGAACGGAGGCGCTTCTCCAGCGCATCCGTGGACGGCAAAATCGCCGCGATGGAGCGGGTCAGCAGTTCGCGCACCCTCACCTTGTCGGTGGATACCTTCATAGCCTCAAGTGCTTTTATTGTACCCCGCGCATCGTCAAGTTCGCCAGCCATTTTCGCCAGCCATTTGTAAGTCAGTTGAGCCAAAGACTTGTCATTTTAGACGGCCGTCTAAAATGACAAGTCTTGATGTGAAATCCCCGAATTTTCAAAAATGACCCTCGCGCTTATGCGACGGGGTAGTAATGCGCAAATAGATCAAAAAGATTCGCGCAAGGCTGGTTTCGACTGCGTTTCGTCATGACCCCTCCACGATACGGAGCGTGCCCGTCTTGCTCACCTCGAAAATTTCCATGCAGTGCAAAATCCCGAGTTCGCGCGCATCCTTGAGGAACCGGTCAGGGAGCTTTCGGGTGCCGACCCAGACGCTCTGGTGAACCATTCGGTAGCCGAGTGAGACAAGCACTGACCGGATCCAGGTTCGTTTCCACCGATCCCGTTCTGGGATATCGTACGAGACGATTGTTATCGCGGTCCGCGCGGGTTCGGAGGGGTAGATGCGCGGATCGGGGGGTTGGGGGTGCTCCGCTCGTTTTTTGAACTCTCGAATGCCACGCAGGCTTAATCGAAAGCGGGCGTTTTTACGATTCCCCACCCGTTCGACAAGTCCTCCACGAACGAGGCGAGAGATCGTTTGTTGGTACCGCAGGCGCGACTCGAGCCGGGCGCGCCGTTCGCGGGAACGTTCCTCGAACTCCCGTTCCGCCTTAGCGAGCGCCCGCCTGTAGCCGGGCAGGGGCCGGTGCCGTTTTCCTGCTGGTGCGCCGGGGAGCGGGGGTCCAGAGAGGGCATCCCACAACTCCTCTGCCGCCCACTCGGTATGCGCCAACACGGAGAGTATCTTAATCGTGAAAGAGTCACGCCGCATCCGCGCAGTATACCACAAACAACTTGTCATTCCAGACGCCCGTCTGAAATGACAAGTCAGTGTTGAGATGATATCCAAACGATGCCGCAACAATAGTGCGGGCAGGAGAGTTTGCGAGATGGGATGCGCCCCGCCGTCCGATTTTTGAGACCAAAAATGCAGAACGGTTCTATTTCTTCGCCTTCATAACCTCGTCGATGACGCCGTACTTCACCGCCTCGGCGGCGGTGAGGTAAAAGTCGCGGTCGGTGTCGCGCTCAATGTTCGCGAGCTTCTGGCCCGTGTGCTTCACGATGATCTGGTTCAGCTTGTCCTTAATCTTAATGATTTGGCGCGCAGCAATCTCCACCTCGATGGCTTGACCCGCGGCGCCGCCCATCACCTGGTGGAGGAGGATTTCGGCGTTCGGGAGCGCGTACCGTTTGCCCTTTGCGCCCGCGGCGAGGAGGACGGCGCCCATGGAGGCCGCCATACCGACACAGATAGTGGAGACCGGCGCCTTCACAAACAGCATGGTGTCGTAGATGGCGAGTCCGGCGGTCACGGAGCCGCCCGGGGTGTTGAGGTACAACTTAATGTCCTTCTTCGAATCCTCGTGGTCCAGGAGGAGGAGCTGGGCGATAACGCTGTTCGCCACCGGGTCCACGATGGGACCGCCGAGGAAGATGATACGTTCCTTCAAAAGGCGCGAGTAGATGTCGTAGACGCGTTCGCCGTATGCGGACTTCTCGATGACGGTGGGAATGAGGTTCATCCTGTTAGAGTTTTATGTTTACGCCGTTAGTATGTACAATTTCTTTTCATAAAACAAGGTCTTCGTATAGGTACTACGATTGTGTGTGAAACTCTAACAGGATGAATGGACACAAGCAGAAAAAAGATAAAGGAAAAAGGAAGACACAAAGCTAAACCACCTCGTCGGCGGTTTCACTTCACCTCCCCTCCTTTGCCCCTTTTCTCTTGCCCCCTTCCTTATGCATACCTACTTTACCACCGTGCGAACCTCCACCGCGTCGAATTCCGTCGCAGTGAGGATGTTGTGGTCGGCGACGACGGTCACCGTGTCTCCCGGCGTGAAATCCGAGAGCGTGATTGTTTTAGTGGTCGGAATCCCATTCTTCCCTCGAATATCAAGCTCGGTGAGTTTTGTGTTTTTCGTTACGGTCACGAATCGTACGGTGGTGCGTTGCGGTGTGCCGTCCGAGTGCGGTTGGTAGTCAAGCGGGTCTGGTGCCTCGAATTGGATAGTTGCGCCGATAACGCTCAGTATCGTGCCGGTGAGCTGTCTCACCTCGGTCGGTTTCTGATACGAGCTTTTAATTATCTCCTCGCGGCGTTCCGCTTCGGTGGGCTGTCGTTCCGGCTTCCGTTCGGTGAGCACCCCGATGATAATGAGGGCGATGATGAGCAGGAAGAGGATGAACGCGCCTTTGATGAGCCGGCTTCGATGTTCCATAGCATTAGTATACCCTGTTAGAATCTTGCGCGCACGCCCGACCTGTGAACATAAGGTTGTATGCAAAATTCTAACAGGGTATAGCAGAAAGCAAACAAACAACGACAAACAGGTAAACAACAACAAACAGAAAACCCCGATTTTCATCGGGGTTCCTTCTATCGAGGTTCGACCTCAATAGTGACTATTTCAGCAAAACCATTTTCCTCGTCTCGACAAATCCACTTGTCGAAAGACGATAGATGTACGTTCCGCTCGGCATACCCACCGCATCCCAGGTCGCCTCGTAGCTTCCCGGCCGCAACTCCTCGTTCACGAGCGTTGCCACCTCCTGTCCAATCAGGTTGTAGATTCTCAAACTTACAAACTTCGAACCTACAACTTGAAACTGGATTTTGGTTGCCGGGTTGAACGGGTTTGGGTAGTTCTGGGCGAGGGAAACCATTTCCGGTTTTGTACCCGGAATTTCTCGGACGCTCGCCACATTACCGAACGGCTCGATGACGACTGTTGACGTCGGGTTCCATGGGCTTGGCCCGTACAGCGCCTTCAAGGTTGTGAAGGCCCACTCCCCAAAGTCGGGCATTTGCGCAAGGAAACTGAATTTAATGACCATCCCCGTAATATGCGACGCCGTTACTAGTTCCATCCGCCATGGGATATCAACCCACGTGGTGTTTCCATGCGAGACCTGGATCCACTCAGGTCCGTTCCCCATCCGGTATAAACTATCTCCGGACTTGAAGTAGAACTGGAAACGCGCCACGTTGTTGGGAGACGGCCCACTTCCGTTCAGCCGCAGTCCGAACCGCACCCAGGTCGGTGTTGGGTAGGATTGTGAGAAATCCTTTTTCCAACAAAGGACTGTCAGCTGGTTCCCGACAGTCTTATAGACAAATCCCTGACAGTTCCCCTGTTGGAACCCGCCGGCGGGGAAAACCCTGGTGAATGTGGTGTCGATAGCACCCTGTTCGACACCAGCGAACTCCCACCCGTTCAGGCTGGGTGGTATTGGTTGGGTGTAGCCAACCAACAATCCTCCGAAGAGGACCAAGACAACAACTATCAAGCGTTTCATACGACCCTCCGTATATTGAGAATGATTATGTAAACTCGGTTTAACTGCTAACACCGTAGCATATTTACTTCCGCCTGTCTAGGGTTGTCCACAGTTTGATGAAACGCAGTAGTGTACAATAAAGGTAATGAAACGAGCCGCTCTTCTCGTGGTTTCGGTAACGGTCGCCCTTTCGGCGCTTGCGCTTTCTGTGGCGCAGGCGTACGAGTACCGTGGTCCGACCCAGCCCTTCCCGCAGGGAAACCCGGCGGCGCCGCTTGACACCGGCACGAATCCGCAGAATCGGAATGCGCCGCTTGGTTTCTCACAAGGCGGGGAAACTCTCAAATTTTTGGGAGATCAGTGGCTTACCGTAGATAACAAAGCATTCCTATTTCCCCTTGCGGGGGACCGAACTCTTCTTCGACCAGGGCTGGGCGGTCTTGATATAACGAAGGCGTTTGATGGCACGACTCCGGCGAAAGTCGTGGTCAGCAACGTTCCCGAAAGCGGCCTATGCTTCGGCGACACCACACCCGCGAACTGCAGGAACTCATGGGCTGGCATCGGCGGGGGTGGCTCCGGCGATTCGTACTGGAAGTTGAACGCGGCGCTCAAGCGAATCGAGTACGTATCGTCAACGAACCCCAGCGTTAAGATCGGCGGTGCCGGCGCGCTATCGAGTGTCATCGTCGCCGGCAATCTGACGCTCGTGCAAGAATCCATGGCCGGAGCCACGTATGTCGGTAGCGCCCCGGTCTACTCACCGCTCAAGCAGGATTATGCGGGACCAACTCCGAGCTTCGCGTGGTGGCAGAGCGAATTTTCTGGTGAGTTTGGGTCCGCGGCCTCGTGGGAGTCCATTAGGATAACGAACGCCAACTCACTCGGCGGCTGCGAGGACACAAACATGGGAACCCAGCAGTGCGAGGAGGGCGTGACGTACCAAGCGGCCGTCGGTAGCCCGACGAAAGTGTACGACCTGTGGCGCGAGCGGGAGGACAATGGGACGCGATACCGGCTTTGGTTCCAGCGATTTGACCGAACGAGCACTGGACTAGGAGGGGGGAGACTCTCGGCGCCGCAAATCTGCCTCAAGGGGGACTGTCGTGAGCAGTGGCCTGCCGCGAACGGCGACCCATATTGGACAGACCGCGGAGACCCCACCTCTTTTTACACGACTGCGGCGCACCGCGTTGGTATCGGACGGGATCCCAACCCCGCCTATAAACTTGATGTGGTTGGAAAGGTAAACTCGACGGAGGGATTCTTCAAGAACGGCGTGGAAATCACGGGCGGGGGTGTTGGAGGCAACGACCCACGGTGGGTTGACGTGACCGGCGGGGGCGGCATGCACTACGAGGGCGGGAAGGTGGGTATCGGGACGGGGACCGACGAGCTTCGGGATCGCGTTGATGTGGGGAGGGTCGGCGGCGTCGGCGGCGGTGTGAGCGTCGGCGACTACCTCGAGCTTGGCGAGAACGTGAGCGGCAACACGGCGTTTCTCGGGTTCAACGCCCGCCTCTGGGCGTCCACGGACGTGGCCGGGGGAAACAAGTTCAAGCCGGTGCACGCGCCAGGCACTGGAATGGTCATCGCGCAGTCCGCGGGCGGGTTCGGCAACTTGCAGTTCTGGGGCATCGATTGGAACGGTAGCGCGGTGGAGAAGGTCTTCCCCAACGACTTTACGCTCGCCCTGCAGGTGGGGGCGAATGGGAGAATAAGCGTGGGGACGACGGATCAGGGCGCGAAGCTCGCGGTGAACGCAACCGGTGCGGCGGGAAAGCAGGGGAGGGCGGAGGACGCAATCCGTGCATACGCGAACGCGCCGGTAGGCGCCGCGCTCTCCGCCGAGCAGGACAACCCGGCGGGGTACGCGCTCTACGCCGACGGCGGCAAGAGCTACTTCGGCGGGAATGTGGGAATTGGGGTTCAAAATCCAAGCGCAAACCTTCACGTTGGGGGAACAATTAAAGTCGGAGACCGGAACAGCACGGACAGTAAAATAATATTCGGCGAGGGACTTAGTAATTCCGTTACTGGATTCGTTACGTACACCGGTTCGACGCCGCCTCCAGGTACTGCAGACACATGTAGTGGAGTAGTGGGAACGCCGCAGCCCGCAGGGACTAATTCTGATGGCGTATTTCAATGTAGTGTAGGGAGTAATTTCCAAAATGGCTGTGCCGATGTTGCATGGCAACGAACCGAACTTGTGCCGGATGGCGGATGGGCACAGCGGACTGTTACTTGTTATCCAAATACCGATCCCGTTATGACCATTTCGAACAACGGTGGTACGTTGTCGGTGAAGAATGGAAGCGGCCAGCCAAAACTCACGGTCGCGCAGAACGGCCTCGTGACGGTGAATGGTCCCGCGATCAATCTTTCGAACACCCTTACGAACCCCGGCGCCGCCGCGGGGCTCGCCCTGAACACGGCGGGCGCGGTGCCGAACAATGACGCCGGGGTCTCTCTCCAGCAGAACGGCGCGAACAAGTGGTCCATCTTCAAGGGCGGCGGCGCGGCGAACGACCTCATCATCGGGCGCTATCCATCAAGCGGTTTCACATCCCCGCTCCAGATTTCGCAGGCGACGGGGAAGGTGACCATCAGCGATGGTCTCGTGCTCCCGACGGGCGCGGGCTTAGGGAAAGTGCTCACCTCGGATAGAGACGGGGTGGCGAACTGGCAATCGCCTGAAGTTCCGCCACTGCCTGCTGTAGGCGAAAAGCTATGTCGTATAATAAGGAGCGGAGTGATCACAGATACGATAAACGTAAGTGATTTATGGGCGAGGTCAACGTGTAGAAATTATGCTGTACAGCAGAATACCTTTGATTTTTACACCTTAGGATGTATGACAGCTTCAGGAGTAATATATGGGGGGTCTGGATCGATTTCAGCTGGTACTGAAGCGGGTTTACCAAATCCAAATTGCGGATGGCTCGCTAACCCAGGAACATGGCAAAATGTGACTATTCCAGATGGTAGTAGCGATCAAACGTGCTTAGATTGGCTAAGTCAGGGTACGGCTACCCAGCTTGGTGCTGAACGCCGCGCTCGTTGGGATCTCAATGCTGCCGGTCAAATACAGAGTGGGACAGGGTATAGTCAGTGTGTATATAAGGTTGGTAGCACCTGTGGTTACTATCCCGAGAGCACTCCGCCACAAGGTGGTATTCCTACAGCAAGTTGCAATCAGCAAGGGTTTCAGGCTAGCTTTTCTGCACAAACTCAGACGCTTCGGTAAACGGCGAGGGAAACGGTGTCAGGTACGCTCTGCAGAAAATATCCCTCACCACGCAGGCATGAGAATGCCGATGTTGTGGGTGGGAAACGAAAACGGTGTCAGGTACCGTTTCCGATGAGCGTCAAGATGGATAGGTACGTCTGTTGACGAACGGATGGATTGCGCTACCTTAAACGCATATGAAAGATAAAAAAGTCACAATTGAACAGCTCGCAAAAATGGTTGAGCGGGGGTTTGCGGGAACCGATGAACACTTCAACAAGATTGAAAAAAAGGTTGATGAGCGATTCAATAAGGTTGATGAACGCTTCAACAAGGTTGACGATGACATTTCATGGATCCACGGCAGTTTAGATGTGCTCCGCCACGAGATTTCGGAAATCAGGAATGAGCTCGGCAAGGTTGTCTATCGGCACGAGCTCGAAGCGCTCCAAGCGCGAGTTGCGACGCTCGAGAAAAAACTCGGCGTTCGTAAGTGACCCCTATCGAAGTCCGACTTCGATAATAATTGTACCGATGGGGACGGCATAACGTGCTATACTAGAAGATATGAAGCGTGCCATATCTGGTACCCTCCTCGCAGTCGGGGTGCTCGCCGCCGCTGGCTCGCTCGCCGCGCTTTTCCTCTCCGCGACGCCCACTGCCCACGCCCAGACGGCGCCGCCCGCGCCGGCGCTCGGAACGCTCGTAGCAACCTCCGCGTGCGCCATCGCGGTGCCGTGGACGGAGCCATCCGGAGGTACCCCCGCCACGACATTTACCCTGCAACGCGATGCGTTGCAGATGACGAACCTCAAAAATCTGGGTGGACAGGTCTATTCAGGGAGCGGCGTGAAAGAGTACCTCGACACCCGCGCGTGGAACCTGGTGAACATGGGTGTTGGCACCACCGAAGCGACCCTGAACACCGACCCGGGCGTGAGCCATCAGTATCGGGTTCGGGCCTGTTCGAGCGCGGGGAATTGTTCCGCATGGACCCCGACGGTCGCGAAGGCGGCAAAGCTTCTTCCGCAACCATCAAATATTGGCGTACCGACGAATATAACCGCCATCGGATCAAGTACGGATAGCCGTATCATCCGCGTCCGGTTCTCAACCTCGACCGCCATGTCGGCGAGCTTCAAAGGGTTCGGCGGATTTGTCATCGCCTCAAGTGGCTCATCCATATTTGTGCCGACATCAGCATTGCTCCGTCCAGACGGCACGTTCGTCTATGAAGAGCAGGGGAACCCTGCGGCGACCGCACCTACCACCTACCACCTTTCCTTCTACGAGAGCGACCGGTACTGCCTGCCACCGCCGACGCGGAGCACCCAGTACGCTACCTCACTCCCCACGGACGTCGTGATCCCGCCGCGACCCGCGTCGTTCACTGCGACATTCCAGGCGGCGGCGCCACCCCTACCAAACCGCATCCGGCTCGTTTGGACGAACATCCCAAGCGCGACCGACGGCTACTACATCACGCGAACGACGACCGACGTGAGCGGGAACCGGGTAACCTACACCCTGCCGCACGACCAATTACTCGCGGGCACAACCTCGTTCACCGACGATTTCAACATCGTCGCGAACCCGCCGCGCACGTACACCTACCAGATCCGGGCCTGCTCCACGAGCGGGGGATGCTCCTTTGAGCAGACAAAAAGTGCGCACTCATCGAATTCGGTCGTCTGGGACCTCGAGGCGTGGCCGGTGTACGCCTCGGCGACGAACAGCGTCGCGAGCGTCCGGCTCCAGTGGAAGACCGAGACGGAAGGGGGCATTCCGTCCGTGAAGGTGAGGTGGACCCAGGATGGCGCGGTCATAGAAAAAACCGTGAACGGGCAGACATCGGCAACCTATGCCAACATACCGTGGAGTGCGACGCCCTACCGGTTCTATGTCGGCCAGGATACCACCGGGTATGAGAGCGTGTTCGTCGACCTCAATATCACGAAGGTGTTCAGTGGGACAATCTTCTCCTCGATGGGGGATGATACCATCCTCCCCCCCCACCTCGGTGTCGGGTGGATCAGCTTGAATAGCGACACGCCGAAACCGGGAGGCGGAACGCACGGAGATATTCAAAGCGTGTCATCACCTGTGAAATGGGCGGTTTTCGCCCGCGCGGATGGGAGCGTGGGCGGTGAGGGATTCGCCGCCGTACAGCCGGACGACCTTGGGTGGCACGGGTACGGCTGGGTAAGCTTCCAGAAGGATGACCTTCGCGGGTGTCCCTCCGCGAATTCCGCCGACTGTCGCGCGACGTACGACGCAAGTTCAGGCGTGTTCCACGGGTGGGCGCGGGTGTGCGATAGTCCGGACGATGTCGGGGAGGTTTTGACTGGGTGCCGAGCGGATGTGGTGACGCCCACGATGGCGTCGACATACAGCAAATGGATTAGTTTGGACAAGAAGCAGTGGGAGCTCGCCGGGTTCCCACAAACGACATACGGCCTCCGGTTTGATATGGTTCAAAGCATGGTGACCGGCACCGTGTGGGGCGGGGATGTCCTCGGGTGGGGCGAGGCATCGGGCGGTATGTCCATGGGGTGCACCGTGCCCGCGCCGACGGTCACGAATACGGTGCAAGCAACCTCTGTCACGCTCGACTGGACGGTGCCGTCTGGCACCATCTACGACCAGCTTCGGATAATCAGGAACGGGACCGAAATCTACGATGTGGCGGACGATTCCGGTGGGCACCTCGTCGACAGCGGGCTCACCCCGGACACGGACTACACCTACCAGTTCGTGCGCCGACAGGGGACCAACTCCTGCACGAGCGAACTTCAGGTTCGGACGCTCACCGGGAACCTCATCCCCACGCTCGCCGTTTCCCCCGCATCTCTCTCCTTCAGCGCCACTGCTGGCGGCGCGCCTCTCTCCCAGACCATCACGATATCGAACAACGGCGGCGGCACGATGGGTTGGACCGTGTCCGATGACAGGTCATGGCTCTCCTTCTCCCCGACATCAGGTACGAATAATGGAACGGTAACCGTCTCTGTCGCGCCCCAGCTCGCAGGCACCTACACCGGTACCATCACCGTTTCCGCGCCGACCGCCACCCCGAATTCGAAGACGGTCGGCGTGACGCTTACGGTCTCGCCCGAGGGCGGCATCGACGGATACACTATAGATTGCACGCCCCAGCCGACCTCGATTGACCTTCAGTGGGTGGGGTCCTTCGCCACATCGCACATTGCGCGCCTCTTCGGCGTCGAACAGGGACAGCCCTTCCCGGTCAATCCACTTACGACTCGTAGCTCCCAGCCGTTAGGTAGCCGCCATGTGGCGACCGGAAGGTACCTCCATGGCGCTCCGCCGAACCCGCTCCTGCAGGGGACTGTATATAACTACCAGCTTCGTGTCTCGGTTGATGGCGAGTCAGTACCGCGCCTCTTCCCGGCGACAGGCCTCCGGTCCTGCACGACCGCGCCACCAACCGCGTCGGTGGAGAACATGAATGCTCGGACGTCCGGGCCGAACTCGCTCCACGTCACCTGGGAGGCGAACGTCCCCGGCTCCACGCACACCATCGTCCTCCAGCGGATGCGGGTAACCCCGCAACCCTCGACGAACGTGATCGTCACGCGGTCGGGGACTGAGGCAACCATTGTGTGGCAGAACCAGACGAACGCGGCGACCGCCGCATCGCCAACCCCGTACTACCACGTCCTTGAGCAGTCGAATTTCACGAACCCGTTCGGCACCGGCGATGGCACCGTCGTCTCGTCGACCGTCGAGTTCCCGAATGACCGCGTGTTCCGAGAGGGCACGACGCAGTACTCGCGCACCCAGACGGGGCTTGTAATCGGCACGAACTACTTCTACCGGCTCCGCGCCTGCTCGTACGTCCGTGTGGACCTGGTGAACCACCCGCCGGTCACGCCCGAGACCGCGGTTTGCACCGACCCCACGCCGGTCGTTTCTACGGTGGAGCCGCCCTTCGCGCCAACGAACCTCACCGCAAGTGAGGAGCCGACGCGCATTGTGCTCACCTGGCGCGACAACGCAATAAACGAGAATGGGTACGAGGTTCGCCGCATGGTGCCGTACGTTGCCGTGACCAACCTCTCACCCGTGGATCCTCCTGCCACCACCGGTAGCTACCGCTGGGAGTCGTTCCCGACGGGGGATCCACCGGAGACGCAGTACACTTTCCAGGTGCTCGCGTTCCGAAACGTAGGAAACCTCAAGCAGTATTCCTCGCCCGCGACTGTGACGGCGCGGAGGGCAAGTCCCGGGAACACACTCACCGTCACCGTCGTGGGGAGCGGCCGCGTACGGGATGATTTGTCGCCCAATCGGATCGATTGTGGCTCGAACCAAACATGCGCCAACACCTACCCAGCCTTGCCGGTCGAGACCGTGACGCTCCGCGCCACGCCCGCCGCGGCCTTCACCGGGTGGAGCGGCGCGTGCATCAACACCGCTGGCGACTGTGTGGTGACAATGGACGCGGCGCGCGCCGTAACCGCGACATTCTCGGGGGGCGGGTTCCATGTCCGCCAATTCTTTGCCAGCATGGATGAGGCGCTGGGACGAACGGTTCAGGCAACGTTCCGTAGCGTGGACCGGCTCGCGTCGGCGCTCGCTCGCGCCGCGGGCCGCATCGTCTCGGGCGTCGGCCGCGCGATTGACCGGACGTGGGCGCAGGTCGGCTTTCCCCTGCCGCCGCCTCCGCCGTCGACACTGTCTCTCGACCTCAACAACTACTTTACCTGGTCGGTCGATCTCCCGTACCCAGCGTACGATGGCGCGTACGACGACGAAGGGCTCGATGATGGCGTCGTGTACGCCTACCGCGGGAAGGCCCGGCTCGAGGGCGGCACAGAGACGGCGTGGTCGAACATTGGCACGGGGCAGACGCTCGACGTTGGCAACTGCCCCGTGCGGCAGCCCTACACGGTTCGTATGTGTATCCGGAACAGCACGTGCGCGCCGCAACAGACCGAAATTTGCCTCGGCGGGGACCCGTTGCCCGACGAGTGCGGAACGAACTACGACTGCCGAGAGGTCGGCACCTCCCGGAAGTCGTTCGAGGAGACGAAGCCATAGGGCGCTCGCGAGGTGTCCCCGCCAGCATCAGATGTCCCCGCGTGCTCGCGGGGCATCTTCGCTCTCCCGCCGTCGCGGTCCGAGACCCGCCCGTACCGAACGGTACGTTCGGACGGGTGTGCTGTTGGGGGCACCTCGCTCGTTTTGGAGATGGAGGACAGGAAATTCTAAGCACGAAATCCTAAATCCTAAATGGTTCGATGAACTCACCATCCCGAGCGAAGCCGAGGGACAAATCCGAAATCCGAAATTCTAAACGCATACGGGTGCCGTTTCGAGTTTGTGTCATTTGGATTTGTTTATGTCCCTTCGGGACATCTCCCGTAGGGAGAGGGTTTAGATATTAGAATTTAGGATTTTTCAGCGGCTATGCAGATGCCACCACGAGGCCGATGACAGTGCGGACTCCGGCATGCCGTAATACCCGCGCCGCCTCACCAAGTGTCGCGCCCGTGGTCGAGACGTCATCAATAAGCACCGCGATTGGGCCGAGCGGGAGCGTTTCCGACGCGCATGCAAAACTCCCCGAGATGTTTGCGGCACGCCACACGCGGTCACGGAACGAGACCTGCGGTTCGGTGTACCGAATGCGCCGCAGTACGTCGTCGCGGACCTCGAACCGACCGGGGCAGAACCCTGCAAGCGTTCGGGCGAGCACGGCGGCCTGATTCCACCCCCGTTCGCGTTCGCGGCGGGGATGGAGCGGCACGGGGATGAGCGGCAGAATGCCGGGAGGAAGCGTTGCGGCGAGCCCCGCAATGTATTCGGCAAGCAGGGTGGCGAGCGGGAGCGCCACACGATGCGCGGGCCGGTACTTCAGCGCATGGATGAGCTCGCGAACCGTTTGGTTCCGGAAATCGGAGGCGGCGGCGAGGACGAATCGCGCCTCCGGGTGGCATCTGGGTAACCGATGATTCGATGAGCTCACCATCCCGAGCGAAGCCGAGGGACAACCCACGACCGACAACCCACGATGAAACGCGAGCGAATCGCTGGTAGACATATCCACCTTCGTTTCTACCAGAGGCGAACCGGGAGAGAGGCGAGACCTCGGGGAGCCTTGAGGTCTCGCCTCAAGGATGACTGGTATTCGCGCACGGCAGACGGGGCAGGTGAGCCACCGGTGGCGTGGTATCAGCGCAAAGCATCGTTCGCAGACCATCTCAAATCTGGCATGCGCGGGAAGCCGGGTGCCGCACCCGACGCACCGCGGGGGGAAACAGAGCCGGAGGAGCGTTGTCCCGACCGTCGCAAGCCGCATACATATATACTACAAAATCCTAAACTCTAAATCCTAAACTCTCAACAAATCCTAAGCACCAAATTCACATCGGACAAAGAGGACGAGAAAGGACAAATGTCCGCCAATGG
>JAUSKB010000032.1 GCA_030647415.1 bacterium
GATGTAGTCGTCAAATTGTCCGTGGATGGGAGACCAGAGCTTGTGTACGATACCGAGCGCCGCGTAGCACTCCTCGATGGTCCCGACGATGATACGAACGGCGACGAGGTCGTAGATCTGCGAAAGGTCCATGCCCCGCCGAATGAGTTTTTTGTAGAGACTGGTATGGTGCTTGGCGCGAGTATCAACAGTGATTGCTTGAATACCGTTTTTTTTGAGTGTTGTCGCCACCATTGCCCGTACACGGTCCGCATAGACAATACGCTCCTCGTAGGAGCTCTCCATATTTTTCATAAGCCAGTCGTACCCCTCCGGATTTGTGTGGGGGAAGGAGAGGTCCTCGAGCTCGCCGGAGAGCTTTTGCATCCCCAAACGGTACGCAAGCGGCGCATACACTTCCATGGTTTCGAGCGAGATTTTCCGTTGCCGGTCCGGCGGGAGACTCGCAAGTGTGCGCATGTTATGCAGTCGGTCCGCGAGCTTCACCAAGAGAACCCGCAGGTCCTTCGTAAACGAGATGACGAGTTTGCGGAGGCTTTCCACATCGCGCTGCTCCGGGGAGTATGAAATTCGCTTGAGTTTCGTGAGCCCGTCGACGAGGAAGGCAACCTCCTTCCCGAAGCGTTGCTCGATATCCTTCAACGTGAACGTAGTGTCCTCCACCACGTCATGGAGGAGGGCGGCGGCGACGGAGGGTTCGTCGAGCCCCCAGCTCCGAACGGTGTTCGCGACGGCGATGACATGCGTGACGTACGGGTCGCCGCTCGCGCGCACCGCGTCGCGGTGCGCCTCCTTGGCGAAGGCATAGGCGTGGGTCACCACGCTCTCGGGAGGGTATGCGGCGAGGAGGTCGGACATATCACCAATGTTGACACGGCGGGGGTTGCGACTACAATAGACCCTGCTGGTAGCACTGGAAGGTCGCTGGTGCTAGGCACATGACCAACGACCAACAACCAACGACGAACAACAAGGGAACGAATGCCGCTGCCGTTGTAGGTTGTTTGTTGTAGGTTGTCGGTTATCAAAAACACATGAAACTCAAGCCATTATCAAATCGGGTGCTCATTGAGCATCGGACGGAGGATGAGACGATGACGAAGTCGGGCATCGTGCTTCCCGACTCGGTAGAGAAGAAGGAGCAGATGAAGGGCGCGGTGGTCGCCGTGGGTCCCGGCAAGTTTACCGAGACTGGCGCGCGGCAGCCGCTGTCGGTGAAAGTTGGCGACGTGGTCCTTTTCACGAAGCCGTGGTCGGAGGATAAGAAGTTCGAAGAGGATAAGAAGAAGTTCTTCCTGGTCGACGAGGATGACATCCTGGCAGTAGTAACCGACAACTAACAACCAACAACCTACGATCAAACAGCACACGAATCGAGTTCGTTGTATGTTGTCGGTTGTAGGTTGTGAGTTATTCCAATGGCCAAACAAATAAAATTCAACGAGGAGGCGCGGGCAGCCCTGAAGAAGGGCATCGACACGCTCGCAGAGGCGGTGAAGATGACGCTTGGCCCCCGGGGCCGCGCGGTCGTGGTCGAGAAGGGGTACGGCGCGCCGCAGGTGACCTTTGACGGCGTGACGGTCGCGAAGGAGATCGAGCTCGAGGAGAAGTATGAGAACCTCGGCGCCGACTTCATCAAGCAGGCGGCCGACAAGACGAACGACGGCGTGGGCGACGGTACGACTACCTCGGTAGTCCTGGCGCACGCGATGATCGATGAGGGCGAGAAGGTCATCCGCGAGAAGGGGTTCAACGTCATCCACCTCGCGGAGGAGCTGAAGAAGGCCTCCGAGGGGGTGGTACAGCAGCTCGAGCAACAGCGCGAGCTCATCAACGACACGAAAAAGATTCAGGAGGTGGCAACCCTCTCCTCGAAGGATGGGGAAATCGGCGAGCTCATCGCGACGGTGATGGCAAAGGTGGGGAAGGAGGGCGTGGTGACCATTGAGGACTCGAATACCATCGGGAACTCCTACGAGATGGTGGAGGGGATGGCGTTCGACCGCGGCTACATCTCGCCGTACATGGTGACGAGCCAGGAGCGCATGGAGGCGGAGCTCTCGGACCCCTACATCCTCGTGACCGACAAGAAGGTCTCTGCCATCAACGACCTCCTGCCGCTTTTGGAGAAGGTCATCCAGAGCGGGAAGAAGGAGCTCGTCATCATCGCGGATGACGTGGACGGGGAGGCGCTCACGACTCTCGTCTTAAACAAGCTCCGTGGGGTGTTCAACGTGCTCGCCGTGAAGGCGCCGGGCTTCGGCGACCGGAAGAAGGAGCTCCTCGCGGATGTCGCTATCGTGACCGGGGCAATGTTTGTCTCGGACGACCTCGGGAAGAAGCTCGACCATGTGGAAATCTCGGACCTCGGCCATGCGCACCGCGTGGTTTCCTCGAAGGATGCGACGACCATCGTGGGCGGAAAGGGCGACAAGAAGGCCATCGACGAACGCGTCCTACAGTTGAAGGCACAGGTGAAAAAGACGGACTCGGAGTTCGACCGCGAGAAGCTTCAGGAGCGGCTTGGGAAGCTCTTGGGCGGTGTTGCCGTCATCAAGGTGGGCGCACCGACCGAATCTGCCCAGAAGGAGCTGAAACAGCGCGTGGAGGACTCGGTCGCGGCGACGCGCGCCGCGATGGAGGAG
Source organism: bacterium (assembly GCA_030647415.1). GTDB lineage: Bacteria > Patescibacteriota > Minisyncoccia > UBA6257 > GWB1-50-10 > JAUSKB01. The sequence continues at coordinate 2,646 of JAUSKB010000032.1, forward strand.
GGCATCGTCCCCGGCGGCGGCATTGCGCTCTTCAATATGGTCGCGGAGATTTCGGGGAAGAAGCTCGACGATTCGATCGCAGTCGGGGTTCAGGCGATTCTGCGCCGCGCACTCGAGGCGCCGCTCTCGGCCATTGTCGCGAACAGCGGCGAGATGCCCAAGAAGGTCATCGAGGAGCTCACGGTCCGGAAGGCGAATGGTGGGGCGGCCTGGGTCGGGTTCAACGCCATGACGAACACGATTGCCGACCTCAAGGAAGCTGGCATCATCGACCCCCTGAAGGTTGTGAAGACCGCCTTCATTTCCGCTGTCTCGGTTGCCGCGACCTACCTCACCATCGGCGCGGCCGTGACGGATATCCCGAAGAAGGACCCGCCAGCTGGCGGAGGCGGAATGGGCGGCGGGATGGGGGATTACTAGGTGACCAACAACCCACAACGTACAACAAACAACCGACAAGTTCACAACATCCTTACAAACTGGAGTATGTAAGGATGTTGTTAGTTTATATTACGACACGTAATCATAAATCCCGCCACTTTACCGCGTGGCGGGGTTTGATTTAGAGTGGGGGAAGCGTTATTCAAAAAATGGAGGATAGACATGAAACAGTACCTCGACCTCGCTCAGGAAATTCTCGAGCATGGGTTCGATAAAGAAGGCAGGAACGGCATGACACGCGGTCTCTTCGCGCGCCAACTCCGGTTTGATCTCCGGAATGGATTCCCAGCGATGACGACGAAACAGCTGGCGTTCAGGTCAGTCAAAGCAGAGTTGCTCTGGTTCATTGAGGGTGGACGGAAGACCAGTTGGCGGCTCGACGAGAACCGCCTGCGGGAACTCCTCGGATACCCGCCGGGCAAACGGACGATTTGGACCGAGGACGCTACCTCGAAGCGGTGGCTACACCGCGCGCTGTTTCCAGGTGATTGTGGACGTATCTACGGCGTGCAGTGGCGAAACTGGAAAACTTCTGGGGGAATGCCCCAGTACATTGATCAGCTCGCGGGCGCCATCGAGAGCATCCGGAGCGATCCGTGGGACCGTCAGCATAAAATTGTGGCCACTCGGAATGTCGGGGAACTCAATAATGATATGTGTTTCCCGCCGTGCCATGAGCGATTCCAGTTTTTTGTGACACCGGGGGATGATGGGAAGCCAAAATATCTCTCGGTGCACATGGTCCAGCGAAGTTGCGACACATTCCTCGGGGTCCCGTTCAATATCGCCTCGTACGCGCTATTGCTCGCCATGGTTGCGCAGGTGACCGGACTCACGCCATTCGAGCTGGTCATTGACTTCGTTGATGTCCACATCTACGAACAGCACTTCGACCAGGTTCGGGAACAGCTCAAACGTGAGCCGTTGCCGCCGCCGAAGCTCTGGCTGAATCCCGAGGTCTCGGATATTGACTCGTTCACGATGGAAGACATCAAATTGGTTGATTACCGGCACCATGAGCCGATACAGGCGGAGCTCGCGAAGGATAAGATTGACCTATGATTCAGAACTGCCCTACGGGGCAGTTTTTTTTGTCTGTAGACGGAGCGGATTGCGTGCCGTCGCCGTACCTGGTATGGTACCGGGAGCGCATTCAAAAAACATTAGAAAGGATAGGACGAATGGATGCATTCAAGGCGTTGATACCGCGCGATAACTTTTTTGCTTTTGAGGGTGGCGAGGGGTCAGGGAAGACCACACAGGCGAAACTTCTCACGCAACGACTGCGTGAGAAGGGGTATGAGGTTTGTAACACTCACGAACCAGGCGGAACATTGGTAGGGGAGCGAATTCGGGAGGTGCTTCTCGATCCGAAACTAGAAAGAGAGATTCTCCCGTTCACGTCCGCGTGTTTATTTGCGGCCTTCCGCTATCAGTGGGTGACTGAAATAGTCCAGCCGATGTTACACAACGGCAACATTGTTCTCACTGACCGGTCGTTTCTCGCCACGCTGGTGTACCAGTCCTTGGAGGGTGTGAAGAACGAGGAGTTTTTGCACCGTCTTTGCGTTGAGGCGATGGGTGGTATCATGCCATCGACAATATTCCTGCTCGATATCTCGATTGATACGATGTTCAAACGGCTTATCGCGACCACGAGATACGATAAGAAGGACCGGTCGTACCATGAGAAAGTTTTTGAGTCGTACCGAGCATTTGCGCGGAAGTATCCTGAACGCATCGAGTTCGTCGACGGCGAACAACCGATGGGTAAGCTGGCTGACTACCTGTACGGCGCAATCAAGGAGCGAATCGTGTAGTTTTATCAGGCGGCCTCATCGGCCGCCGGTTGTATTGCTAAACAAGGGTAAAAAACAGCCACAAAGAGCGAAAAATCGATTAACTTGACTTTTAATAGCAAAAATGCTAGTATATGGACAGGAAATTGTAAATATTGTCTAACAATTTCCCGTCGAAGGCGGGAGAAAGGAACGTGAGATGAAAGTTTTTTGGGTTTTGGGGGCGCTTGCAATCGTCCTGTTTCTTATGTTTAAGGATGGTTGTAAATCATCCGGGCCGGCGCAGGCGCCCATCCGGACGGTTGGGGCACGTCCGGTTTCGGGAAACTTCCGAATACTACGAAAGTTCCGTGGGTTGAAAATTTCCGCGTACACAGCGCGTGAGCAGGAGACCGACTCCTCGCCGCGCATCGCCTCGAGCGGCGCCTACGTGTTCGAGGGGATGGTTGCATCGTCGTTTCCGCCGATTTCTCCGCCGCTCAATTCGGATAGTACTCCGGTGTGGGACGGCTGGGCGTCGTTGCAAATCGTCATCCCGTCCGTCGCGCGACTTCGGGCGAGCGGCGGGAGTGTTGAAGGAACTCGTGCGAACGCGGAGTTTGAACGGAAGGTTCCGCACCTTGTAGATAAGGTTTTCGAGGTGCTGGACTATATGCCGAATAAGACCGAAAAAAGACGGTCGAAAGTCGACATTTTCCGAGAGAATCTCGGAGAGGCCTACCAAATCGGGGAAACCGAAGGTGTCGTAGTGTGGCTTGTTGACGCGCCGAGCCTCCGCTACGCCGTGCGGTATGTAAAGAGATAAAATTGAGCGCTATCCGATTCATGGATGGCGCTCTTTGCTTTTCATACGACATTTTGCGTCTAAGGCGAGACCTCAAGATGAATTCCCGAGGTCTCGCCTTTTAGAATTTAGGTTGCGTGCGAATAGTGTAGGAGTTATACTAAAGCCACTATGAACATCGGCACATGGGTCCTGGTTGCGGTCGGGGCGGTCGTCGTCTGGGTCGTCGGGGCCTATAACGGCTTCGTCCGGCTCATAAACCGCACGAAAGAGGCGTGGGCGGACATTGAGGTCCAGCTGAAGCGGCGGTACGACCTCATCCCGAATCTCGTGGAAACGGTGAAGGGGTACGCGACGCACGAGAAAACCGCCTTCGAGAGCGTGACGAAGGCGCGTGCGCAGGCCTTGGGCGCGCAGACGGTGAAGGAGAAAGAGGTCGCGGACAATATGGTCACCTCGGCCCTGAAGAGCATCTTCGCCATCGCGGAGGCCTACCCCCAGCTCCGGGCTGTCGAGAGTTTCACGAAGCTACAGGACGAATTGACTGACACGGAGGATAAGATACAGGCGGCTCGCCGCTTCTACAACGGCAACGTCCGCGACCTGAACACGAAGATAGAGCAGTTCCCCGGGAACGTCATCGCCGGCGCCTTTCATTTCCAGAAGAAGGAGTTCTTCGAGCTCGCGGACGAGGCGGCGAAGGAGCCGGTAAAAGTTAAATTCTAAATCCTAATATCGAAATTCTAAACAAACCCTAAATCGAAAATTCAAAATTCGAAACATGGTTTTGAGTTTTGAACATTTGAATTTAAAACATTGTTTAGGATTTAGGGTTTCGTATTTAGAGTTTTTTTGATTATGACTTTTTCTGTGCGCCGAGTCGCTGTTTTCTCCGCAGCCATCATCGGCGCGTGGTTGCTGTTGTCGTCCGCAGTATTTGCCCAGGGTGATGGAGAAATAATCCGCGATTTCGACGTCGCGGCGTCCGTCCGTGCCGATTCGAGCGTTGAGGTCACGGAGACGATTGTGTACGATTTCGGCGCGGTCGAGCGGCACGGCATTTTTCGCGACATTCCCATCCGGTACGAGACCAAGTTCGGGATCCAGTCGCTCGCAATCTCCGGCGTTTCGGTCACCGATGCGGGCGGCGCGCCGTACCCGTTTGAGGTCTCATTGGAGGGTCGGAACGAGCGCGTGAAGGTCGGGGACCCGAATGCATACGTTTCTGGTGTGCGCACGTACGTCATCCGGTACGTTGCCGACCGGGCTGTCGGCTACTTTACCGACCACGACGAGCTCTACTGGAACGCGACGGGGAACGGGTGGCAGGTGCCCATCGAGCGCGCGGGCGCGCGCTTGCTCCTCCCATCGACGGCCGGGACCGAGAAGCTCACAGCATCATGCTACGTTGGGTCCATCGGAAGTACCGAATCGTGCAGTGCAACCATCACCTCGACCGTCACACCAACCGAAACGGGTGTTCGCGCCGAATTTGCGGCGTCACGACGGCTCGAGGCGGGGGAAGGACTCACGGTCGCGGTCGGATTCCCGAAGGGCGTCGTCATAGAGCCCACGGCGTGGGAGAACGCGCTTCAGTTCCTCCGGGACAACGGTATTCTCGCCCTGCCGCTCCTCGTCTTCGCCGTGATGCTGGGGCACTGGTACCGGAAGGGTCGGGACCCACGCGGGCGGGGCACTATTGTGCCGCAGTACGGAGCGCCGGATGGCCTCGCCCCGCTCGAGATGTCTGCGGTATTGAATCAAAGCGCGCGCACCAAGGATATTTCGGCGGAAATCATCTATCTTGCCACGAAGGGAAAGCTCACCGTGACACGCGTCGTCGGAACGGGGCTTTTTTCTCATGGTGACGACTACATTTTCAAGAAGACAGGAAGCGACCCGTCCGACCAGGAGACCGTCCGGGCGGGCGAGAATCTCCCGCCGTTCGACACAGAGCTCATGCAGTCGCTCTTCAGTTCCCACGATGAGGTCAAGCTGTCGGACCTCAAGGAGAAGTTTTATAGCCACATTGTCGCTATCACGAAGTTGGTTGGCGAGTCGGTCGTTGCGAAGGGGTATTACCCGACCGCTCCCGCGCAGGTCATGGCAAAGTATTTCATCGCCGCGTTTGCGTTTGTGGCGCTCGTATTCGTTTTTAATTTTGTTGGTTTGTTGAATGCCGCTATCGTTGCCGCGTTAATCATTTCATCCGCCATCGTAGTCGTGTTCGGGTACCTGATGCCGAAAGCGACGGTGAAAGGAGCCGAGACGCGTGAGATGATACTTGGCCTGAAGGAGTACCTCCAAATTGCTGAGAAGGATCGCATCAATTTCCATAATTCACCCCGTGGCGAAGCTGTACGGGGTGCACCGGAGAAGGACCCGAAGCGCTTTGAAGAGCTCCTGCCGTACGCGATGGTCCTTGGCGTCGAGCGGGCGTGGGCGAAGGAGTTCGAGGGCGTCTATACCGCGCCGCCCTCGTGGTACGCTGACCCCTCCGGAGGCGCGTTCAGCGCCATTATATTTGCGAACAGCTTGCACGGATTCAGCGCCACGGCCGCATCGACACTCGCCTCGGCGCCCCACGGGGGGAGCGGCGCCGGGGGCGGGGGATTCTCGGGCGGGGGGGGAGGCGGTGGCGGCGGCGGGAGCTGGTAAGTATGAAATTCTAAACACATACAACATTCTTTGAATTTGCATTCTTTTAGAGTTTAGGGTTTAGTGCTTAGGATTTAATCGTATGATGGACATTTACGGACAACGCGACTCGAACATTCGGAAGACCTACCTTCTCTTCACGGCCTTCCTCATCGTCATCATTGGGGCGGGGTGGGTGTTTTCGCAGGCGTACGGCGACCCGAGCTTGCTCGTATTCGCCGCGCTCTTCGCCGCAGGCATGAGTTTCGGGAGCTACTGGTGGTCCGACAAGCTCGTGCTTTCCATGGCGCATGCGCGCCGAGTGGAAAAGGCGGGTGCGCCGGAGCTCTACCGCATCGTGGAGAACCTCGCCATCACGGCGGGGCTTCCGATGCCAAAAATATATATTGTGGACGAGCCGGCGCCGAACGCCTTTGCAACCGGCCGCGACCCCAAACATGCGGTCATCGCCGTGACGACCGGGCTCCTCGCGCGCCTCGACAAGGTGGAGCTCGAGGGGGTCATCGCGCACGAGCTCTCGCACATCGGGAACCGCGACATGTTCCTTGCGACGGCCGTCGTCATGCTCGTGGGGTTTATTTCCGTCATCGCCGACCTCTTCCTCCGCGCGCAGCTCTTCGGCGGCAGAGGCCGCGACCGCGAGGGCGGGCAGGCGCAGGCGGTATTCATGCTCGTCGGCATCGCACTCTCCATCCTCGCGCCTATCGTCGCGCGGCTCATGCACCTTGCGATTTCCCGGAAGCGGGAGTTTCTCGCGGATGCCTCCGGGGCCCTCCTCACGCGCTACCCGGAGGGGCTTGCCCGTGCGCTTGAGAAGATTTCGCGGGACCCGACGCCGCTCCGCGCCGCAAAACCCACGACGGCGCACCTGTGGTTCGACGACCCGTTCGATAAGCCGGGCCAGAAACTCTCCTGGCTCACCAAGCTCTTTCTCACTCACCCGCCCGTCGAGGAACGCATTGCGGCGTTACGCGGGATGGAGGTGAAATAAAAACCGCCCCGACGTATGTTGGGGCGGTTTTGAAAAGTCTACTTCGGTTCACGCCAATCTCCCTCTTCGGCGTTCTTCCGGCGCCGCTCCTCCTCATCGCTTTCCGGCATTTGGAACGGACTATCCTTTTTTTCATCTGGCATTGGCTCCGTCTTCGGAGTCAGGGGAGTCTCGTGGTTAGGCATAGCGAAATATATTTGTTGATGGCCGACCTTGACTATAGTAACTTCATGTGTGAGTATATACTAACGAACATTAAAAATCAAGAGGAGGCAGTATGAAAGAGAAAAAGCGACAGGTCGCGCTTCTAAAAAAGCGGACTATAGAGATTATTGGATGCATCGATAGTTTGCTGGCGGACCGTGTGTGCGCGGATATTCGGTATCTTAGTGCCGTAAGTATCGAACCAATCACACTATACATACAGAGCGACGGTGGCGACATGAGGCCTGCACTGGACGTATGGAGCGCCCTTCGGGCATCTCAAGCGCCTGTTATCGGTGTTGTACAGCGCTTTGTGGCGTCATTCGCGGTGTTGGTATTGCAGGCGTGTAGTGAGCGACGTATGTATCCGTACGCGCATTTGCGTGTGCATTCCATGACCGTGAGTGATTTTCCAGTTACCGATTCGGATGAATTGGTGCTGGCAAAGTTGCAAGTGGCACGAAGGGAATGGGAGGAAATCCTCGGTTTGTATGCGACCCGAATGAAACGGGATATCGAAGAAATTCGACCACTGTTTGTTGGAAATGGTGGCGGAAGGACGTATACCGTCGATCGGGCACTCCGCGAGGGCCTCATCGATGTTATCGAGAAGTTGCAATTAGGTCCGGTCCCGCCATAGCGGGACCGGATTTTTGTTATCACTGACATTCGCACATTCTGCAGAATGTGCGAATGTCAGTGTGAGTGAAAGGACTATACTGAAAGCATGAAATTCTCTCTCCGTCGGAGCGAGGTGTGGGTGCTCGTCATCCTCGTTGCGTCGCTCATCGCCGGCGCCGTTTTCAACCCGGTCCTGCCTCCCCGGGTACCCTCGCACTGAAACGCGACGGGGCAGATTGACGGGTATATGTCACCCCTGTGGGGTGCCTTCCTCATGCCGCTCATTGGCGTAGTGCTCCTCCTCGGTCTCGTTCTGCCTCGGTACGCAATATGGTTTGTGCTGGTTCCCGCGCTCGCATCAGCGCTCGTGAGTGTCGTCTACTCGTATGTTGTGTATCGCCGCGAACGGCAGGGGAGCGTGACCGCATAGAAAAATTAGAACACATTAAAAACATTCTAACCCCGCCATGGCGGGGTTAGAATGTTTTTAATGGGCGTCTTGTTCTCGGGTTTCTCCTGCGGTACTGTAGGTGTGCTCGGAACGGAGGGTTCGCATAGTCCCGCCGGGGGCGGGCAGGGGTCTAGCTTGCGCTGAGCGAAGTCGAAGTGTGCGCGCGCTTGTCCCGATTTTCACAAAATGGTATTTTGATGAAAATCGAGGATCCTCGACAATTTAATTTTCTCTTGGGCGGAGGGGTCGCATAGTGGCCTAGTGCGCACGCTTGGAAAGCGTGTATACCGAAAGGTATCGAGGGTTCGAATCCCTCCCCCTCCGCCCAGAAGAAAATAATTGTCGGGAGAAAGCGCGTATGCCGAAAGGCATCACAGGTTCGAATCCTGTACCCTCCGCAGCGGTCAGAGCGCCACCCTCTTGTGGGGTGGCGCTCTGGCGCTATGATGGGAGGGATTCGAACGGGAAGGGGTCGGGAAACGGAAGTTTCCCGCGGCGGAAACACTAAAACCGAGGGGTTTTAGAAGCAAGCGGAGCGAGCGCGTTCAATCCCTCCCCCTCCGCCAGTTAGGAAATGAAGTCATTGGCTCGCCCGCTACGCGGGCTCGCCAGCCGTTTTTCGGGGAAATTTCAAGCCGTTTTGAATTCAG
>JAUSKB010000015.1 GCA_030647415.1 bacterium
CCGAGATCTCGAGCAATGCTCCTGACCGACTCTTTCTCCCACAATCCAAACTGGATCTGCTCTCGCTCCTCAATCGAAAAGTGTTGATATTGCATACTCTGGATTATGCCAGAGTGTTGCACTTACTTGTTGAACCTAAGCCCCATTGTTTGGGACCGCTTACTATTTATGTACTGTGCATATGAGCTGACTCGCGCTCCGGCCGCACAACGACTCCTTGGTCGTCCGCAAGCCGCCGGAAGATGAGCGAGGTATCGTAGAGCTCCTCGAACGACGAGGCAATCGTTTCCACCTGCGGCTGCCCGCGGGCGATTTGTTCGGCTGCATGGAGCACGACGAACCGGTTGCAGAGGTTTCGAACCGTGGAGAGCCGGTGCGCAACAATGAGCGCGCCAACATCCGGCTTCAGGATTTCCGCAAGGCCGCGCTGTACGAACTTCTCGGTCGTGGAGTCGAGGCTTGAGGTTGCCTCGTCGATGATCATGAATGCCGGCCGCTTTACTGCCGCAGCCCCGATCATTAACCGCTGTGCCTGTCCGCCGGAGAGCTTTAGCCCATTCCGGCCGACCAGCGTGTCGAGGCCATTCGTCAATCGAGAGCCGAAATCGATTTTCAAGAGCCGCATGAGCTCCCAGAGTTCTTCATCTGTGATGCGTGCGCGTTGAGCCGATGGAAGCGTGTAGACCAGGTTGTCACGGATTGAACCATCGATAACCTGTGGCTGCTGGGAAATGTACCCAAGCGCACCCCACCACGAATCGAGGTCGAGTGTGCGGAGGTCACGTCCCTGCACCATGATGGTTCCCGATGTGGGGTCCATATGGCGTAAGAGGAGCCGCATAACTGTCGTCTTTCCCGCTCCGCTTTCTCCGAGCAGCGCGACTTTCTCGCCTGCGCTGATGCGGAAGCTCACGGATTCGAGCACGGGCGATGTCCCAGTATTTACACTGTCCCGTTCCGCGGGGTAGGTATGTCCCACTCCCTCGAACGCGACTAAGATGTGCTCAGTAGCGTTTATCCGATGCGGGCCGGAGACGACGTCGCGCGGGATGGAGATTGCTTCCATCATGGAACGCACCGCCGGCGCATTCCAGTTCAGCTGGTGCTCGATGTGGCCGATGCGCCAGATGTTTTCGACGATTTGCATGCTCCAAGAAAACAATGGCAGGAGGAGTGCAGCTTGCCACTCGCCGCGCCATACGAGCCACGACGCGTACCCGAGCACGATGATGAGGCAGATGCTGTTCACGCCGCCCCGCATAATGTTCTGCTTGATGAACCACAGCCAGAAAGAACGGTCGATGCCGATGAGGCGGCTAAACCATGCGCTCGTATGCTCTGTTTCGTCCTCGCATCGCCCCGACGTCTTCACTCGCTCCACTTTTTCCCACCGTTCCACGCGGTACCGGTTTAATTTCCGGAACTCCGCATCGAGCGGGGTGCAAATCACCGCGACTCGCTGGTTTAAGTGGAGTGTCCACGCGAGGTAGACAACGATGCCCACCGTCATAATAGCACCTGCAACAGGTAGGAACGCCATAAGGAAGAGGTACGAGAAGGCGAGCGAGAGGACAGACGGAACACCTTCGAAGAGCACCATGCCCTGCAGGTCGAGGAGCTTCCACCGACCCTTGTCGATATTCGACACCGAGAGGTGCGACGATTCCTGGATGTGCTGGCCTACGGACTTCTTGAAGAACTGCTCAGTGATATGGCGATCCAGCGCTCCCCAGTTCAGCCCCAGTATCCACTCGCGATGTGTGGCGAACATGTAGTCGAATACGCGAGACGCGACGAGGCAAGCACCGATGCCGATGAGCCCAAACTGAACTGTTTCCATGAGTTGCCGCGTAGCACCGTCGACCAAGAGGCCGACGAATCGAGGCAAGAGGAGCTGAGCTACCGTATGGACAAGAAGTCCTACGAGGAGCCAGGTAGAGCGCCGCTTGCTCTCGCGCGGCATAATGTGCCACATCCAGCGGAATAACTCGCCGGTTTCCCCGGCATGCCGTATATATTCGCGCCAGGTTGCCGGCGCCGGACGTTTACTCCGTGCATCTGTTTCCATGTTGTATCCTCCGTATATTCAGATATGTGATTGGTAAAATGCGACACCTTGCCGAGTGGCAAGGTGGTCTAAAGATTCAAGTAGAGACTTAAATACTTACATCACCTTGCCCCGGAGGGTGCTTCAACGTATCCACAAAAACCGAGGCGACAAGGACGTCCGCGAGGATGGACTGCGGTCCAGCCGCCGAGCGGCAGAGATTTGTTTCCTGATACTTGGTACTCATGCGTTTCTTATAGCACGGCAATTACCTATCAGTCAAGCGAGCGCTGAATGTCAGTATGATAGCATAAAATAATGACATCCAAGGTGGCCGTGGAGGCGCTCCTCAAACGGGCGGGAATCCAATTGAATGGCACGGCGCCCGGGGACCTTGCGATGCATGATGAGCGCTTCTACGACCGCGTCTTGTGCAATCTATCGAAGTCGGACTTCGATACTTCGATTTTTGGTTAACAAACGGGAAGTGGCTCAAGGTGGACGACCGCGAGCTCTACAATTTCGCGCGGCGGGTGGCGGAGAGCAATCTGAAGTTCAAGGCGGACACCATCCGGGCCATCGAGACGATCCTAAAATCCTACCTCGTTCTTGCGGGTACCTGAGGGAGCACGCGCAGAGCGGACGGTGCGAGGACAAAAATTCCGTCAATTTTTGTTGCCCCGTTTGAAGAACAAAATACAAAGAGCCGGCCCATTGTGTGGAACCGGCTCCCGCGCACATTAGAAGCAAGGTGGAACGTACAGCCGTGCGACATCTTCGTCCGAGAGGCCTGCGAGGTACATGCCGCCGAAGCTCGACAGCGTATCGTCGAGTTTCGAAAATACCGATTTCGCGAACCTCGTACTCCCAGTTTTTTTCTTGATCGCGGCGTACAGGAGAATTTTTGCATTGTCGGCGCCAGCCGCATCGTCCGTAAGTCGAAAAATTTCTCCCCGCCGCGTCGTTTCACCGATCGTCAGCTCGTCGAGGAACAGCGTGTACAGGAGCTCCCCGTACCACTTGAGCAACTCGTAGCACCTCGGATTCTCCGGGAAGTGGTAGTCATCGAATAGTCCGAAAGACGCACCGTCATTGATATTTATGAGCTCGATCGTTTCGTGTCTGTAGGTTCCGCTCACGCCCCCCTCGGTGGCGAAACAGAGCTTCAGCTTGAAACGAGACATCACGGCGGCGTTCAGGACAGAAACGATCAAACGCATATGCGGGATCGCTTCTACCCGGTGAATTTCCACCCGCGCGCTCCACTGCGTGATACTCACCTCAATGGGGAGCGTGATAGGGTACCACAGCTCCTGGATCCAGTTTTTCCACGTTGCCCCGCACGTTTCGCAACAGACGCTAACGCAGTCGAGCATACCGTCGCTTGAGATCGTGTCTACATTGCCGCAGGCCGGGCAGGGACCGAAGCAGCGCAGCCATTCCATGAGAACCATACTCACCTCCTTTTTGTGTAGTGATTGAATCTACTCCCCCCATACTGCATCAGTAGTTGAACGGAAGTCAAACGAATCGCTACAGGGCCGGTAGGGATGAACTTGAGCGGAAATAATCTCCCCACTGGAGACCGGAATGTCCGCCCGTCCCAAAACAACATTCCCACATTCTGCAGAATGTGGGAATGTCCGGCGGGAGCCATGATTTTTCAATTCAGCCGTAGTATCATTGAGAGAACATGATTGAGTCAGGACCACAGAAACCGTTCGCCGATCTTGAGAAGGTTCCGCTCCACAGCGAACAGGAGGGGAAATACGTTGACCTGTATGAGCTGAAGGGAGACCCTAACTGGGTGGTGAAGGAGCAGAAGGACAAAGTAGCGTGGCCGACGGAATATTTTGAACGGGAATTGGAGGAAACCCGACGGAGCCTCGACCTTACCCGCACGCATTTAGGCGGCGCCCTTCCGGAGACGATGCTTGTAGTGAGGGAAGCGGATGCGGAAAAGAACAAATACAAGAATCCTAGGAAGATCTATTTCGTGCAGGAGCGAATCGACGGGAAGAGCGTGTACGAATCCGACGATGCCATCGTCCGCGACCATATTGCGGAGCTCGACCGGGCGCTTGCGGGCATGGTCCGGGCGTACATGGATTCCTGGTCGTTGAAGGAGGGGAATACCAGAAAGACGGGAATCATGCTGGACGTCCATTTGAAAAATCTGCTGATTGGAAGGAAACGGTCCGCCGAAAAGGAAACGGAAGAGCAGGTATGGTTTGTCGACGTCTTCCCGGTGATGGAATTGCAGTGCGGTACGTTTCTTGCAACGTTAGCGGACCGTATCGCGGGACTTGCGGATAAAGGGATTGACGTGACGGGACCCGAATTCGAAAAATTCCATAAGGCGCGCAAGGACCTGGACGTGTTGTGCGGACGTGAGACGGAAGGAATGCGATGAGCGCGCGGCGGCTTTACACCTCCGGTGCAGGGCGATAGTGTGATTAATGATGACTCCTCGAGCGGTGCCGGCATACGGATTGGACGATATCAAATTCGGCGCGGATGGGGGAACCTGGGAACGCGCGGTCGGTCTGTACGAGCGGGGCGCGGTGAAGGAATTCTCCGGTGATGCGTTCGGGTTTTCCGCCGTCGTCGAGGGCGGCGACCGCTACCACGTGTACGTTTCCGCCCGCTCCTATGACCGCGGCAATTGCGACTGCTACCTTGGCAAGCAGGAGATACTTTGCAAGCACATGGTGGCGCTCGGCATCCGCGCGGTAACCGGCGGGAAGCCGATCTCTGAAAAAGATAAGCAGTTTGTGAGTGAGCCTGTTTCGAGCGGCCGCTCCGGCACGCTTACGAAGCCGGAACTCGCGGCGGCGAAAGGCGCGATAACTGCCGCAATCCGATGTATCAAGTCGTATGATGGACCGTCCCGAATCTGGTTTGCATACCAGAGCTCTCTGCAAGAAGGGTGCAATCGCCTGTCTGCGATCATCGCCGACTTTCCAGTCAGTCAGCAGACGGCGACGCTCATTGTCGGCATACTCCTTCGGCTTGAGGACCGTGTATCACAGGGTGGCGTGGACGACTCGGATGGGACCGTCGGTGATTTCATGCAAGGGGCGGTCGCAGTTCTTGAAGCGTATGCGAAGCTCGACCCTGATTGCATCGAAGCGTTCCGGACTCTCGCGGGGCGCGAGACATCATTCGGTTGGGAGGAGCCATTACTTGTGTACCTCCACAATTCACCTGTTGAGAGGAAGGTATCATAAAACGGTGGATAACCCGCGGATTGACCCCGCACCACTTTTACCAAAAAGCGTTTTGCGAGCGGGAGCGCCAGTCTTGTCGTCGCCCCGAATATCGGGTATGGCTGGTTTGTAAAAGTGGTGCGGGGTTGACCCCTCGTGGCACGGGTCTATGCTCAATACCGTATGAACGGAACGGAAGCGGATGCGACACCATCGAGCCATGCCTCGCCCGCGCGCGAGTCGGGCGGGCCTGCCCCGACACCATTGTCGGGGAAGCGCCGAACCTGGCTCATCATCACACCTCTCCTGATTTTCGGCCTCATCGCCGTCTATATGGCTTGGGACATTATGTTCGGCGCATGCGCTAAGAAGCGCGT
>JAUSKB010000026.1 GCA_030647415.1 bacterium
GTGCGGTGCATGAAACCTTAAACCCGCTCGTGCTCAAACGTGAGCTTGAGCGCAGGGTCGAACGGCTGTATGCTGTGCAAAAGCGACACGGAAACCTCGACTCACTTCGGTAACAGTTTCTTATGAGCTATATCGGAGGAAGGGGCTGTTGTACTTTCTAATGACGAAATGCTACAGTTTTGAGCGTTACATCGCGTTACGAAACGAACCGTACCGCGCATCGTTCCATATTATGAGCGAAGAAGAGCTCATTTCGAGCGCACAACATGGGGACGCACGGGCGTTCGGACAGCTGTACGACACCTACGTGGCGCGTATCTATCGGTTCATACTCCTTAAGGTATCGAATCGGCACGATGCAGAGGATTTGACAAGCCAGGTGTTCGGAAGTGCGTGGGAAAGTATTCGTCGGTTCGAGTTCCGGGGTTTTCCCTTCTCGAGCTGGCTCTACCGAATCGCCCAGAATGCAGTTATTGACCACTACCGGACCACTCGGCACCACGAAGACCTGGAATCGGTGCCCGACGAAGTTCTCGCCGACCGTCCTGGGTGGGACGAGCGCCTCGATCGGGACCGCGACCTCATGCTTGTCCGAAGCGCCATCGCCGACCTTTCCCCGGAACACCAGACGGTCCTCATCCTGCGCTTCATCGATGAACGTTCGACGAAGGAGATTGCGCTCACGATCGGGAAAAGCGAAGGAGCAGTGCGCGTCATTCAACATCGTGCCCTGAAGGAATTGCGTCAAAAAATCGATGCACGAAGACCTCATCACACAACTACAGAAGCTTAACGCGCTTTCACCCGATCCGGCGTTCATTCGGCGCACCCGGGCGGCGCTCGTCGGCCGACAGCCACGGAGCGTCCCGTCCTGGCTCACACAGCCGCTCGTCCAATCGGTGGGCGCCGCATTCGTCGTGCTCGCCGCCGCGGCGACCTCGTCATTCTTCGCCTCCCCTTCTCTCGTGCTCTCCTCCTCGCTTGATGCCCAGAGTATCGCAAAGGAACTGCGCGATGTCGTCGACATCCAGGTAGACCAAATCCGCTACGAAAGCCAGGGGAGTGCAATCGTGAAAACCTCGATCCAGGAGATTCGGAACCTGGAGACCGGGGACCTACGTACCGACCTCTTGAACACGGAGCTTGGCTCGTTCGCCGGTGACACCGCACCGGACCCGATTGACGCGCTCCTGGAACAGATCACCAGGTAACTTCCTATGCGACAGCGTATGCAACCGAGTATGTTCCGCTCCGTAGTTGTTGCCGCCGTGTGCGCGGCGTCTCTATTCATCGCCCGCACCGCGGGCGCTGTGGCATTACCGACGACCGCCGCCGCAATCCAGGAGGCGTTCGAAAACGTCCGTGAGAGCCTTGCAAACCTCTTGACCGCGAAGGACGAGCGGCGTATTGATGAGCTCCGATTTCGGATTAACACGTACCGCGACATTCTCCGCTTCACGGCGACCGAGATTCAAGACGTCCGCATTCAACTTGGCGCGCTCGAGAAACCGGTCATCGACTCACCGGAAGCGGCGTGGCGTACGGCGACTTTCGACGGCCTCGATACGACTGCGGCGTTCGTGACAGCGGAGCAGGCATGGCTCGACGCCGAAGAGAGCATACTCTCGCTCGACGGCATTCGTGACCGGGCTGGGAGGTTCCAGGCGTGGCGGGAGACCGTCTACCGGCGCGTCACCGGACCGGCGCGGGAACTCTTACTCGTTCGCCGCCAAACAATTATTATCGACACCGCCACGGGACGGCTGAAGAAAATAGCCGACGATGTAAAACGCATGCAACGGGCACGCGTGCGCGGCGTCGCCGACCTCGCAAAGCAGCTCGCCAAAGCCGAAATGTTCATCCGGGAGGCGGCGGGGCTCGAGGATGCTGCCCGGCGCATGGTCACAGAATACCAAAGCGGGTATTTGTCCACCGGAGCGACCACAACCACGTCCACCGTGCCGCGTGAGCCGCCTGCGCCAGAGTCACCAGCGGGGACCAACATGGCCACATCGACCGCCTCCACCACGATTCCCGTCATCGTGCCCCCAACCATCACCGGGCTGGTTCGCGCATCGCTTGAAAAGGTCCGGGAGGCATACCGGCTCTTTTTAGAAATGTCGACCGCGGTACAACGTCTGATGCAGTAGGAGGGTGGAAGCGTTATAGGTTCTGTATATCAAAAACCACGGTCGCGTTATGCGACCGTGGTTTTTTGTGGTATGACCACCGATGTGCCGGCACACAAGGGGTCTAGTACCTGAAAATCTAGAGAACTGCCTCTTTCAAGACCTTTCCCGCTCGGAATTTTGGCTTTGTCGATGCGGCAATCTGAATCTTCTCGCCGGTTTTGGGATTCACCCCCATGCGAGCCGCCCGCTTCACGGTGCGAAACGTTCCGAAGCCGCTCACGGCGACCTCTTCGCCGCGACCGAGCGTCTTCACGATCGTGTCGAACAGTGCATCAACCGCGAGTATCGCCTGCTTCTTCGTCTCGATCTCCGCCGCTTTCATCACGGCTTCCACGAGTCCGTCTTTTTTCATAAGGTTTTAGTAATGAGATATGGGCATTGAGCGTATGGAAAATCTGAATTTACGTACCGTTCCCGTTGCCCATTACTCATTTCATAGCATGTACCTGCATTTCTCGACCTTTGAACCTATGCACTAGTATACCCCGTTAGAGTTTTACATGCACACTGGTGGGCTGTGTACATCAATTGTGGAATTACACGGTAGTTCAGTTAACGCACTGTGTTCGTAAACCCTATTAGAAGCAGACGTTCATCCCGAGGACTCAGTTCCATTCGACACTGATGTCTCAGGACAGAAGTGCCCGAGGGATCGCAATCCGCGATCGCGGCTTCTAATAGGGTAAAACTCTAACGGGGTATCGCAGAGCAACCAAAAGGGGGGTGGAGGTGGAGCTACCGGGCGTACTCAACCGCCTTCACCTCCCGAACCACCGTCACCTTGATCTCGCCAGGATACTTGAGGTTCCCCTGGATCTTCCCGGCAATCTGCTTCGCAAGCTGGAGGGCCCCAAAATCATCGATTTTCTCGGGCACGACGAACACCCGGATCTCCCGCCCCGCGGAGACCGCATACGACTGCTTCACGCCGTCGAAGGCGTTGACGATCGCCTCCATCTCCTCAAGCCGTTTCAGGTACTTCTCGAGCGTGTCCCGGCGCGCCCCCGGTCGGGCGGCGGAAATGGCGTCGGCGGCGGCAATGACGTATGCCTCGGGGCTCGCGTAGGGGTACTCGTCGTGGTGCGACTCCATGGCGCGAATGACCGCATCCTCGATGCCAAACTTCTTCAGGAGCTTTCGGCCGAGCTCCACGTGCGTCCCCTCCACGTCGTGGTCGATCGCCTTGCCGATATCATGAACGAGCGCCGCCTTCTTCGTGACCGCCACGTTCAGCTTCAGCTCGCCCGCGATCATACCGGCGATGTGCGTCATCTCCACGGAATGCTGGAGTACGTTCTGGCCGTAGCTCGTCCGATAGTTCAAGCGACCGAGCAACATGAGAAGCTCCTTCGGGAGGTCTAGCACGCCCACCTCATAGGCGGCCTCCTCGCCGACCTTCCGGATATGCTCCTCGAGCTCCCCCCGCGTCTCCTCCACCTTCTCCTCGATCTTCGCCGGCTGGATCCGCCCGTCCTTGATGAGCTTCTCTAAGGTGAGCTTCGCGAGCTCGCGGCGGTACGGGTCGAATGAGGAAAGCAGGATGGTCTCCGGCGTGTCATCAACAACCACCTCGACGCCGGTCAGGCGCTCGAACGTCCGAATGTTACGCCCCTCGCGGCCGATAATCTTCCCCTTGAGCTCCTCGTTCGGGATTTGCACGACGGAGGTCGTCACGTCCCCGATGTGCTCGCGGGCGTACCGCTGAATGGCGGTCGTGATGACCTCAACGCCCTTGGCTTCAAGTTCTGTGGCGCGTTCCCGCTCGAGCCGCGCGAGCGCCTCGCCGAGCTCCCGGCGACTCGTCGTTTCAATCTCGGTAAACAACCGTTGCTTCGCTTCCTCTTTCGTAAGGCCGGCGGCGCGCTCAAGCTCTCGGACGACCTGCTCCTCCCGCGCCGTCACCTGTGCCTGCAGCTCGTGGGATTTGGCGAGGTCATCCTTGAGCCGCGTCGCGTCCCGTACCATGAGGGAGCGCTCTTCCGCGAGAGCGTCCTCGCGTTTCTGCACCCGCTCCTCAAGCCGGCGTACCTCTTGCGTCCGCTCGCGCGCCTCTTTTTGTGATTCGACGAGAATCGATGCCGCGGTGTCTTTCGCGGCGACGATGACCTCCTTCGCTTCAGTTTCCGCCCGTTCGCGGCGAACTTTCAGATCCTGTTCGAGTGAGGATGCGGTGCGTTTTGCGAACCATACGCGCGCCACAAAGCCGACCGCGAACGCCGCGGCGGCCGCTGCAATCGTAATTTCCATGGAATGGTGTCATGTGATGTCCTTCGGTGCAGTAGGTCGACGGTTACTGCCCACTCATTCCACTCTACTCCGCCGTTGCAAAGAGTGCAAAGTGGGCGAGGGGGCAAAAAGTGCGCTACAATACGTGCACGATGAAGCGCACGGTCGTATTGGCGGTCTTGGACGGGTGGGGCGTGGGCACACGGGACGCCTCGAACCCCATCCACGCGGCAGAACTTCCCACCATTGCCCGGTTCGAACGGGAGTTCCCAAGAGGGACGCTCCAGGCATCCGGCCTCGCGGTGGGGCTCCCGTGGGACGAGGAGGGAAACAGCGAGGTGGGGCACCTCACGATTGGTGCCGGCCAGGTGCTCCTCCAGCATTTTCCGCGCATCTCGCAGGCAATCGAGAGCGGAGCGTTCTACGAGAACGAGACGCTCCGGGCGGCGTGCGGACACGCAGTGGAAACGGGCGGCGCGGTACACCTCGTTGGCCTCCTGTCGAGCGGCAATGTGCACGCATCCTTCGAGCATGTTCGCGCCCTCGTCGAGCTCGTGCGGCGCGAACAGGTCCACTCGTGCTACCTGCATGTGTTCCTTGATGGCCGGGACAGCCCGCCGAAATCCGCCGGGCCGCTCCTCGCGGAGCTCGAGCAGGCGCTCGCCGAGTCCGGTGTGGGGAAGATCGCGACCGTCGCGGGACGGTACTGGGGCATGGACCGGGACCAGCACTGGGAACGCACGGAACGGGCGTACCGCGCCATCGTCCTCGGAACTGGCGGCCGAAGCCCGTCCACGGAACAATGCATCGAAACGCAGTACGCGGCGGGCGTGACAGATGAATTTATCCCGCCGACCGTCGTGGGCGACCCGCACCCGCTCGAGTCAGGAGACGCGGTTATCTGCTGGAACTTCCGGGAAGACCGGATGCGGCAGCTCGTCCAGGCGCTCGCCGATCCGACCTTCGCCGAATTTCCTCGGGAAACTCCCCCGAACCTCTCCCTCGCGACAATGACGGCGTACCTGCCCGCCCGTCCGACCGAGCCGTCCGGGCGGGCCGAACAGGCAGGCCTCCCCGACCTCGCCGTTCCCGCCGCGTTCCCGACCGCGCACCCGACGCAACCGCTCGGTAAGGTGCTCGCGGACGCGGACCGCGTCCAGCTCCGCGTCGCGGAAACGGAAAAGTATGCGCATGTGACCTACTTCTTCAATGGGCTCATTGAGCCGGCGTTCCCCGGTGAATACCGCGTGCTCATCCCCTCTCCTCGCGTCGCCCGGTACGATGAAACCCCCGAAATGTCGGCTGGTCCCCTCACGGACCGCGTCCTTTTGGCTTTAAACGAGGGGACGTACGATTTCATTCTCGTGAACTACGCGAATGCGGACATGGTCGCCCATACCGGAAATTTCGACGCGACGGTCCTCGCGGTTACCGTGGTTGACCGGGAGCTTGCGCGGCTCGCGGCGGCAGTGCTCGCGGGCACCCACGCCCTCCTCATCACCTCGGACCACGGGAACGCGGAGGTACTGTTCGACCCGGTAACCGGCTCATCGGAAACCAAGCACAACCGCAGTCCGGTACCGGTGTACCTCGTCGGTGCCGAATTCCAGCACTCACCCACGCCCGAGCCGCGCGACCTCGCGCCGTGCGGGATGCTCTCCGACGTCGCGCCGACCGTCCTCGAGCTCCTCGGAATCAAGAAACCCCCGGAAATGACCGGCCAGAGCCTGCTCGCCGAGCTCGTCCGAACGGCGCGAGGGTAGCCGGCTTGCAAATACGGTTGGCGGGGCGCATAACAAACCTATGGGGAGAGCTAAATCTCTCTCCTCTTGTCCTTTGATGTAACTCAGGACAATCCTGATATCGTCGAAGGATTGCCGCTTCCCGTTCTCGTTTCGTCCCCCCACGTGGGACGCCCCGCAGCCGCACCGCGGGTACACTCCCCTCATTCTCACAGTCTGCAGAATGTGAGAATGTTGTAACGGAATTACGAGTACGTTGACGATGTTCGCCGTGCAATGCACGAGACAAAAACCACTCGTTCCGTAGTAAAGATTTCGTAGAGAATTCGATAAGAACCGATACGGCGGCGCCACACTGATCTTTTGCCTTTCATCTTTTGCGTGTCACCAGCGTATGGATTTACTGAAAACTCTGCTAGGACCGCAAGAATCCGCTCGGCGTCTTTCCGGGGAAATGTTCCAAGCTTCCGGTCAACGGAGCGGTCAACGACGACGTTCCATTCGTGAGCGTACGGCATCAAGTGTGAGATACCGCCCATTCTTAAAATCTTTTCGCCCCTTCTGGATTGCTCGTTTTTCAGCAGAGCTTGCAATGAATACGTGCTTCGATTTTACCTGCTCCTGCCACGCAAGAAAATCTTCGTATGTTCGGCGAGGCACTGCGACAAGTTCCTTTGTTTCATGGAGACCGCGGGGAATAGTGATTGTTGTCATTGCTTTTAATGTACGCGACCAAAACTCAAAAGTCAATCGTCATAAATAGCGGGTGGTAGAGATTTGCGTGCACACTGCTTACCATATATGTCAGGTACCAGCACAAACAGGTGGGTAGTTGATTCACCCTGTTAGAGATTTGCGCGCACACTGGTTACCATATACGTTCATGTACCAGCACAAACAGGTGGGTAGTTGATAAAAATTGTATGCAAATCTCTAACAGGGTAAACTGAACGCATGCGGTTTCTTATTCGGCTCGTGTTCCACGTGCTCGCGAACGCGGTGGCGCTCTACGCCGCGGCGGCGCTCATCGAGGGGTTCTCCATCTCCGGCGACCTCATGACGCTCGCGGTGCTCGGCGCAATCCTCACCGCGCTCAACATGGTCATCCGCCCTATCGTGAAATTCTTTCTCGGCCCTTTTATCATCCTCACCTTCGGGCTCTTCATCGTCGTCGTGAACGCGCTCATGCTCTGGTTGCTTGACTTCATGAGCGCGAACGTTACCATTCAGGGGTACCTGCCGCTCCTCCTCGCTACGCTCCTCGTCGGGCTCGTGAACATCGCGTTCGCATCCGTCGGGAAGGCGGTCGGTGTCCGGCGGTGACCAATCCATGAACCTGCTCCACCTCGCACAAATCATCGTTTCGGTACTGCTCGTCGTTTTGATTCTCATCCAAGAGCGTTCCTCGGGGCTTTCCGGCATCTTCGGCGGCGGCGCGGACGGCGGTTCCTACCAGACGCGGCGCGGGCTGGAGCAAATACTCTTCTGGGCGACCATCGGCATGGGTGCCGCCTTCGCGATACTCGCAGTCCTCAATCTCATCCTCCCGAACGTATCGTAATGGGCTCTTATTTCGGCGAGTTGGTCCACGCATGGAGCGCCGGCGAGCGGCGGCTTGTCCGCGTCGCGCTCGCAGGTGCGTTACTTGCCGCAATCGCCTGGATTTGGCTCATGGTGAGCGAACACAGCATCTTCATTCCCGTGGCCGGCGGTGCGTACGCGGAGGGAATACTCGGGCAACCGACAAACATAAACCCGCTCATCGCCGGAACGCCAGCCGACCAGGACGTCGCGGCGCTCGTATTCAGCCCGCTCCAGACGCTTACAGAGAATGTTGATGTTTCCGCGGACAGCCGGGTATACCGGGTGACGCTCCGCGAGGACCTCGTCTGGGACGACGGGGAACCGCTCACGTCGGATGACGTACTGTTCTCCATCCGGCTCATCCAGAATCCTGCCGCGCATTCACCGCTCTTCCGAAACTGGGAGCAGGTCACGGTGGAACGCGTGAGCGCGCTCCAGTTCCTCGTCACGCTCCGGGACCCGTACGTGTTCTTCGGTGAGCACCTCGCCGCCGTGCGGGTACTGCCCCAGCACATCTACGGGGCGGTGCCCCCCGAAAATTTCTCGCTGTCCTCGTACGCGCTCCGCCCGGTCGGCAATGGTCCATACCGCGTGAGAAATTTTGTTGCCCGCAACGACGGGTTCATCACGGAGTACCGGCTCACCCGGAATGACCGGTACGCAGGACCCCGCCCATTCATCGAGGATTTTGCCCTTCGGTTCTACGAGACCGAGGCGGAACTGCAGGGTGCGCTCCGACTCCGGGAGGTGCAGGGCACGGGAAGCCTCATGCCGTTCCCCGCGGCGTTCCGGGACATTCCCGGCATCCAAATCTCGGAATTCCCGATGGCGCGATACTACGCGGTATTCTTCAATCAGGTGAATAATCCGATGCTTAAGAGCCGGAATCTGCGGGAAGCGCTCTCGCTCGCCATCGACCGGACCAAGCTTGTCGCAGGGGTGTTTGCCGGGCACGGCGAACCAATTGCCTCGCCCGTGGTGCCGGCATTCTTCGATATGCCCGCCTCGACCACACTGCCGAAACCGTCCTTTGACCCCGAACAGGCGCGTGCGCTTCTCGCCGCGGCGAATATCGGCACCACGACGCTCACCTTTGCGGTGCCAAAAACGCCCATACTCGAAGCGACTGCGCGGCTGCTCCAAGAGGCGTGGACTGCCATTGGCGTATCGGTCACCGTGGTGCCGGTGGAACCGAGCGCGCTCGCAACCGACGTCGTACGCACCAGGAACTACGACCTGCTCCTCTTCGGCAACATTCTTGCGGACCCGGCAGACCTCTTCCCGTTCTGGCATTCCAGCCAGCGCTCCGCGGGGGGAGCAAATCTCGCCCTCTATGAGAATGTGGAGGTGGATGCCGCGCTGGAGCGGATCCGGCAGACGCTACCCGCCAACGAGCGACCCGCCGAACTCAGTCGTGCGGCAAACCGGATCGCCGCCGACATCCCGGCGGTCTTCCTCGTATCGATGCCGTACCTGTACGCGCACACGGAGCGGCTCGGCGGCTTCTCGCCCCAGCGCATCACGATGCCGGCAGACCGGTTTGCCGGCGTCGCGCGCTGGTCCGTCACGCGCGCCCGTATCCTCGAGTAACACCCCCCTCGCCATGCCACAAACCACCTACCACGACCACTGCGCGCATTTTGCGGACCAGCTTCGCCCGCGACCGAACTGCGTCATCGGGAAGCGTCCGGCGTCCCGGACCGGACGCAGGCGCATAGATCGCCCGGACGTCGTCATCATCGCCGGTATGGGCGGCTCGGGATTCGCGGGCGACCTCCTCCGCCATTTCAGCGAATCGCTCGCGCTTCCGGTCCCCGTTATCGTGTGGAAAAACCCGGGACTGCCACGACTCCGGTTCTCGCGGCCGCTCGTGGTCGCCGTCTCGCACTCCGGAAACACGCGGGAGACGTTAGACGCGTTTCGTACTGCCGGACGCCGCGGCTACCGTCGCGGTGCGGCGGCGACGGGCGGTCGCCTGCTCGCGGCGGCGACGGTCGCAGGCGTGCCCCGCGCGCGGATTCCGACCCTCCCCCGCTTGACACCGCGGGAAGGGGTGGGGTATACTTACTTTGCACTGATTGAACTCCTCCGTACGTGGTTTCCTAACCTTCGAAACCCCGCGTTTTCGCATCTCATGCGATTCGAATCGCTTGAACGCCAGGCGAAACAGATTGCGCGCGAGCTTGGCCGGAACGACGTGTCCCTATTCGTGTCGAGCAATCTTACGGCGGTGGGGTACCTATGGAAGCTCACACTCTCGGAGACGGCAAAACGGCATGCGACACTCGAGATACTGCCGGAGGCCGCACACAACACGATTATGGGGTTCGTGCGGCCGGTATATCGAACGTGCGCCATATTCCTCGCGCCGTGGGGCACGCCCGACCGCACCGGAGCGGTCGTTCGGAAGCTCATCGCGCGGCAGGGCACGCCAACGATACCGGTGACGCTCCGGGGTTCGAGTCTCAAAGAACATACGTGGAATGGTATACTCTTGGGACACCTTGTAGCACTCGCGCTCGCGAAACGCGAGAAACTGGACCCGTCGGCCACCGCACTGACCGACGAAGTGAAGCGGCTGGTGGGGAGATAAATACAAACAATGAAATTCAACAACGGGAGTACTACCGAGAGTCGGGAATTGGTAAGGAATTTTTGAAAACGGTACAGTAAACAGCACCACGCCGAGGTGGCGGAACCCGCCAAAGGCGGGCAAGGTAGCCTCAGGCTACCAAGCTGGCAGATTTAGTCGCCTGTGGCGACCGCGGTTAAATATGGCTACTATGGTCACGGTGTATGTGATAGAGAGCCAATATCGAGCATACCGGTATGTCGGAATAACCAAAAACGTCCGCAAACGATTAAACCAACACAATAGCGGACACAGTAGGGCTACTAAACCGTTTGCTCCGTTCAAATTACTACTAACTGAACACTACCGAAACTATACTGAAGCCCGAGTAAGAGAACAGTTTTTGAAAAGTGGCATGGGAAGAAAATATTTAGATTCATTGCAAATGAAGAAATAAACATGGGCAGGTGGTGGAACTGGTAGACACGCAGCGTTCAGGGCGCTGTGACCGCAAGGTCATGGGAGTTCAAGTCTCCCCCTGCCCACACACATAACGAAGCGACGCTCGGGAGCGTCGGTTCCATGGAATTGCGACTATGCTCGCGGGAATGAAAGGTCGACTAGAACCCATCTCAAAAAGAGGTCTCCCGAACAGCACACATAATGAAACCAACAACACCAGCAGAGAACGCCCGCCCTGCCAGCCCGCTTCGCCGAAACATCAGCCCAGCCTCGACTCGACGTCTCGGCGAGGCGGGCGAGGCAAGCCGGCTAGGCAGGCGCGCCCCAAAACCGGCCCGTCAGGGCATCCGCGCCGCGGGCTCACGCGGCAATAAAGAGATTCGCCCGCCGGCCGCCCGCCAGCTCGTCCGACCGAGTCATCCGGGCGGACCGGACGGACAGGTAGGCGTGCACCCCGGCCATCCGCCGGCGCCGCACAACCCCGACACACTCCGATGGATTGCCTTGGGGGGGCTCGAGGAGATCGGGCGGAACATGATGCTCCTCGAGTACCGGGATGAGATTCTCGCCATCGACGCGGGACTTCTCTTCGCCGCGGGCGAGGAGACGCCGGGCGTCGACTACATCATCCCGAACACCACCTACCTCGAGGAGCGCAAGAAAAATATCAAAGCGCTCATCATCACGCACGCGCACTACGACCATATCGGGGCTATCCCCCACGTCATGGATAAGATTGGGAACCCGCTCATCTACACCACAGAGCTCTCGAAGGAAATTATCATGAAGCGCCAGGGTGATTATCCAACGAGCGCGAAGCCGCGATTCAACATCGTGAGGCCCGGCGAGACGCACCAGCTCGGGAAGTACTTTGCCATCACCTTGTTCGATGTGGTCCACAACATACCAGAGGGGTTTGGTATGATCATCCGGACACCCATCGGGAACATCGTCCACCCGGGCGAGTTCAAGTTCGACTACGACCATGAGGGGAAGCCGAGGGGCTTGGACATCTGGAAGCGGGTCGGCGAGGAGGGTATTCACACCCTCATGCTCGACTCGACCGGTGCGGAGGTACCGGGATATTCAGTGTCGGAGCGTGTCGTCGAGACAGAGCTTGAGAAGGTCTTCCGCGCCGCGCCGGGGAGAATCCTCGTCGGAACCTTCGCCTCGCTCCTCGACCGACTGGGTGAAATCGTGAAAATCGCGGAAAAAATCGGCCGCCACGTGGCGGTCACCGGACGTTCCATGTCCACGAACCTCCAGATCGCCCAAAACCTCCACTACTTCAAATTCGAGAAGGGCACCATCATCCCCTTGGAGGAGATCGGAAAGTACCGCGACGAGAAGCTCCTCATCCTCTGCACGGGCGCGCAGGGCGAACCGAAGGGCGCGCTGATGCGCATCGCGACGGGCGAGCACCGGCAGCTCAAGGTGAGAACAACGGACACCATCGTGCTCTCCTCCTCGGCAATTCCGGGAAACGAGCGGAGCATCCAGAACCTGAAGGATGGGCTCGCCCGGCAGGGCGCCATGGTCTACCACAACAAGATGCTCGACATCCACTCGTCGGGTCACGCGCCACAGGAGGAGCTGAAGGAGGTCATGCGGCTCGTGAAGCCCCGGTTTTTCCTGCCTATCCACGGCTACTACTTCATGCGCTGGCGAAACGCCCGCCACGCGGAGGAGGCGCTCGGCATGAAGCCGGAACACACCCTCCTCGCGGACAACGGCATCGTGGTGGAGTTCGGGAAGGACTTCGCCCGCGTGACGAACGAGGAGGTTCCCTCCTCCTACGTCATGGTGGACGGCCTGGGCGTGGGCGACGTGGGTGAGGTGGTCCTGCGGGACCGAAAAACGCTCGCCGAGGAGGGCATGCTCGTCATCATTGTGACCCTCACGAAGCGCGACGGGCGCATCCTGAAGAACCCCGACATCATCTCCCGTGGCTTCATCTACCTAAAGGACAACCACGAGCTCCTAGACGAGCTCCGCGCGAAGATTCGCGGCATCCTCTCGCGTATCCCGCGCCACCAGTCCGTGGACGCCGAGTACGCGAAGACCCTGATTCGCGACCAAATCGGCCAGTTCATCTTCACGAAAACGAAGCGTCGTCCTATGATCTTACCCGTCCTTATCGAAATCTAGGGTGGCTCCCGAAGTCCGACCCCGCCGTGGCGGGGTCGGACTTCCAAATATTGGTCCTGCGCCGATTTTGCTAAAACCCGCTCATAGAGCGGGTTTTAGCAAAAAAATTGACAGAAAATAATTCTCGTGATAGAAAGAAGTTAGTCCACAAACAAAAAGGAGGAAGATGTTTACTTTGACTGTGAAACATCCAGGCGTGCGCCCGGAAATCATCTCGGGTCTCTTTGATCCGCGGTATGGGTATATTCTCGACCTTCGCACCGGTAATCGGAAGGAGGATGGAACGTTGGTCTTCATCCTCTCAATTGATGTGGTCGAGAAAGAGGGTGGGTGCATACTCGGAAGGTTCGAATTCGAGGAGATTGTAGAATTTTTCGGCGAAATGGGAGTTCGTGTTTCGGATGCTCTCTTCCACCCACGCCGAGATATACTGGACGCGATTGCCACAGAAATCGTAGAGAATCACTGGCTCTCCAAAAATCATGAAAGGCTTACTATCACGGCCCTCCCCACTGGAAAGGCTGGTGGGGTAAACTACGAAAGCGGCCTCAATATGACTCCAAATAGGCCCAACGAAAAACTCCAATACTTCCCTCTCGCCCCTCAAAAACCGGATTCCGTGGAAGATTTGGAGGGGGTTTTCGAAGACCCTGATTGAACGTTCATACGGCCCCGCGCATGCGGGGCCGCTTTTTTCACCCTAGGCCCCAGAGGCGAAGCCTCTGGAAAACCTTTTGTGGTATAATATGGACAATATTCCTTCAAAGATTCGCCAGCAGGAGGCTGCGACATATTCCACCACCGCGCCAAACACATCTCGCCTCCAAACTCCAGTGTCTCAAATTTGTATCATATGATACAAATTTGAGACATCTGTCTTTTTATCATTTGTGCTCTGAACGAACGCGTCGGCCGGCCGCAAACCTACTGGTACACCTTGTGGTTGCCTACAGAGTAGAAATACACCACCTCCCCCTCGCCTCGCTGGAACACAATCCGGTACCTGAATCCAATTGAGAAAGACCAGAAATCTTTCAAACGGCCGTGGAGCTTGTGCGCACCGAGCCGCGTATCAAACGAATCGACACGGAACAGAGCTTCGCGTTTCTCTGCCTCAATCTGCGTCTTGTGGGGGAGTTTTTTATATTCTCGTATGAATTTCGGTGCGTATACAATTCTCATGAATCGTTACGCGCGCCCTCGCAAACTTTTCAGTGAATGCAGTATCCTCCCCTTTCCTCGCGCAATGTCGCGTTGCGCCTCTCGAAGCTCTTGAAGCACCTGCTCTTCGTCCCAAAGACGAAGAAGGTCTCTAAAAAACTCGCTTTTCGTCGCATAGCGTCCGCTTGCGACCGCACACTCAACTTTTTTTGCAAGTTCGGAAGGGAGCGAAATATTGATGATGTTTCTCATGAATCAGGTTCTCACCTATAATGCTCGTGCGACTCTTTTCGGCATTGTAACATATATTATTACAGGCGCAAGTGAGGTTGTGGCAACCTGGTGCTTGACAAATAGAATAAGTGTGTTAAGATGCTATCAGAATTTTTTCCTGTCGAGCGGCGCTTGCGGTGGGCATGCGCGACAGCGTGCGGTACAGCGTCATGAGGCCAATTTCCACTCCCGGAAATCCCTTGACGCCATTTCAAGGAAGAGTGGGGTGAGAGTCTCGGGCGGTTCCTGCCGTCTGGGGAGAGATGACCTTGCTCGTCCACTGTCGACTATGGAAGGTCGGCACGTCTGGGCAACCGGACGGTGGATGCAGGATAGCTTCCATAACTGGGCCCGGCAATTCGATTGTCGGGCCCTTCCAATTTCCGGGACGTTGACGCTGGCGTCCGATACGTGGTAGAAGATATGTAGTTCACGTGCGCATTTATCACATTTAATAGGAGGTTCCATGCAGATTTCAATTCTGGCGCTCATCAGCAGACAACAAATTCATTCGGAGTATTTCGCCCGCCGGTACGCCTACATGCTGAAACTGCGACCGATGGAAACCGGTGAATGGAAGTTCGTCCTCTCCATCGAGGTGTTTCCAGACGACCATAGTAAGGTCCTCGGGGAGTTCGAGTTCGAACAACTGCTCGAATTCCCACCACAGGTGACTATGAGCGTCATGGACAGCTTTTTCGCTGAACCGAAGAAAAAGCTTGTCGCTCTGGAGACACTCGTCAAAAAATACGCAAAGTTCGATTTCGAGGACGGCGTCGTCCGTATCGAAGCGCTACATATAGATTACGTGAGTAACCTAAATATGGTGGCGAACAAGCCCGATGCACAACTTCTGCATTTTCCGTTCACTTCCCTGCCCAAATAATGAAGGTTTGGGCTTGGAGAAAGAAATGCTCATCGTTCTAAATTACGACCCCGCCGTGGCGGGGCCGCTTTTGTTTTTTGCCCGCGCTCTTGAGACTCAGCATGGAATTCCTCGCGCGTGGCGCAGGGCGGGTCGTTGGTTACACACAGAATTGCGCATACGAGGAATCTGTATGAAAATGATCTCAATGAATCCAGAAAAAAGCTCCGCTCGTAATCTCCCGAAGAGCGGCGAGTTAGATATCGAACGGGCGCTCGAGCGGACGCGCCTCATGCCCGAAACAGCGCGTGTGACACTCGCAACGGTCCGTGAGTTCGTGCCTAAAGGTCCGGTAGCCACACTCGACTACACGATCGCCGACAGCGCCGGCGTGCCGAGTGTTGAGCGGTGGAATCGCACGGAAGGGCGTGACGGAACCCTGCTCGGCTTCTCATACACTGATGGCGGCGAAACCATTTTAAACTTTGATCACCATAGTCGCGCGAGAGAGTTTGAGCGGCGCGTTTCAACCACAAACCTCGTTTCCCAGTTCCTCCGCGAGGGAAATGTGGTCGAGGGCGTGCCGCTCATTCACCACACTGATTGTGACAGCGTGCTCGCGAGCCTCCTCGCAAGCGGCGGCGCGGAATCAAATGAGCTATTCGACAACGCGGCGATTGCGGCAGATCACACGGGCGCGCGGAATGAAATTGCAGACCTCCTCCAGGCACTTGGACCATTCCGCGACTACACGCGGTCACTGTACGCCCTCAATGCACTCCTCCACGGAGAGCAACTCGATGGTGAAACAAGAGCACGTGTCGAAAAACGGCAGCGCGATCGTGCGCAGGTAGCTGCGCTCCCGTTCGAGACGTTTGCTCACCGCGTAGTACTTGCCCACATCAAGGACCGTGTCGACGGGGAGCTTGCTCCGGCGGCGTTCCCCCGCGCAGCTGTAATCCTTCTCGCCAGACCAATGCCTGACGTTTCAAACCGATGGGAAATAAAGGTGCGTGCGGGACTTGCCTTCCCCGAAGGGCGCTCGCTCCACGAGCTATCGCTTGATGCATACGGCGGAAGATGGAACGCGGGGAGCACAAAACGCAGCGGAGGTACAGCGCTCACCCCAGAGCACTACGCGGAGCTCGTGAGCCGGCAAATCGAAGAAGTATTCGGGAATCAGCGGGCATAGCTTCCCTTTTTCTGGAGTTCGCCTATGCTAGAGGTATCGAAGCGGAAGCTTGCGGTATGACAACAAAAAAACTAACACCAAAAGCGGAGGGGGCACCCAAGAGAAAACCAGTGCTCGTTTCTGGCATCCAGCCGACCGGGAAGCTCCATCTCGGGAACTACCTCGGCGCCCTGAAGCATTTCGTGGAGCTCCAGAATTCGGGGAAATACAACTGCTATTTCTTTATTGCCGATCTCCACTCCATGACGGAGGCGTACAATCCGGACGAAAAGCCCTCCCAGATCCTCGATCTTGCGGCGGACTACCTCGCGGCAGGTATTGATTCCAAACAATCAATCTTGTTCGTGCAGTCGGAGGTACCGGCGCACGCGGAGCTCGCGTGGATTTTGAATACGGTGACACCCATAGGCGAGCTCAAGCGCATGACGCAGTTCAAGGAGAAGGGCGGAACCGACGGGGACGCAACAAATGCCGGCCTGTTTGACTACCCAGTCCTCATGGCGGCGGATATCCTTCTGTACAACGCGGCGGTCGTGCCAGTCGGCGACGATCAGGATCAGCACTTGGAGCTCACCCGGACGCTCGTGCGACGATTCAATAAGCGCTACGGTGACACCTTCGTCGAACCCCAACCGCTCCACACGAACGTGCTGCGGCTCATGAGTCTGGACGACCCAAGGCGGAAAATGTCAAAATCTCGCTCCGCGGGATGCCTCTTCCTCGACGATGAGCCGGCGGTGATCCGAAAGAAAATCATGCGCGCGGTCACCGACTCGGGGAACGAGGTGCTCGCGGAGGTCGAGGGGAAACCCGCGATGACGAACCTCCTCCTCATCTACAGCGCCCTCTCGGGAATCGCAGTGCGGGATATCGAAAAGAAGTACGCGGGGAAGGGGTACGGCGAATTCAAGAAGGGCCTCGCGGAGGTCGTGGTAAATTCACTCACACCTTTCCAAGCGGCGAAAAAAAAGCTGAAACCGGCGATCGTCGAGAAAGCGCTGGACGATGGTGCGAAGCAGGCGCGTACGGTCGCCATAAAAAAGCTCCGCGAGGTCTACGCCAGCGTGGGCCTTATGCGGTAAATTATGCCCTCTACAAAACCACTTGAGGGAGTTGGGCTTTCCGAACGACAGGCACGAGTATACCTCGGCACGCTTGAACTCGGACGTGGCACCGTTCAGGAAATAGCAGTGAAGTGCGGCGAAAAACGGGTAACGACGCATGTGATTCTTATAGAGCTCGAGTCAAAGGGACTCGTTCGGTTTATAAAATCCGGGAAACATCGGATTGTCGAAACAACCCCCCCGGAGTCACTCCTTGCACTCATTCGCGACCAGGAGCGCCTGCTCCGCGTCCGTGAGGAAACACTGCGTAAAACGCTTCCGGAGCTCTCGATGGTCTATAATCTTGCGCACGCGAGTCCGACCGTGAAATTCTATGAAGGTCCGGAGGGCATCCGCGCACTCCGCGAAGAAGCGCTTCGTGCAAGCAGTAAGGTGAAGCGCGTAGTGGGATTTGTATCAATCGACAAGCTTTTCGCGGCATTCGGTAAGGGCGAGCAGGAATTTTCGTTGGAGCGCGTACAACGCGGTATCCGTTCCCGAGTCATCTACACCACGAAAAGCGGTCCGCGACCTGACGCGACAAGCCCAAAGCTCCTCCGCGAAGCGAGGTTTGTCCCGCCGGAAAAGTTCCCATTCCAGAGCGACATATCCATCTACGGCGACAAGGTTTCCTTTGTGGCGCTCACCGGGAACTTGAATGGGGTCATGATCACCAGCAAGAGTATCGCAGATACCATGCTCGCTATCTTTGAACTCGCCTGGATCCAGGCGGAAAAAACCGACCGGGCGGCACGCGGTGAGTAATTCTGCCACTGGGGCTTGACAAAAAATTATATAGGAGCTATAATTGCGCCAGAATTATTAATTCACCGTTTCATCCACCCATCGGAGACCGACGTATGGGATGGTAGACCTTAAGCCACAGCCTCGTCGCAGGTGTATACGCATGCATCGCATGCATGTCCACCTGCCGTCGAGGAGGGGCATAAATAAAGATTTTCGGTCTAACCACTTACTACCAAGAAAGGAGATTTAGTTATGTTCTGGTAGTCTGCGGCGTTTATTAGATGTTGGAACCGGGCGTCGAGCCGCGACGCGAAAAGGTTCCTATGGATTACCTCTAATAATATGATGTGTGTTTCTCACTCATAGATATAGAGGGGTGTACATATTCTGGAGCGATGACGCAAGTCGTCGCTCCTTTTTTATTTACAATCAGTATTTTTGACTAATATACTGTTAAAATAATATAACTTTATTGTTACTACATATGATTAAATTAGATATATGATGGTTTATATAGGTATAATAAGAGTTATATGCTATTGACAAATAAAACAAGCGGGTGTATACTGTCACCAGAAACTTGAGATTTGGACAAGTACATAGGAATTTCAGGGGAAGGGTTCCCCCTCCCAGTCTTAATACCGAGGGGCCTTCCCCTGAAATTCCTATGCGCCAAGCCATACCGAGACGAAAGTCCACGGGTATAAGACTAAGACGCAGAGGAGCTATGCGGCAGCCACTTCTTCATTCGTTCCATCCCTTACAAGAAACGAATGAGGAGGTGCTCTTGGGGTAACTGGGGACTTTTTCCCCATCATGCTTTCTGGGTGATATGGATAACCTAGTTGGCAAATACCACAAGTGAGATCGTCAAGTGATGTCGTCTTGACGACCAGCCGCGAGGGTTTGCTGGCTCGTACAGCCAGCGAGAGCGCTTTTTCCTACAGAGGCATTTCTGCAACTGCACTAAATTTGCATCAAGGTGCACGGCAGTATGACTTTTGCAAGGGTTTCCCGCTCGTTCCAAGTAATGCGCAGTTTTGGTCATTACAGAAAATGACCTACTGAAGCAGAGCGGTTCCGATCGGCCGACTGGAACGCAGCGCGGGTCGAACCCGCGCTAGGACGAACCACGCCAGGTGCGTGGAGAAACATACAGTTTGTGGGGTGATTGGAAAAAACCAATCGCCCCTACACTCGAGGTCATCACA
Organism: bacterium; assembly: GCA_030647415.1. Classification (GTDB taxonomy): domain Bacteria; phylum Patescibacteriota; class Minisyncoccia; order UBA6257; family GWB1-50-10; genus JAUSKB01. The sequence goes on from JAUSKB010000026.1 coordinate 19,479, forward strand.
TGGTGTGGTGCACTCGACGGTAGGAAAGTGAACATTCACAAACTAATGGCTAGGAGAGTAACACTATGTGCACACGACGTATGAACGGCAACACCGGCTGCTACATGCACCTCTCGAAAATCCGCATCTATCCTCCCTGCACGGCCCACCAGATGCCACTGGTCCCGCCCGTCCACTCGCAAGCCGAACTTCGAGAGCAAATCGCCGAAGGGCGCCGCCGTGCCGAGGAACAGACCGCACGTCTCCGCAAGAAAGGCATCCTGCCACACGCCAGCCCACCAGTTCATCAAAAGGTTTCGGAGCTTCCTTCTATAAAAGCTCTCCATACCTGAGGCCACGAGAAACGCTCGTAGCTTCAGCAATGGAAAATTCATAACTTAATATGGGAGGAATTAGTATGGGAACAATCATTCATCCTTGCGAAGTACCCGGATGCCCAATCAAAGGCGAGGCTTCAAAGATGTTCAATCTGAAAAAGCTGCCGGGAAAGCCGCTCGTCGTCGTCTGCGCGAAGCATGCACGGATGGCGCGGAAAGAGGGTGTAAAGGCATACAACCTTCAGAGCACCTTCGAGTACGAGGCGGAACGGGTCAAGGAGCGAGAGGGGGCCGCGGCGTTCATTCGGGCGCACAGCCGGACGAACGGCCGCGGGTACGGAATGCGGGAGCTGGCGAAAATCAACGGAAACGGCAACAAACAACGAAAGGAAGTGCGCGATGAGAAAGTTCCCATTACGAATCCCCCTCTCCAAGAAACCGGGGAGGGCGCAGGGAATGAAGCGGGGAGCGAAGGGGTACGACCGCACGCGCTCGCGGCGTGAGGTTCGAAAAGAAGTGCGGGGCGATGGCTAGCATTGCCCCTACACTCGAGGTCATCACGGAGACGCCGTGGTGGGCTCGACGGTAGAAAATAGAACTTTTATAAAAGGAGTTTCATATGCGACAGAAACAGAAGGAGTACTTACGTACACTCGGATTTCCAACGAGCGGCGGAAAGGATGAGCTCATCGACCCCGCGGATGGCACCATCAATGCAGATGTCGTCGCAAAACGCATCTTCAAGTTCGCGCGCGGCAAGCGGATTATGGTCGCGTTCCACGAAGAGGCAAGCGGACCACTCACGGTGATCGAGGGAAGGCTAGACTGTATCGCAAACATCTTCGGGAGTCATCTGGAGCTTACACAGGTGAAGCTGCTCCAGGGAGATATAGCAACACTCGACCGTATACACTACCAGCGGGCGGGGGAACGCCAAAAATTCCTCTTCTGCTGCGCCGACTTCGCGAGGAGACATGACCCATCGAAGGATGATTTGCTTGTGGTGGACATCTCAACCATCTCGCACATCAACATGGACGGCGAGCGTATATACGCGTGCGTCCCGGTTGGTGACAGGTGCGTGCTCCGATTCGGGAGGTAGGTACCTGGAGCAATCGCGAACAGCGCGATTGCTCCTACACTCGAGGTCATCACGGAGACGCCGTGGTGGGCTCGATGGTAGAAAATGAACCTTACAAATAAAAACAGAGGAGCATATGGCGTCGTGTGATCGATGTAAACGGACGTATGAGGATATTTACGAGGGTTGTACCGGAAATCAGGGATGGGGATGTGCAGCGTCTGCTGTAAAGCGGGACGGGAACATCTACGTCAGCGCTGGGTACGGATCAAAGTTCGACCTTTGCCTAATCAAAGTGGTCGGAGAAGAGGGAGTGGGAGTTTCAGTTGGCATGGAGATCTGCGACGCGTGCATCGAGAAGTTTATCAAGGAGGGGGTGGCAATCCACGACCATGCGTTCTGTGATCGCGTCCTCGAGGAACGTTGGCGAGCAGGCGAGCACAGCCCCACAGAGGAGATTGACCCGTTCACGGCAGCATGTGGAGGCATCACGAACGTCACTCCAATCGTCTGCCCGACGTGCGGCAAAGACGGGGTGTGGCGGGACTGCAGGTTCTGCTGGTGCTGCGGAGCGCCGAACGTGTGGTTCGACGAGGGGGAATTTCCGGAGTCACCGGAGGCGCGGGCAGACTGCAAAGCTGGGCACCCGTGCATCAAAGAGGATGCCGCGGATGATCCCGAGGTCAGGCGTATGTACGCAGAGCGTCCGTTCTGCCTCGACTGCGGGAAGAGAATTTTCGAATAGCAAACCCCCGACCATCGGTCGGGGGTTACTCTGTTCGAGCGTCCATTCGTGCGGCGCGAGCTGCCCTTGGTGAGAAGAATTCGCCAGTGAACTCCTTCGCACCCGCGCGCTTGAACGCGCGCGATTGCCACAAAATCTGCACAGATAATGATTCCCCGCGGAGTTCCGTGAGTTCATTCTCAAAACATTCAGCGCCGTACGACCTACCCCGGCGCGGCTTCGTAAGAACGAGAAAGCGCCGTTTCCCCGCTGGATCGCGATGTCGCTCTCCGAACTCCGCCCCGCGTTTTCTACCAAACGCCATTGTGCGCACCTGCGCCTCCGTCATTTTTTTCATACAACCTCCTTAATATTCTGCATATGGTTGTAGCACCAAACGACTCTGGTGGCAAGTACTACCGTTTCTATTTTGCGAGCCACAGACGGACCGGCATACCATCGAGCGTTGTTGCCGCCTCCGCGTCGAAGCGCCTCGGGACGCCGAACGTGAGCGCGGACGCCCGGACCTCGCGGCACACCAGCTTGGTGTCACGTGTAAGGATGAACCGGAGCTCCTCCGGCACCTCGACCGCGAGCGCGATCGGGTCCCGCGGCGAGAGCTTCGCGTCCTGCCGGAGCTCCTGAACCGCGCGGACGAACTCGCGGCGCCACCCCTCCTCTTTGAGTTCGTGCGTGATGACGGTGTCGAGCACCACCGGCTCCGAGATATTCGGATCAAAGACAATCTCCTTCACATTGACCTCATCCTTGAGGAGTTCGAGAAGTTCTGCTTTCCCCTGCAGTGTCCGGCCTTTCGCCGTTAGGCGAGATAATACCTGCCGGACCTTTATACCCGCCGTGGAACGAGCGGCGAGCCCCGCGCTCGCGAGCCGCCGCACCTCCGCCATGTCGGTGATGAGCTGTTTGTTGTCCCTCGGCTTCGCTCGGGCCGTTCGAGGCTCTGAGGAGCCCTCAGGCTCTCGAAGAGATGGTGAGCTTGTCGAACCATTTGTTGTTTGTCGTTTGTTTGCTGTCGGCCAGTCGGCAAGGTGCACCGAACGGTCAGCCTTCCCGGACACGAGCGATCGGTAGAGCGCCTCGGCGAAGAATGGGGTGAAGGGGGCGAGGAGCCGCGCAGTCGTCACGAGCGCGTACCCGAGGACCGCGGACGCTTCCTGGTGGTCAAGATCAGAGTCGGGATGCTGGAGCCGGCGGCGTGAACGCCGTATGAACCACCGTGAGAGGTCGCCCACGAACTCACCTACGACCCGCGCGGCGCCGCCGGGGTCGTACGCCTCGAGCGCTCCGGTCGCCGCGGCAATCGTCTCGTCGAGCCGCGCGAGCACCCACCGGTCGAGCACATGTGTCGCTTTTGGTTGCTTGTTTGTTGTCCCTCGCTTCTGCTCGGGATGAACCATTTGTTTGTTTGTTTGTTGTCGGTTATTCCCATACGTCGCGAAGAACACAAACGAGTTGTAGAGGATACCGAACAGCTCCCGGCTCGCCGTCGCGAGGTCCCGTTCGTCGAACCGCTTCGGCTCCCCCGGCGGGTTCACGATAAAGAAGTACCAGCGGATGGCGTCCATACCGTGGGCATCGGCCGCGACCCAGGGGTCCACGGTGTTCCCCTTCGACTTCGACATCTTCTGCCCGTTCTTGTCGAGCACGTGACCCATCGAGATGACGTTCTTGAATGGGGCCTTCTTGCCGAGGAGGGTCGCGACGGCGAGGAGGGTGTAGAACCAGCCCCGCGTCTGGTCTATGGCCTCCGAGATGTAATCCGCCGGGTAGGGTAGTTTCTGTATACTCGTCTCTTGTCTCTTGTCTCTGACCCGTTGTTGGTTGTCAGTCGTAGGTTGTCGGTTACCAAACGGGTAGTGCGCCTGCGCAAACGGCATCGCACCGGAGTCGAACCAGACGTCTACTACGTCCGGGATGCGATGCATTGTCCCGTCCCGCTTGGCGGGATCTCGCGAAGCTCGACACTTCGCGCAGGGGTAGGTCACCTCGTCGATGTACGGTCGGTGAAGGTCGAGTTCTCCAAATCGGTTCCGCGGAAGCGGGATGGGTTCCACCTCACGCGCCTTGCCTTTCATCGGGTACGAGCCGGAGTCTGCAGCTTCCTGAGCCTCCGTATTCGTCCATCCATGCATCGCCGCCTCAAGCATCCAAAGTGGGTCGCCATGACTTACCACCACGATGGTCTTGTTCTGGTGCATTCTATCCACTTCCGTAATGAAATCGTACATCCGGCGGCGGACGTCATTGCGCGACTCCCCGCCCTCCGGCGCCACCGCGAATCCATCGGGGGCATTCTTACAAAGGAGGACGTGTTCATCCGCAGACCTGCCGTTCAGAATGCCACAACGAAGTTCCTGCAATCGCTCATCGGTTATAACCTTCGTAATCCCCGCCGCTGTAGCGATGAGCGTTGCAGTCTCTTGGGTGCGCTGTAGGGGCGAGGCGTAGACAGCATCGACACCCTCTTTCGCCAGCTTCAGAGCGGTTGCCTCTACATCGGACCGGCCTTTCAGGGTCAAATGGTAGCCTTTCTGTATCGGCAAGCAATCCAATAGTCGTTCAAGGTTGCTCTCCGCCTCGCCGTGCCGCACGAGGATATACCGGTTCGTTGATTTCGGAAGCTTCGCCGAAACCTCCGCGATGCTTCCCAACACCTCCGTGTGCGCGCACTGCTCGCACCGCCAGACCGGGAGCGGCGTCCCCCAGTACCGCGCGCGGGAAATTGCCCAGTCCTTCACCTCGCGGAGCCACTCGCCGAACCGGCCGTCCTTTAGATGCGCCGGCACCCAGTTGATTGTCTGGTTCGCCGCAATGAGCTTCTCGCGGAGCGAACTCATCCGGATGAACCAGGAGGTGCGGGCGTAGTAGATGAGCGGCGTCGAACAGCGCCAGCAGAACGGGTACTCGTGCGCGATGGTCTCGCGCTTCAGGAGCGAGCCCTGCTTTTCGAGCGCGGCGATGATTGCCTCCGTCGTCTCCTTTTCAATAACGGGGTCCTTGTGTTTCACCGTCCGTCCCGCGAACTCCGCCACATCCTTCGTGAACCGGGCCTGCTCGTCCACCGTATGGTGCTGGGGGAGCCCCACCTTCACGCCGAGCTGGTAGTCATCCTCGCCATACATAACCGCGGTGTGGACCACGCCCGTGCCGTCCGTCGTCGTCACGAACCCCGCCGGATAGACCTGGTACGCCGCCTCTGTCTGGAGCGGCTTCACATCGAAGAGCGGGTGATATCGCAAACCTTCAAGATAACTTCCTATAAAAGTCGAAAGCACTTTGTGGTAGGGGTTATCCTTGAACTTATGCTGAACCAGATTCGGATTAGCGCTTGGAACTCCGGGCATAGTCCATCGTTCATGAATCTCTTGAGCTAATATGACTTTCTCCTTCCCATTCTCGTGTTCGGCGATTACGTACTCAACAGCAGGTTTGACTGCGAGCGCTACGTTCCCCGGGAGTGTCCAGGGCGTCGTGGTCCACGAGAGGATGTAGGTCCGGTCGTCAGTTGTGAAGTTCCCGATTTTCTGGCCCTTTTCCAGTTTGAATTTCACATACACCGACTCATCATTCACCTCCTTATATCCCTGCGCGAGCTCATGGGTGGAAAGCACCGTGCCGCACCGCGGGCACCACGGGACTACCTTGCGGCCCTCGAAGAGGAGCTTCTTGCGGTGAATCTCCTTCAGGATCCACCAGAGCGACTCCATGTATGTCGCGTCGTAGGTGACGTACGGGTGTTCCATGTCGAGCCAGAAACCCATCCGCTCGGTGAGCCGCTCCCACTCGTCCTTGTACTTCCACACCGAGGTGCGGCACGCCTCATTGAACTTCTCCACGCCGTACGTCTCGATGTCCCGCTTGGACTTCAAACCAAGCTGCTTCTCCACCTCGAGCTCCACGGGGAGACCGTGCGTGTCCCACCCGCCCTTCCGGGGCACGCGGAACCCCCGCATCGTCTTGTACCGGCAAATGACGTCCTTGAAGGAGCGTGCGATGACATGGTGGATGCCGGGCCGGGCATTCGCGGTCGGTGGTCCCTCGTAGAACACGAAGGTCTTCTTCGCCGGGCGCTGGGCGATGGATTTCTGGAAAATCCCGTTCAGTTTCCAAAACTTGAGGACCTCCTCCTCGATCTTCGGGAGTGAGAACGACTCGAGATGCTTCAGCATGATGTATAGATATTCTACCGAAAGAATGTACCGAGAGCCACTGTGGCGGGCTAGCGCTTGACGCGCGATATAAAAAGTTGTAATAAGAGTACAGACGGATTTTCCCAACAAACCACAATATAAGGAGGGCGTATGAGTAGACGAATGTGCTATAGCGTACTTCTGGGAGCTCTTGGAATCACGCTAGCCATCTCGCTTGCGGGGTGCGAACGGTGGAAAACATTCCGATTCTCATTCAGTAATCGGACGGTGAGTGCCATCGTCGCGAAAATTGACGGTGAGCGGCTCGGCGAGGTTGGGGCGGGCGAGACACGGCAGTTCGAGCACGAAATCAGAGTGCTTGAGTCATCGCCGACAGGGTACGGGCAAACGGACGAAGCGGAGGTGACGGCTTCCGCAGAAAATCTGCGGACAGGGAAAGTGACGCGAGAGATGCGCCGACGCGTGTACCGCGACCGGGTGAACCACTTTGATATCAACACCTGGGACTTCTCGCCATAAAATGAAAACGGCGCCGCTCATGCGGCGCCGAAACTGTTTCTTATCCGGCTTTGGGGCCTCGGAAAACCCACCAACAAAGGATTGCGCCATAAAAGATTTCCATGCAGGAATCTTTCCTTGAACCGGGCGCCTGCTGGGCATGCTGGGCAAGTGGAACGAGCAGGTCTCCATCCCGCTCGAACACGCTGTCCTTGATCGTATCCGTTCCCAACTCATTGAAGCTACGCAGAGCCTCCATGAATGTTGCTACGTTGATTGTGTTGGCTCCTAACTCGAGCTGTTCCCGGAAGAATGAGTACAATATGACAAAACCGTTCCTCCAAGGATTCGATTGGTCTTTGATACACGCGGTGATGGTGGGCTGTTCCGACATGAACCGCCTCACTCGGTTAGTGAGCTTCTCTCCGTCGGCAGAGGCATTCAAAAATACAGCGAACAACTCTCCCAACGCGTGTTTTGCCTTCTCCATTCAACATCTCCTTGTGAAAAAGTGGATACGGGTGAATTATTTTCTCCGAACATCATAAGTCTTAAATATTAGATTTGTCAATAGCAGACTTCCGGCCGCAAAAACAAAATAGCCCGCCGCTCGCTACTACTCGCCACCCAGCAAAAATGAGTTACTAAAATTGTAAGCCAACCCTAAAAAGATATATACTACTGTAATGAAAAACTTACTTAAAGTTTCCTCGGCATTAGCAATCGTGGCTGGTCTTGTGCTGGTCACGGGTAGTATTTGGGGCATTTATTTTACATACAGAAACATTGCTCAAGAGAAAATTGTAACTCCAGCTGATTCGTCCATCCCAGAAAAGCCGGTACGTGGACCTTTGACGCTTAAAGCGCAGGCTGACATTATCCGAGAGCATACGCTGAAAATGACTGGTGGAAAAACATATGCTGAAATGCCTCGACAAATTGTAAAACTAGAAGAAAACAACCAGCCGGTATTGGGCGATGACGGCAAACCCGTCATGGTGGCAAATACCGCGCGGGATATCTGGATCACGGCAACAACCCTAACCACAGCTCTTCATCTTGGCATCCTCACGTATGTATTTTCCGGCCTTATCCTATTGTTTGGCCTTATCTCTATCTGGACGGGCATTGTGTTTTACACTTTGAGCCGAAGAGGAAACTTTGCATAAATTTTCGACCGGAATTTTTGGCGGTGATCATTCTGGCATTGTTACAATATTTTCAAGTAATTTGAATTGGGTGTGGGGGAATTCCGCCATTCCTTTGCAAAAAATAGAGGCCAGTCCCGCCGCCGCTCGCTACCACTCGCCACCCAGCAAAAAACACCGCAGTTCTACCGCGGTGTTTTTCTGTGACTCGTGGCGGAGGATTTCGCTTAAACCAATCGCTTATTTCTGAATGCAAAGCCGGAGCTGGATTTTAAATATCGCTCAAAATCATAGGCCATCATCTTCTCCATGAAAGCTCCGTACCAGACAATTTGGTATGGGGCTTTTGCTCTCGTCGACTTCGTTTCTCCAGAATTATGCTCCTTCAGCCTGCTTCTGAGGTCGGCAGTCACGCCTATGTAGTAGCTCTCGTCCACTTTGCTCCGCAAGATGTAAACGTACCACATGGTTGAATTATACTCCCCCACTTCGGTGAACCTACGCGGGGTCCACCACCCCACGTCGCTAAAGCTCTGCGGGGTCCACCACTTCGCATTTCGCAGTGCTACGCACCGCGAAGCCCCCTCCGGTAAGGAGGGGGCGAAGTGGTGGAGGCGGAGGGATTGAACCCTCTTCCAGGGAATTCACCGAAGGCACTCTACAAGCTTAGTTCTTGCGAACGAAGGTGCTCCGCTAGTTTAATCCCGTGAAGCGCGAAGCGGCCCCACAAGACGAGTCTCGAATATTACACCGGCTGATTCCTACGAGACATGAGAGGCCGATGCCGGCATTACGCGAATGCGAACGCCGGAACTGCAACCGTTCGGTTGGCAGATATAGTGTTTGACCGGTTGTATCCGCCAGAGGCGGACGGGCGAGACGATCAGCTCGGCCTGCAACCCTCAATGGATGTTCCTTGTCGATGCGTGCGCCCCCATATTGATATAACAAATAATCTACGACCGACAACCTACAACGGACCACTCGACGGACTCGCCCTCCGGATCTCGCGGTCGGTCTCGCGTTTCCTGATGACGTCGCGCTTATCCCCTTTCTTCCTGCTCCGGGCGAGACCGAGCGCGACCTTCAGCTTCCCGTTCCGAGAGTATAGTCGCAGTGGAATGATTGTCAAACCGCGTTCCTTCGTCGAACCGATGAGTGCGGCAATCTCCTTTTTATGTAGGAGGAGCCGCCGGGACCGCTTCTGGTCATGCTTTTCCTGCCCCGGGGGGAGGTTCTTCGGTTGGTACGGCGGGATGTCGAGGTTCAGAAGCCAGAGCTCGGCGCCGCGGACGATGGCGTGCGACCCGCCAAGGTTCGCCCGGCCCAACGCAACAGACTTAACCTCGAACCCCTTGAGCTCGATGCCCGCCTCGATGGTCTCGAGGATTTCGTAGTCGAAGGTGGCCCTCCGGTTGACGGCGAGGTCTGACATTGATAGGTTCAGGGTAGCACACTACTTCACTAATTGAGGAGGAGAATATGGGACAGATATATCCGATGGGACAGACGGTCGCGCAGTTCGCCGCGAACCAGCTCACTAGTCTTTTACGGGCGGGAAAAATACTTAACCCGTTTGAGAAAGAGGAGGCACTTAATTGTCTTGAGAGCATTTCATTGCTCAAAAGAAACGGCGACCAGCGAATGTGTGTCATCTGCAAGACGCATAAACAAACGGGGCCGGCCTTGCCCCTCATGCCGCTATGTCATTCGCACCTGCACGTCATCATCGATGCGAGCGCCCGTACGGATATTCGTCCGGAAGATTCGACCTGCCATTGCGGACAATGCACCTTATTGTACTTCTCGGGCTGCGAGAGAAAAATTCCGGTGTGGGAAGGGCAGTGTTACAGCTACCTTGAGAAGATTCTGTGCTTGTAGCTCGGTAGTGGACGGACTCGCGCGAGTCCGTCATTTTTTTTCCCTCTTGCCTGTGCTTTAATAAGAACCATGCGAGCACAAATCCGCGCCGCGATAGCCGACCTCGTCCCGCCCGGGACGGCAATCGAAGTGGTCCCGGCGGACCACGAAGACATGGGTGACTACTCGACCCGCGTGGCGTTCACACTCTCAAAAGTGCTCGGGAGGCCGCCGGTTGCGATTGCGGAGGATATCGCGGCGGCGCTCAAGAAAAAACATCCGGACCTTGTCCGTGACGCCGTCGCCGCCACGCCGGGGTTCCTGAACATCACGCTCACGGACGCCGCACTCCAGAGCGTCGTCACTGAAGTACTTGAGAAGGGCAGTGGTTACGGCCCCAATAAGCTCCCCGAGGCCGAGCGGGAGCACATACAGGTGGAGTACATCTCCGCGAACCCGACCGGACCCCTCACGCTCGCAAACGGCCGCGGCGGATTCCTCGGGGACGTCATCTCAAACGCGCTCATGGCCGTGGGGCACATGGTGGAGCGCGAGTACTACGTGAATGACACTGGGAATCAGATCGAAACTCTCGGGAAATCCATACTCGCGGCCGCGGGGAAGATTCCGCCGGAAGAGACCTTCTACAAGGGCGACTACGTCCGCATCTGGGCGGAGGCGCATTTGAAGGATGTGGAGCGGCTCGCGAGCGACCCCCACGAGCTGGGCCGCACGGCGGCGCGGGACTTCCTTACGGTCATGAAATCCGTCGTGGAGGGCAAGGCGGGTATCCTCTTCGACCGGTACACATCGGAATATGACGACATCCGCGCGAAGGGGTACCCAGAAAAGGCGCTCGCCCTATTCCGCATGAAAGGCGTGGCGTACGAGGCGGATGGCACCGTCTGGCTCAAGACCACCGACTTCGGCGACGATAAGGACCGCGTGCTCGTCATGAAAACAGGCGAGCCGACCTACTTCCTTGCGGATGCCGGCCACTACATCGAGACCGTGGAGCGCGGATTCACGTGGAAGATTAACATCCTCGGGCCGGACCACTACGGGTACGTGGCGCGCATCCAGGCCGCCGCGAAGCTTGTGGAGCTCCAAAAATCCGAGGTGCTTATCACACAGGCGGTGCGGCTCATTGAGAACGGGGTGGAGCGGAAGATGTCGAAACGCAGTGGAACCTTTGTGGCGTTCAACGAACTCGTGGAGGAGGTACTGCCCGACGCCGCGCGATTCTTCTTCCTCTCGGTGGCGCCCGAATCACACATGGATTTCGACCTCACGCTCGCGAAGGAGCGGTCCAACAAGAACCCCGTCTTCTACGCCCAGTATGCCTACGTCCGCGCGGTGAAGGTGCTCGAGAGGTTCGGGGGTGAACCAAATCAAACGACGCCGCTCACCCCCCTCACCGGCGCGAAGGACCGCCGCCTCATGCGCCTCATCGCCGACTACCCCGCTGCCGTCGAGGATACGGCGCGCGATTACCGCGTCCACCGCCTCACGCAGTACGCCTCGGCGCTCGCTAAGGGTCTCCACGACTGGTACGAGACGGAGCACGTAGTGGGAGAGGCGCCGGACGTCGCCCGTGCGCGCGCGGCGCTCCTTGCCGCCGTGAAAATCACCTTCGAGAACCTCTTCTCCGTCATCGGCATCACCGCCCCAAGCGAGATGTGACCAGAGTTTGACTAAAGAACATTCTAACCCCGCCAAGGCGGGGTTAGAATGTTCTTGCTTACCCGTACTCACTTGACACACAAACTGTACAGCAGTACAAGGGGGGTAGCGTGGGGCGAACCCGCATTCACAAAAAAACCGCCGTACCGCGCCTTCGGGCATCCGGTAGCGGCACGCGTTCCTCGGAACGCGGTTTACTTCGGCTTCGGCCGAGAAAGGATGGTTGATATGAACCGGTACACACCGCTAAAGAGCGAGTTAGCAGCATATGGAAACCCACAGGAAACGGTCTGGCTCGCACAAACGTTAAAACAAATCTCCGATGCCAAACAGCAAATCGGGACTGTTGAAATATTCTTTCAACACACGGTACGCGTCATATGTGAAACCAACAATGCCAAGCGCCAAACGGAACTTGGCATCTACGCTGACAATATCATCGGGTGGCTTTGGAGGGCCATCGAGGAGGCGGAATTCAACCCGTTCCTGGGCAGCGACGGAACCAGGTGGTGGTGGACTACCGCCAACGGTGAGTACGACAAGCGAGTGAACCCGGCGAGACGCGAGGCTCATAGAAAAAAGGTGGAGTGTGCCATGCGGCTCGAGAAATGGCTCTTCCCGTTCCGATATGCCAAAGGTCCGAAAACGGCGCTGTCGAAAGCGCACCTGAACATCCTCCGCACAATAGCGGAACAGTTCTACGGCACCGATGACGACACGGAGGCGAAATGCTTGTTCGACTTCCTCCGCACGTGCTACCTCACGGGCCATGACCAGGACTGCGACGAGGTGCTTACCGCACTTCGGACCGCGCGAGGACCCCGGGATGCCGAGCGGGACATCCGATTCGCGATTGACGCGATGGATACGCGCATCGGCGAAACGTCGGAAATTGCCCTGCTCTTGATGCACCGCAGGGCAAAAAATCTCGAGAGATGCCGGCAGAGGCGGGAGGTCAGGTTATCCAGTACCACGTATCCGCTCTCGCGTGCGGCATTCGACCTGGTGGAGCTCACCGCGGAACAAATCTCCTCGTCCGACACCGCTATTCGTGACCTCTGCGAGATGCTAGGAAGCCCGGTGGAAAATGTGTGCCACACTCTTGAGCCGGTCGGAAAACGGACAATTTCGCTTGCATACGTCTCTGTGAACGAGGTGGTCGTTTCTTTCACCAAGATACAGCAGTCATACGATATGGACGAGCCATACCGGGAATTCGACAAGGCGTTCTGTATCGTGGGGGAATGGCGCAGAAAGCACCCGGACGCGCCTCGGGTGAGGTTCCAGTTGAAAGTAAAAGCGGGAGGAGCACGTGTCCAAGAGTTGGCGTCGCCGCCAACTCGCACGCGGTGAGTATACAAAGACCGGGCTCGTCCCGGTCTTTTTTATCGCGCCATAACATGCGCATCATTGACTTTCTGACGTTTGGTGGTATCGTACCCATCGGTATCATTTCATTCACATATTGGAGTTGCTATGAACGTCAACGAAGAGATCCGTGCCGCCATCAAGGGATTTGTCGCGGTCGCGAAGAAGGTGCGAATCTCGTGTAGTAAGGACGGCGGAATCACCACCACTACCCTCTCTGGGGCGGAGGCGGTCAAGCGCATCGAAGAGCTCGTCGAGAAAGCTGAGATCTCGCGAATTAAAATCATGAGCTCAAAGAAAGAGATTGCCAGCTTCCCATTCATCGGGGGCACCGTCGCCGCGGCGGCGGTCGCCATCTTCGCCCTTCCCCTCGCGCTACTCGGCATGGCGGCGCTCATCCTAGGCGAATGCGACGTCGAAATCGAGGCAAAAGAGAAACAGCGGTAGCTCTGTATTCATTCACCGCCCCCTCCAAGGGGCGGCTTTGTTTCCGGAACCAATTTGACTATTAATACCTTTTATATTAGAATATACATACGATATTTCACAATTCATAATCAAATTTTGGAGGGCACATGCCCCAGAAAAAAGTGATTGTTATCGGCACTGGCCACCTTGCCGACGTGACCGAGGACAAGCTCGCTGAGGGTGCGAAGTTCGAGGTTATACGAATCAAGTCGAAGACCTTCCAATTCGACGAGGATACGGACATCCAGGAAGAATCGCTCCAGTATGCAAAAGAGCGACTCGTCGAGGCGGGTATCCAGAAAGCGTTTGTGGTGTGTCTCGTAGACAGCACGGATGGCCTGAATGTGCACGTCCTCCTCGCTGTGGCGGAACTTCGTCCGGACATCCCCACATTCGTGTCAATCATCGACGAGACAATCTATCACAACGTGTCTGGCTTCGACCACAATGTGGTCGTCGTGAATCCTGCTAAGATCGCCGAGCCAGCGTTCATCAGCGCGCTCGAGGAGCGACTCCCGAAGCAACGCTCGTTTATGGACCAAGTCGTCCAGCGAACGCTCGAGTTGCCGCCGCCAAAAAAGTCCCGCGCCGCGGTCTTCATGACCGCGCTCATCCTCGTCATGATGGGGATTGATATCCTCTTCTTCATGATGACGGAGGGGCTCTCGTTCACAAAGGCCTACTACTACTTCGCGAGCGAGGTGACCTCGTTCTCGTTCGGCGACGTGATGGTGAAGCAGTACGACCCGTGGATCGAGAATACCCGCACCACGCTACTGCTCATGACCTTCGCAATCGTCCCTATTGGCATCGGCATCATCGCCGGCACCTGGTGGGCGCATCTGAACGAACTCCGAACCACCGGCAAGCGCCGGTACCGGATGCGAGACCACATCGTTGTGTGCGGACTCGGAAATCTCGGGTACCGCATCGCGGAAACTCTCTTCGAAAAAGGGCTGCGGGTCCTCGTGATCGAGCGCGAGCTCGAGACGCCGAACGTGGAGCTCGCACGAGCGCGGGGCATCCCGGTCATGATCGCGGACGCGACGGCGCGCTACGCGCTCACGAACGCAAACGTAGGGAGGGCCGCCGCGATCATATCCGCGGTGAATGACGATATGCAGTCGCTCAAGATCGGTCTCGGCGCGCGGTGGTTCAATCCGAATCTCCGCATCGTGCTCCGCATCTTCGACCGCGGCACCGCGAACGCAATCTGCGAGCGCTTCGGCATCCAGTTCGCCCTGTCGATGTCCGATATGGCGTCAGACAAGATCGTGGGCGACATTCTCCAGCTCGCAGGCACGCCGCGAGCGAATTGAATAACAGTAAACAAAAAGCCCCGGAATCATTCCGGGGCTTACTTTTTTCTGCTTTAGAAGGTCACGCCAATACCAGCGTAGACCTTCACAAATTCTGTCTGCGTCGGGCTCCCATACGCGAACACCTTCGCGTACAGGTTTCCATACGTGGCCTTCAAAACCAGCCCCAGGTCAATCGCGGTTTCCGCGCCAGGCAGAAAATCGCGATACACCTGCTGGGAGAGGCCCAGGTCCCAATGCGGTGCGACGGCATACAGCCATTCGCCCCATTGGTAGAAACATTCCTGGTACCCCGCTACCCCGAAGGACGGTTGGATCAGGGTAATGAAGGAGAAGTCCCCAGATCTCCCCCAGAAATATATCTCGGGAGAAATACCTTGGTAAGTCGGGCCACCGATGTATCCCAAGGCCCCAGTGACGGTAAAACTGTCTCCCCCGAACGTCTTGCCAATAAAGCCGGTGACGGCTTTTTCAGCGTCAAAATTATACCGGACGTCGAGAAGAATCGGGCTTTCGGGTGTCATCCCGTACATGTACCACGGAATGATATCGAACCGTCCGTGGATCCCGTTCACGCGCGTCTCCTTGAAGTACAGAGACGCATCATGCTGTGACAACGCGGCTACGCTCGTGAGCATGAGCACCGTGAGTAAAGTTAATTTTTTCTTCAAGATCCCTCCTCTTTTTTTGAATTCAAACGTTTGCTGGATAAATTATAGCAATATAAAAACTAGATGTCAATATCTCGTGCGCAAATTCAAATATACGATATTATTGACTTATTTATTAATAAGTTTTATTATATAATCAGTTTTTTATTCACACCACATATACAGGAGGAAGGCATGACTATGAGCAAACTCTTCGCCAAAACCTATGGCTTTGACGACGGACACAAGCAAAAAGAGCCGGCACAGGTCTGGTTCACGCACTCTATTGATGGGCTGGTACTTTTTGTCGTGTTCTACACACAGGCGTGCCGATGGGGCAAATGTGCGGGATGCAATCTCCCCTCGCTCTCATCGAGTCACCACATAGGATACCTGGATATCATGAAGCAGGTTGATACGCTCTTCAGCCGCACCGACGTTCGAAAACATCGAAAAGATATCCGCCAGGTGGTACTCTCCAACAACGGCTCGGTGTTCGACCAGGAAATATTCTCGACTACGGCGCTCATGTACTTCATGGCCGTCGTGAACCGCGAGCTCCCCAACCTGGCAGTGCTTACCATCGAAACCCAGCCGGACTACGTGGATATGGAGGAATTGGAAATCCTCGCTCGGGCAATCCACGAAGGCACCACCCCGACCACGCTTGAGGTCGCCATCGGCTTCGAGGCATACGACGACCGAATCCGCAACAAGGTCTTTCTGAAGGGGCTCTCGCTCCGAGAGGTTGAAAATCTCGCGGAAAAGCTCGCAAAACACGGGTTCCGCCTGAAATGCTACTTCATGCAGAAACCTGTTCCTGATATGACCGATGAGGAGGCGGTGCGCGATATTCAGGATGGCATCGACTACCTGCACAAGCTTGCGACTAGATTCGGGATCGCGGTGACGATGCACCTCAACCCGACATACGCCGCACGAGGCACCATACTTGAGACCGCACTCAAAAATGGAATCTACGCCCCGCCGAGGCTCGCTGATGTTGCACGCGCCGCACGGTATGCCCAGGGGAAACGTGTTGCAGTGCACTTCGGTCTGAACGATGAGGGGCTCGCCACGGAAGGTGGCTCCTTCATCCGCCCCGGTGAGGAGGAGTTCCTCAAAATGTTGGAGAGGTTCAATGAGACACAGGACTTTTCTCTCATTGAAGAAAAGGGGTAGAAGTACAGAAACCCGCTCGATATGAGCGGGTTTGCTTTTTCGGGTATATTTGACAAAAAATGACTTCCCTGCTATAAGAACAATAGCTTTTTCCAATGGAGCAGACTAGCTCACCAGCTAATCGCGCTCCCTATACATTCCACTAATAAAAGGAGGTACCGATGAAACACGCTGCGATGCTTTTCGCGGTGGTGGCGATCCTTATGTGCATTTTTGCACAGGGATTTGCTCAGAAGATTGAAACCATCCAGGCAAGACCGCTGGTCGACGTTGTAACGGACCAGCTCCGTTCGGTGTCTGACCAAGACGCCATCCCTGTCATCACGTGGGGTGGTGACGTCGCCACGCAGTACGCTTTGGAGAAGGGGCTTATCTCGGGACGTCTGTTCCTGGAAAACAACTTCGTGAAGCAGGTGCGTATGTGCGTGCAAGGGAAGACCCCGTACATTCGCGGTACCGCAGGCATGGTAAATGCGGCGGCAGAGGCGCTTGAGGCAAAGGGGATCACCCTCGTGCCTATATACAAACTCACCTGGTCAACGGGTGGCGATGTCTTGGTGGTTCGAAACACCATCAAGAAGCTCTCCGACCTGCGCGGAAAGAAGATTGCTCTGCAATTGTATGGTCCACACATGGACCTCATTGCAAACATACTTTTGAACGCAAAGGTGAGTCCTAACGAGGTCACATTCGTCTGGTTCGAGGAGCTCACCCTACCAGGGGCGGGCTACCAAGGGCCGATTCGGAACCCCGTTGAAGCATTCCAGCATGACCAGACGATTGACGCGGTGCTCTGCATCGATATTGACGCTGCATCGCTTACAGCGAGTGAAGGTGGGGTCCCCGGCGCACGGAAAGCCTTCTCGACTGCGACCGCCTCTCGGATCATATCCGACTGGTACGCGGTGAGGAGTGACTACCTCGAAGCAAATCGGACGACCGTCGAGAAATTTGTCGGTGGTCTCATGAAGGGTCAGGAAGGATTCAGTGACCTCCAGAAAAACTGGAAGTCGCAGAAGGACGAGTGGAATTCAATCCTCCAAAAGTCCGCAAACCTCCTACTCGGCTCCGCAAATCTCGGAAGTGATGTAGCAGGCATGCTCCAGGGCTGCACGTTCGTTGATTACAACGGCAACATGCAGTTCTTCACCGGGAAAGGCGGTACAAGAAACATGGAGACGCTCACAAAAGAGATTCAGTCTTCCTTCGTAAAGATGGGCATCATGCGATCGCGTGTGAACCTCACTGATGCGAACTGGAACTATGCCGCACTCGCGGCGGGACTCCGGTACGCAAAGAGCGTACCCGCGGAACCAACGGAAGCCTACAACCCCAAAAAGGTTGAGGCGTTCGTGGCGAAAAGAATCGAAGGCGAGTCGGGCTCATTCGCGGAGAGTGCAATGCTCCCCTCGTTCGAAATCCTCTTCAAGCCAAACCAGACCGAGTTCTCAACCGATGAGTACTCGGATAACTTCCGCGAAGCGCAGGGAGCTATCGATGCGTTCGGTGGCGCCATCGTCGTCGTTGAAGGTCATTCTGACCCAACGAAGGTCGCAAAGATGCGCGTTGCGAATGACCCAACAGTGGCGCTCGTCGAACAGGCGGCAAAAAACACCTCACTCGAGCGGGCAAATGAAGTTCGAAAAAGTTTCATCGCATTCTGCAAGAAGCGCGGTACACCCATTGATGCCTCAAAGGTTACAGTGGCGGGTGTTGGAGTGAAGCACCCCAAGTACCCGAAACCGGCAACGGAGGAGCAGTGGAAGCAGAACTTCCGTGTCGTCTTCCGCATGGTTTCACTCGAGGGCGAATCAACTTCATTTGAAAAGTGAGGGGGCAACCCATGAAATCATACTGGATTATTACCCTCGTCCTCCTGTTCGGGCTCGGTAGCTGCGTACAAAAGCAGTCCTCGGGGTCAGGTACGGTTGAGAAGGTTGAGGAAAAGGCGGAGGTCGCTGCAGAAAACGGTGGCATTCCGCTCGATGAGAACCTTCCTGGGGCCGCAATCAGCCTCCAGAAAAACTTCTATGTGATTCTGGACTGCTCCGGCTCCATGGCTGAAGACGTGTGCGGTGGTGGCGATAAGTCATTCTATGACAAGATGCGCGCCGCACAATGGGCAACCACGGAGTTCGTGGCGAAGGTCCCCAAGGACGTTAATCTCGGGCTCTGCCTACTCACCGACGGCGACGTCGTGGAGGTGGTGCCGCTTTCGACTGATCGTGCGGCATTCCTCGCTGCCGTCCAAGCAACGGGGAGTGGTGGCGGTACCCCACTCGGTGAAGCAATCGTCGTTGCGACGAATAAGCTTGCCGAGCGCTACAAGCTCCAGCTCGGGTACGGCGAGTACCGAATCATCGCGATCACCGACGGCGAAGCGACCGGCATGTCGATTGATCGGGCCGGCGAGTATGCTCGAAAATCCGGCTTCCCGATTTACACGATCGGTTTCTGTATGGACGCCGATCATTCGCTCCGGAAATACTCAACGAGCTACCGAACCGCGAACTCCTCCATAGACCTTGCAAAAGGCCTCGAGGAGACCCTCGGCGAGGCAGACTCGTTCGACCCCACCACATTCGGTGGGAAATAGAAGTAGTAAGCAGTAAAGAAACAGGCCCCCGGCACCATGCTGGGGGTTTTTGCTTTCTGATCTTTCTAGGCATGCCTTAAAAGGCAAACGAAATTGACAAAATCACCACTTTCTGCTAGTGTACTCCCAGTATATTCATAACAGAAAAACAACCTAAAGGAGTAAGAAATGAAGCAGAAAGCACTAGGGATAGCGCTCTTCATCGTGCTCGTTGGAGGGCTTGTGGTTGGAGTCCTGTGGGTGCTCAAACCCACGTTCTTCAAAAACAAACTCACAAAAACGAGCGACGCATCCAACGTATCGGAAACGATACGCATGGGCGGCGACGACTACTACGGGTACTTCTTCCTGACAGCTCAGGAGACCCGCAGTCAGCTCGCCGCACAGGGGATGCAGGTGAACTACGTGGATGATGGCGGAAACTACGCCGATCGTCTCAAGAAGTTCGCCGATGATGAGTACGACGCAATTGTGCTCCCCGTAAAGGAGTACCTCCAGCATGGGAAAGCACACGGGTACCCGGGTGTCATTACCATGGGTATTGCAGAATCACGGGGTGCAGATGGTCTCACAGTTCTCACCAACCGCGTGCCGTCGGCAACCGTGAAAGCGCTGAATAACCCAAACCTGAAATTCGTCTACACGGACGCGAGTCCGTCCGAGTTTCTCGTCGACTTCACGGTTGCGGACTTCGGCCTCAACCAACTCCGCGCGAGTTCACACTGGCGGGTGCCGGTGGGTTCCTGCAAAGAGGTGTTCGAGCGGCTGAAGCGGGGCGAGGGAGACGTGTTCGTCCTCTGGGAACCATACCTGTCCGAAGCCCTGCGTCTGCCGAATGTGCAGTACGTGTGGGGGTCAGACAAGGCTGCCGGATACATTATCGATGTCGTCGTTTTTCGACGCGACTATGTCGACAAGAAACATGAGCAGGTCCTCAACTTCCTCAAGGCGTACTTCCGCTCGCTCGACACCTACGAGAGCGACCAGGGACGCCTCATCCAAGAGGTCGAGGAGAACCTGTCGAGCCGCGGGTTCGACAAGAGTATCGCGCCATCGATCGTCAAAAAAATCGATTGGTTCGATCTCCGCGAGAACCTCGAGCAGCAGTTCGCGATTCCCGCGACACCTGGAGCACCGGCGCGCGACGGCATCGTGAACACGATCATCGCATGCAGGAACGCCATGATACGCATGGGGCGCATCCAGAGCGATCCGCTCCCCGAAGGAAACCCGCTGTTTATTATAAACAGCAGCTTTCTGAAGGAACTGGCATCAACCGGTGTCGCACCTGTCAGCGTGGGAGGATCTCAGATAACTGAATTTCTCCCGCTCACCGATGGGCAGTGGAAACAGCTCCAGGAAGTCGGTTCGCTCCGATTGGAGCAAATTACCTTCCAGCGAGGGACAAACTACCTCGACGACTTCGGTAAAACCAAGGTCGACGAGCTGGCCCAGCTCCTCGCAAACAACTATCCAGGGTACCGAATCCTCGTCCGAGGCCACACGGCTCCGGGCGACGATGAATCTGACAATCTCCGGCTCTCTACAGAGCGAGCGGAGGTGGTGAAACAGCGGCTCATCGCGGTGCACGCCATTAACGAAAACCGCGTGTATGCGAGCGGCGTAGGGAGCAGCATGCCCCCACCGTCAGATCCGACTATTCCACCGAGGGAACGAATGATGCGGCTCGCACGAGTCGAGTTCGTCCTCCTCGAAAAAGATTTTCCACTCTAACTAACAAAAAGGAGGCAGTACATGAATTCCAAGCGGGGACGCGACGCCCCCTCAGGGAACGTCGCAGCTCCAACACCGGAGGACTTCAAAGGGTCCTCGGTGCAGAGACACGTGCTGGCCCAAGCGAGCAAGGAGCCACTCACCGTGATTCCCCTCGCTATTGGAACGGTCTGCGTGCTTGCGGGGGTCGTGCTCGTTGCACCAGCAGCTCTCATCGCGGGACTTCTTAGTGGAGGGGTGAGTGCCGGATCATTCATCTGGCACTACTTCATCAAAGGAGAGCGTGTCGCCGAAGAGTATGTGCAGGAGCTCCGAACACGTCGCGACGAGGCGCAGCGTCAATCAATCCGTGACTTCGCACGAGAGTGCGAGAATGCAGGTTTTGACGAAGGCGCAAAGGAAGCGGGTGAGCTTAAAGAAGCCTACTACCGTCTCCGCGATTTCCTAATCGGAGATAGCGTGGAAGGGAAAAGTACCGAGAGTGGGCAGTACTACTTTCTGCTCGCGGAGAATACCTTCCAACATGGCATCGAACTGCTCCGCCAAGCGATGAACACATTCCGTGCGCTCCAAAAAATGGATACCCATTCGCTTGAGGAAGAGCGTGACACGTGGGTTGCAGAGCTTGCTAAACTTGAGAAATCAAAGCAGAAAAAAGAGAGTGAACTCACCAACCTGCGGACGAAGATTGAGAGTCACCAAAAGCGGCTCGAGGTCTTTTCACAGCAGGAAGAGTACATTCAAGAGCTCATGGCACGGTGTGAGGTCTGTGAATCAGCCCTCGATACCTCATATATGCAACTCACCCGACTCATCACGAGCACTGGCAAGGTTTCGCTCGCTGAAAAAACTGACGCACTCACCGAACTTGAACGAGCGGTGCAAGCCGCAAAAAAAGTCGAGGAGAAGCTTCGATCAACAAGCGGTGCCATGACCAGAGAAGAGGAGGCTGTCTACGAACGGGCAGGACAGAAAAATTAAACAATCACACTAACAGAAAGGAATAGTAATGGAAGAGGGAAATATTGGATTCTTTGCGGCACTGTGGAGATTTTTCACGCTCTACAAGCTGCGAAAAACATTGGGGCTCGTGAGGGCTGCCGATCGGCAATTCTCAGGTTCCGTGGAAGGCATCAGTGACGCATTCGACATCACACACGACGACATGGTAACCCGCTATAAGGGGTTCCGTGACGCTGTGTCGCAGGTCGAGGCGATTGCCGAACAGAAACGCGCACGGTTTGAAGACCTCAACACCGAAGAAACGGACCTGATCAGGAAACGCGACGGCGCAATTGCGCTAGCAGAGAAGGCAAAAACCGCAAACGACACCGCAGCATATGACAAGCACGCGAAGGCGTACGAGGCGTTCCAGCTCCGCATTGATGAGATTGAGACAGAACAGGCACAACTCGAAACCGAGCTCAAGGAACTTGGTGGAACGATGGATAAATATCTCATGCAGCTCTCTGAGATGCAGCGGGAGATACAGCGATTACCGAAACAGAAGGCCGAGGAGATCGCGAAGTTCATCACCTCCAAGCAGATCATTAGCTTAAACGATCGTTTGCAAAACCTGCAGACGTCGCTTGAGCGTGGACCAATCGATGTTGTACTGAAGGCAAATCGGGAATTGAGCGCCAAGGCGCGTATTTCCGAGAAACTCTCTGGGGCAGACGTGAAGCTCCAGGACGCGCAATACGACAAAGAGGGAAAAACCGCGGCGGCGCGAGGAAAGCTCGATGCAATACTTGCCGCTCGAGCAGCGGAAAAAGACGCAAAGTCCGGTACCAAAAAACCGGAGGAGCGTCCGGATCTCGTAAGGCAGTAACAGTAGTAACACCTGGTGGGCGGAGAAACACTCCCCCACCAGATTCATTTTTCACTTTTAAGGGAGGTTGTAATGAAACGAACACTGTCTGTTCTCTGTATCCTCTTTGCGCTCTGTATTGCTGCGTTGCAGCCGGCAAGCGCGAAGGGCGAGAAGAAGAAAACATTCGTCGTGAAGTGGTCAATCTACGTGGGATGGATGCCGTGGCCGTACGCGGAGTACAGCGGCATTTTGAAGAAGCACGCTGCAAAGCACGGGATTACCATTCAACTCGAGCAGGCGTCGTACATCGCCACACTCAATGAATTCACCGCACGAAAGGCGGACGCGGTCGTCGCAACGAACATGGATATCTTGAACATGTCTGCGGCAGCCGGCATCCCCTGCGTCGCCATGATTGTGGGGGACTACTCCAACGACAACGACCAGGTACTTGGGCGAGGAGTCTCGAACATGCAGGGACTTGCGGGACAAGACGTCCTGATGGTTCAGGGAACGGTATCGCAGTACCTTGTTGCTCGTGGGCTCGAGATGAACGGTATGCGAGAGGACCAGATCGTCATTCAAAATACGAATGACGAGAACCAGATTCCCAACATATTCCGGGACAACGCGTCTTTGAAGGCCCTCGTCACCTGGAACCCGATGGTGCTTGAAATCCGGCAGATGCCGGGTGTGAAGAAGCTCTTCGGGTCCGCGCAGATTCCAGGGGAAATCCTTGACCTCATGATTGTGAACAAGGATGTTCTGGACGCAAACCCCGCACTCGGGAAGGCACTCACGGGCGCATGGTACGAAACCATGGCGCTCATGCAGAAACGAGGAAAAGCATCGGACGACGCCATCATCTACATGGCGGACAAATCGGGCAATCCGAAGGCGTCTGATGAAACGAAGCTCACCGAATTCCGGTCGCAGCTCGCGACCACCGCGATGTTCTACAACGCTGCGGACGCGGTGGAATTTACCTTGAACTCGAACTTCAAGGTCGCCATGGACCGGGTGCGAAAATTCAGCTTCAAAAATGGTTTGTTCGGAGAGGGAGTGAAGTCAGTTGATGACGTGGGAATTCAGTTCCCCGACGGATCTATTTTGGGGAATCCCAAGCGGATTCGTCTGTGGTTCGACACCACGTACATGAAGCTTGCCGCAGAGGGCAAGCTGTAGGAAGAGTGGGTAGGGTAGTCATCATCTGAATCGGGGGTTGACAAACCCCCGATTTTTATTTACAATGGAGCCAGCGATATTTACAGTTTAATACTTCAATCACAACACAGAAAGGAATTGTCAGTTGCAAACAATACTCAAATCTCGTGTGGCGCACTTCGTGCAGCTACTCACAAGCTTCACTTGTAATGTCGCAACCTACCTCTCCCGAATCTTCGGGATGGACGGGAAAACGACCAGGACGTGGAAGTTGGTGCTATCATGGCTCCCCATCATTCTTCTTGCGGGGTGGTATACAACAACAGCATACCATCGCACCGAGGAGAATCCTGATGAGAAGCTCACACCGACGCCAACAAAAGTTTACGAGGCCTTTCAGCGGTATGCGCTCGAGCCAGATAAGGCAGGCGACTACCGGCTTTGGAAGGATGTTCGAGCGAGTGGCGAACGCTTTCTTTGGGCGCTTCCCTGGCTCTTCCTTGCCGCGCTCGTGGGGCTCCATATGGGGCTCTATCAATGGGTGGAGGACCTCTCTTTGAGGAGTCTTACGGTGGTGGATAAAATACCGCCGATCCTGCTCCTCGCACTCATCTTCGTAGTGCTCGGTACGGGCGATATAGCAAAAGTGGCAATCATTGTGATTACCGTCTTCCCGACTATTGCGCTCGACACGCAGCTTATCACGAAGAGCTTCCCAAAAGAACTTAGGATAAAGGCAAAAACGCTTGGGGCGAGCAATGCGGAGATCACCTATCTAGTGGTCTTCAAAAATATCTTTCCCCGGGTGCTCCACGTCTTCCGATCAAGCTTGAAGGCGATCTTTCTGGCGCTTCTTGCCGCAGAGGCAGTGGTCTCCGCGGTCGGCATTGGGTACCGGACCTTCTACGTCCAGCGATTCAGTGCTGTGGACGTAATTCTGGTGTACGTTATCACCGCGACGCTCGCACTTGTCACTATCGATCTTAGTATTCGGTGGTACGTGCGGCTACGCTACAAATGGCTCGACAAATAGGAAAGGAGATAAAGAATGAGCTTCATTGAGCTTACAGACGTCCATCAGGCCTATGGACACAAGCGAGTCCTGAATGACATCGACCTCCGAATCAGGGAGGGGGAATTCACAACCATTGTGGGTCCCACCGGCTGCGGGAAATCAACCATGCTCCGACTCATACTCGGAAGTGAGCAGCCAGTTCGTGGCAGTGTCACTATCGAAGGAACACCGGTCACGGGAATCCATCGTGACCGAGGGATAGTCTTCCAACAGTACGGTTTATTTCCGAACCTGACCGTGCTCGAAAACATCATGTTCGGCCCTGTCCACGAGCGGCACTCGTTCGTGGGCGGCATCATCGGCAGGGCAATCATAAAGCTCCGCCGAGGAGCTGAGTGTTGGCTCGGAAAACGCGTCGGGAACCTTCTCCCGAAGGGACCGCTCTATGCCATTGAGGAGCAGGCCTTGGAGTACCTGAACCGCATCGGCCTCAGCGAGGCTGACGCGGGGAAGTACCCCTTCGAACTCTCAGGTGGCATGAGGCAACGCGTCGCAATCGCGTCGGCGGCCATCATGAAGCCGAAAGTCTTTCTGATGGACGAACCGTTCGGTGCGCTCGACGCGGTGACGCGCCAGAAGATGCAGCAGTTCATTTTGGAACTTCACCAGAAGTACCAAATGACCATCTTCTTCGTTACCCACGAACTCCGCGAAGCATTGTTTCTCGGTACGCGCGTCATCGCGCTCTCGCAGTACTACAAAACGGATAATGGAGGTGAGCCGGGTACGCAGGGGTCCAAGATAATCTCTGATTTTCCACTGCAAAGAACATCAACACTGGATGAGAAGTACTCTCCGGAGTTGAATGCAATTGAAAAACAGCTTATGGAAGATCTCGACGGATCAAAGAAGAAATACATTGGTGACTTTCACCTCACCCATCCTGACTCGTTCCGAACAGTGGATGCGGCGGAGTGGAGGAGGACCTCATGAACGCACCTCGGTTTATTGAACAGCTCCACGAGGCGTACCGGTTCCGGGGAAAGGGCATCGTGCTCTTCACCGGCAATGTGAATGATCTCTTCTGGAGCCCCAATAGTGGTCGCTACCTTTCGCTGGAGCAAGTACTTCAAAATGAGCTCCAGGAGACTATGACCATCCTGCGGTACGACATAGGCACCGGGGTGGAATTCGTAGGAAACGGCGCGGAAGAGTATGTCGAGGCGACATACTCATACGCGAACGTGCTCTCTGAAAAAAAGACGAAAACACCAATAGCGGATCTGGTGGTAGATGTCCGCCATAGCCCGCTCCCCAATCTGGTACTCCTCAAGGACCTCATGCACGCCTTTCGGCGGGCACGAATCATGGAGGAAACCCGAGAAAAGAAGGATAGGCGCGGACATGGAGAAAAACCTCTCTGCCTCGTTGTTCAGCATACGGGAATGCTGTTTCCTGAAGGAGACGGCTCACGCCTAAGTGACGCGGACCGGGAACGGCTGGCGTTCTTCCTCTCATGGGTGAATGACCCCGCGTTCGCATCAAGCTCCGAGCTTATCATCCTGGTAAGCTCGGTACGCGCCGAAGTGAATACGAAGGTGACCGCCCTGCCGCATGCGGCGCACATCGAGATACAGCTCCCTAACTCCGACGAACGGACGCACTTCACGGAACGATTCCTTGAAAACAACACGGTGTCGTTCGAAAAGTCGAAGGAGCTGTTCATCGAGAGTGCTGCGGGACTCACCATCACAACGATGCATGAGCTGCTGCGATTCTCCGCATCAAACAAAGGCGAAATCACCAGAGGGCAAGTGGTCGATGAGGTAAATCGCCTGCTCCAGGCGAAATTGGGCGACATCATTCGGATCAAGTATCCGACGCATCGGTCAACCGATATCGTCGGGTATGCGAGAACGAAGGAACTCTTGCAGTATACATTCGAGCGGTGCGAGGATCCGGAAACTGCGGTTTCTGCGGTGCTCGTAGCGGGATCGAACGGAGTCGGCAAGACCTTTCACCTTGAGGCGTTCGCCGCGGAATCCGGGAGGGTTGTCATCGAACTCGGCAACATCCGTGGGTCGTACTTCAGTGAAACAGATCGGTTCTTCGAGATGTTTCGCTGGTACGTCTCAACGCTCGGACGCATCTTAATCCTCGTAGATGAGGCGCATACCGCTTTCGGCAGCGTGCACGGGAACGACACCCACGAAACGGAGAAGCGGCTCGCAGGGAACGTCATCAAGATGATGGGCGACCCATCCCTTTTAGGGAAGGTTGTCTGGGGTCTCATGACCTCACGACCCGACGAGCTCGACCCAGACGTGAAGAGCCGAGCGCCGATTCAGATTCCCATCTTTGATTTGGAAGATGCGGAGCGGAAAAGCTACATCCGGGAAATCTTCCTGAAGAAGAAGATGGAACTCACGGACGAGGAGCTTGAGACGGTCTTCGCGAAGACGCTCTACTACTCAAACCGCGACTTTCGAAACTTCGTCGCGGAAGTGCTGGCGGAGCGAAAACGTCAACAAAAGGAAATACCTATTGTTGACGTGCTTGGCCGATGGCAAGCAAGTCGATCCATTATGTCGAAGCGACACTTCCAGGAGCTCATTGCTGCACTTCACTGCAGCTACATCGAACTCCTTCCGAAGCGACTGACCGAGATGAAAGAAGGCGAGATCGAGCGCCAGGTAGAAATACTGAAGCACTCGATACTCTAATCAATAGGACGCCCCCGACCACATGTCGGGGCGTTTTTGCATACAAACCCTACTTCTCGTACTCCGCGATGCACTTCCGGATTTCGCGCTCGAGGTAGTCGGCACGCCAGCGGTCTTTCGCCGGCAAAAGATGCCGGAGGTGTAGGGCGAGCGGGAGGTAGTACTGTTTCGTCTCTTGAATCTGGTCGCGCTGCTTCGTCTTCGTGCACCCGTAGAGCGTGCGGAGGTTGTGGAGGCGGTCGGCGAGCTTCACGAGAAGTACCTTCGCCGAGGCGTACTCGACAAGCCGCGCGACGTACCCGGGCTTCGGCTTCTTCGTGAGAAGCTGGAGCCCCACCACCACCTGCTTCCCGAAGTTCAGCTCTATGCGGTACGGCGTGAGGATGTGTGAGTCCTCGAGCGTGTCGTGGAGGAGAGCCATCACGATGGTCTCCGCATCGTCTACCCGGAGCTCGTTTACGAGTATCCAGGCAACCGACTTCGGGTGCTCGAAGTAGCGGACGTGCCCCACCTCGCGCATCTGGTTCATGTGGCCATACTTCGCGAGGATGTAGGCGGTCATAACCTGCTCGAGGCCGCGCGGCGAGAGAATCGGGGTGAGCTTCCGTAGGAAGGCGTGGCGGCCGACCGGCGCGTATCCCTGTGGCGTTCGTTGTGGAGGCATGGATTCAGTATAAAGAATGGCGCTAGACAAACGATATGATGAGGCCGATGCCCGCGGCGGCCATAACGGCGACGGTGAGCCACCCCGCAACGAGGGTTCCTCGCCGCTCCCGGTACTTGCCCAGCACGTCCGCGCGCCGCGCGACAAGGAGAATGAGCACAAGGAGCGGCGGCGCCAAAAGCCCGTTCAGCGCCGCGGCGTAGTAGAGGAGCTTGAAGGGTGGAATGGACAGAAAGTTCAGGAAGAGCCCGATGAGCGTCGCCGCTCCAAGTACGCCGTAGAAACCGCGGGCGCGGCGGAATTTGAGGGAGAGCCCCTCGCGCCACCCTGCCGCCTCCGCGACCGCGTAGGAGGCGGACCCGGCGAGGACCGGCACGCCCAAGAGGCCGGCGCCCACGATGCCGAGCGCGAAGAGCGCGGCGGTAAACGGTCCCGCGAGGGGCACGAGTGCCTGCGCCGCCTGGTCCGCGGTCTCGATGTTGGTGATGCCGTTCGCATGGAGCGTCGCGGCGGCCGTCACCATGATGAACCAGGCAATGAGATTTGAGAGGAACATGCCAATCACCGTGTCGCGTCGCATGGCGCGCACCGCCCGACCGGTCACCGTGGGCGTTCCTTCACCCATCGCGTGCAATCGGTGATGCGCCACCTCCTCCTCCACCTCCTCATCCGCCTGCCAAAAGAAGAGGTAGGGCGAGATGGTCGTGCCGAGGAAGGCGACGAGCGCTAAGAGGTACCCGGATGAAAATTCAACCTTCGGTACTATGGTCGCGAGGAGGAGCGCCCCCCAATCCGCACCGACGATGAACGCGGTCGCGACGTATGCGAGAAATGCGAGCGTGAGCCACTTCAGAATTTTCGCGTACTGCCGGTACGGTATGAGCACCTCAAGCGCGAGGATGCCAAGCGTGAATGCGATGAGGAGAACCGGAACGGGGAGCGGAAGCACCAACCCGGCGGCGGCAGCCATCGCGCCGAGGTCGGCGCCGATGTTCACCACGTTCGCGACGACGAGGAGCGTGACCGCGCCCCAGAGCACCCGGCGGCCGTAGTGCGCCTTCACCACCGCGGCGATGCCCCTGCCCGAGACGAGCCCGATTCGCCCACAAATCTCCTGTACCACCGCCATGAGCGGAAAGGTGAAGAGGGGCGCCCACAGCTGGCCCGTGCCGAAGGCGGCGCCGACCTGCGTGTAGGTCGCGATGCCCGACGAGTCGTTGTCGGACATGCCGGTCACGAACCCGGGCCCGAGCCGCCGCCAGAATCTTCGGAGCGCACCCATATGATAGTCAGTTTACCCTGTTAGAAATTTACACGCTAACGTACATCTACCTACCCATGTGTAGCAATAACGCACCATTTCAAGCATCAGGCCTGCATGTCCGGTAGGCGGGTGTGTATGTAAATTTCTAACATGGTAAATAAACAACGCGCGGGTTCTCCGCGCGTCGACCGATCTACTAGCGCCCCGCAGGAAACGATGTCCGATCCCCGGATGCGACGGTAAAAAAGAGCTCCCCAAAGAAGGCCGGCTCCCAAAATCGCCCGTCTGGGAAATGCGCGTTCCCGAACGCAACCGCATCTACTCGCTCGACAAAATAATACCCGTTGAGGCCTTCTGACATTTCAGTTGTACCAAACCGGAACCCCCATGCGTTCGCCTTCGCCGACGTCAAAATGCCGAGCCGCTCGAGATGCGCACAGCTCCTTTGAAAATGCCTCCATTCCAGCGAACCCTCTGGGGTCGCTGTTGCCTCCACAAACTGATCGTGAAGGGTGCCCCACCCTATGGTCATACTATCCTCCTAGAATAACTGGTACCATCCTACTGTCGTGGTAGACGCCTGTTAATAAAAATATTTAGAGCTCTCCAAATTGATGGAGCATCCAGAATCCACCAAAACACAGCTTTCCAAAGAGCGCCGCATCGTCCCGCCTCACGAAGTAGAAGTCGTCGAGACCTCTCGCCACTTTCTCATCACGGAAAAAGGATTCAAACCCCCATGAACCTTCTTTCTCGCGTGTCAGTACCCCGAGCTGTTCGAGTTGTTTACAATTCTCAAAAAATACTTGGCACTCCGGAGCTTCCCCTTGCCTACCATATGCTGTAAAGTACTGATCACCAAGTAGTTTCCAGTCCCTCTCGGTTACCATAGTGTCCCCATATATTGTGAAAGATATTGTGACACTACTCGCCTTCGCTGGTTCGGTCAACAGTACCCGATCCCGTTTACATTTCGGGGCTCATCGGGTAGCATGGGTTCATTCAGTATCGGATCAACAACTACATCACCGCACCGGAGGTCCGGGTGGTCGGCGCCGACAATGAGAGCTTGGGCGTCCTCCCGATCGCGGAAGCTCTCCAGCTCGCCCGGGACCAGGGTCTGGACCTCATTGAGGTCGCCCCGAACGCTAAGCCGCCCGTCGCCCGGATTATCGCCTACGATAAGTTCCGGTACCAAAAGGAGAAGGAGTTCAAGAAGCAGCGGCTTGCCCAGCGTGTGAAAGACCTGAAGCAGGTCCGCATCACGGTGCGAATGGGAAAGAATGACCTTGAGGTCCGGCTGAAGAAGGTTGAGGAGTTCCTCACCAACGGGCACCGCGTCGAGATCATGATCGCGCTCCGCGGGCGCGAGAAGGGAAATAAGGAGTGGGGCTTGCAGAAACTCGCCGCCTTCCGTACACTCATCAAGACTCCATTCACGGTGGTGATGCCGCCGCGGTGGGGCGGCCGGGGGTTCATCACCCAGATAGCTAAAAAATAATGCAAAAAAGCTACTCAACTCGCCTGAAGATTACCGGCCGCGGCAAGATTCGCCGCCGGTCGACCACGCTCGGACATTCCCGGATGAACAAGACGGGCGCCCAGATTCGACATAAGCGGCGGCTCCGGAAGCTCGCCGGCATCCACCGCGAGGAACTCTCCAGGAATCTCACAAATTAACGAATACGTATGACCCGAGTCAAACGAGGTACGAGTGCCACTAAAAAACGCCGTAGCGTCCTGAAACAGGCGAAGGGGTTCCGTTGGGGCAGGAAGTCAAAGGAACGCGCCGCAAAGGAGGCGCTCCTCCACTCACAGTCCCGCGCCTTCAAGGGGCGGAAGGAGAAGAAGCGCGTCTACCGCGCGCTCTGGAACGTCCGCTTGAACGCCGCAGTCCGCGAGCACGGCATGACGTACAGCACCTTTATTGCCGCGCTGAAGAAAAAAGGGGTGAAGCTCGACCGGAAGGTGCTCTCCGAGCTCGCCGTGAAACATCCGGACATATTCAAGCGCATCGTCGAATTCGTCCGCTAGCAAATCGAGAACCTCCCACCCGGGAGGTTTTTTAGTCACTCTCCAGAAGCTTATACCCGAACCGCTTGAGATCGATTTTCCCCTGCTCTATTTTCACACCTTCCCGCTTCAGCATCTTGATCTTCCGTTTGGTCCCGCGCGCGAACCCGCCCACCATTCCGTCCGACCGGACGACGCGATGGCACGGAACTGTGCGGGCGCCTGCCCTGAGCGGAGCCGAAGGGAACGGGTTCCGGTTCATCGCGTTCCCCACGGCGCGGGAGGCGCCGGGCCGCCCGACCGCCCGGGCGAGCGCGGCATAGGTCGTCACCTTCCCACGAGGAACACGGCGAAGCACCTGGTAGACCCGGGCAGTGAAGGTCGGCGCGAAATTGCTGCGGTGGTAAATATTCATGAATTTACAGAGGCGAGACCTCAGGGCTCCCCGAGGTCTCGCCTCTATCGGCTTTCGGTTTGAATCCCCAAGGTTTCACCTCGGGAAGCTCAGGGGCGGATTGGCGGCGGCCGATACCTATGATGCACCCGATTCCCGTGTGCCGCTTTCGGTCCGACCTGCCCCCCGCGGCTCAGCGGGACGGGGCTCACCAGCTCGTACGCCCGCTTCAGGTTCCGCTTGAGATTCGGAGCCACGAGCATCCGGAGCGCGTCACGGTACAGAAACCAGCCGTACCCTTCGTGGGGCTCGCCGGGCGCGTCGTCGCCCCGTGCGGGGAGAGTGATGGCGATCTTCTTCGTCTCGGCGAGATAATAGGTAATGGTCTTGAAGATACGCTCGCGATCTCGGGTGAACACAAACTGGTCACGAATCTTGAAGTGGTGTTTGAACCGAAGGTCTCCCTCCGCAATGCCGGTCTCCTCCTCAACCTCCCGGAGCGCCGCCTTGAAGTTGGACTCGCCGTCTAGCTTCCCCTTCGGGAAGCTCCAATTCCGGCCGCCGTGATACGTAAGGAGAAATTTCGGTCCGTCCGACGTCTGCCGGTAGATGATCATGCCTGCTGATATTTCTCGGGATACCATGAAAGGTTTGGTGTGGGGCAATAATACCACGAAACCAGAGGCGAGACCTCGGGGAACCTTGAGGTCTCGCCTCTGGGGAATCATCCGGGCATTTCTCTATCGGTGCCCACCCGGCAAATGCGGTCCACCGGTCGGCGGCGGGGTAGCGGGAACGGCGGTCGGTGCGGGAAACAAGACACGCGGCACCGTGAGAAGGAGGAACGCCGACCCAAACGAGAGCCCGCCCGCGACAAGGTAGAGGGCGGTGAAACCGAGGAGCTGGGCAATCGCACCCCCAATGAACGCGGAGGCACCAGAAACCAGGGCGACACCGGTCCCGTCGAGCGCCCAATCGAACGCGCCCGACCCTTTGTCGAGGTGGCGCGAAAAGATGGCATACCATGCCGGCGAGTAGAACCCGAAGGCAACGCCCTGGACCAGCGCGACCGCAAAGAGCCCCACAGGGGTCGTGATGGTGAGGTAGGCGAGCGCCGAGACGCCGCCGAGTATGAGGCCGAAAATGAGCGCGTGAAAGTCATCGCGTTCCCCGTTATGCCGGTCGATATAGACCGCGACCGGCATCTGAACCGCGGCGCGCGTCGCCCAGTAGATGGCGACGGCGACGCCGACCGTGATTGCATCCGCTCCCACAATGCGGTCGAGAACAAAGAGCGCGAAGATTGGACCCACGAGCCCCCAACCGCCCCAAAAGAGGAGGTCACCCACGACGAACGCCCGGACGATCCGGTTCACCGTCGGAAACTTCAAACGAATGTGGATGCTGCCGAGATCCATGGTAGTTATGCGGTTACCGAGAACTGGAAGGTGTCCCCCTCGACGTCGAGCTCGATTGCGTTCCCCCGGTCGATCTCCTTTCGGAGCAACTTTTCCGCAAGCACGCTCTTCACGCGCTCCGAGATGGTCGCACGGAGCGGCCGGGCGCCGAACGTGGGGCTCCACCCCAGCTCGGCGAGCCTCCGAATCGCGGCGTCTGTCGCGGCGAGCTCGATGCCGTGCGTCTCGCGGAGCGAATCGGCAACATCGCGGATGAGGAACCCGGCGATGGTCGCGATCTCGTCTACGGAGAGGTTCCGAAACACAATGATATCAGAAAAACGGTTCAGGAGCTCGGGCCGGAAGTACTCGGTGAGTTTTGACTTCAATTCGTCGGAAATATCCTCGGTCGTTCTGCCTTTTTTGACCTCATCCTGGATGTAGACCGAGTGCGCATTCGAGGTTGCGATAATGATGGTATTCGAAAAATCCGCTGTGCGTCCGAGACTGTCGGTGAGCCGACCGTCGTCGAATACCTGGAGAAAGAGGTTCAGGATGTCCGAATGCGCCTTCTCGAACTCGTCGAGGAGGATGAGGCTGTACGGATCGCGGAGCACCGCGTCGGTTAAAGCTCCGGTCCGCTCGCCGTCCGGCGTGCCGATGAACCGCTGGATACTCGACTTCTCCTGATACTCGGACATGTCAAACCGGTGCATGAGGTCCTTCGAACCGAACTGTATGGCGGTCAGTATCTTCGCAAGCTCCGTCTTCCCCACCCCGGTCGGCCCCACGAAGAGGAAGGTGGCGATGGGACCGGACGAGCGCGCGAGCCCGCTCCGGTACTCACGAAGCGCGCGGGCGACCGCCGTGACCGCCGGCGCCTGGTTCACGAGCTTCCGGTGAATGAGCGCCTCGAGGTTTAGGAGCTTTTCCGTTTCGGCGGTCCCCGCCTGCTGAATGGGAATTTTGCTCTGTGTCTCCGCAACAGCAATGACCGTTGCCTCGTCGAGCGTCGTGCGTCGCTCGGCGGCTGCCTTCGCGAGCGCGAGCTTCAGAAGGTCTAAGGCACTCCCGGGCAGGAGCTTATGCCGGAAGTACCGATGCGCGAGCTGTACCGCACGGCGAGCCGCGTGGAAGGTGATGACAATGCGGTACTCGCGCTCCAAAAGCAGGGCTGCGTAGACGAGAAATCGGGTGGCTTCGGCTTCCGTAATTTCATCGATGGGCACCGTCTCGAAAAGCTCGAGGAAGTCGGTCCGTTGCTCGATATACTGCTTGAACTCCCGCGGGAAGGTCTCACAGATGACCGGAATCGCCGCACTCCGGAAAACCGGCAGGAGAAGGTCGATGGGGTTCACCGCACCCTTGCCGGCGAGTCGAAAGAGGTCGTGCACGTTCGGCAGGAAGAGCACGATGTTACCGGCGAGCGCGATTTCCTCGACGACCTTCCCGAGCCGCCCCGCGAGCACCTCGGTGGACGCATTCGCGATAAGTTCCGTGAGGTTCACCTCTACAAGCCGCTTGTCAAAAAGCACCGGGGGCACCTGGTCCTTCACCATCCGGAATGCGAGGTGGGCGATTATCGTGGATTTGCCGGAACCCGGCTCGCCCACCAGGATGGCGTTCGGCTTCCCCGGACGTGCAATGACGTTCAAGAGGGTAGAAAACTCACGTTCGTGGCCGATGAGGAGCCCGATCTTCTCTGCTCGAGCGAGGTCGGTGAGATCGGTTGAGTACCGGTCGAGCGCCGGCGTCGGCCGTGCGGTCCACGCACGG
Source organism: bacterium (assembly GCA_030647415.1). Lineage (GTDB taxonomy): Bacteria > Patescibacteriota > Minisyncoccia > UBA6257 > GWB1-50-10 > JAUSKB01. Next base: position 54,502 of record JAUSKB010000026.1, read on the forward strand.
TTCATCGTTCGGTGCCGGAGAAATTTCGGCTGGTGCGCAAACCCGCTAAGCATTGCCGGCGTCCGGCGAATGGGTCCAAAGAGCTTTCGCCAGCGGCCGAAAATCGCCGCCTCCTGAATGTCCGGCGCAGTCACCTCGAAGAGTCGAAATAGTTTCCCTACTTGCGGGTGCCCTACCGCGGTCGCGGCCACGAAGAGGTTCCGCGGTTCAATAAATTGCTCGTTCGTTCCCCGCGCGTTCTCGAATGCGGCGATGACGAGCGCTTCGACGGGGTCGGTGCCGGGCGAATCAGTCTCTGGCTCGACCCCCTCCCCGTGCCGAAGTTCGGCGCTCCGCTCCATATACTCGGTGAGGCGCGCGAGGAATTCCTCGCGCGGAATGTCGAGCCGGCGGAGCGCCTCGCGGATATCGGGAATGTCCGAAAGTCCCAAGAGAAGCACTAGGTGAAAATCCTGACCGAACGCCTTCGCTTTTCTGACCGCCGCATTCAAAGCCCGAAACGCGCGGGGTGTGAGCGACTGCCCGACATTCACCCGGCTCCCCGGCAGGTCGCTCACTGTCCGTTCGGCCTCGCCGAAGTGGAGCAGTCGGTCGCCGAGAAACAGGACGAACAGCGCTCCCAGCCACTGGAGCTGGCTCACGCGTGAAATGAGGAGGAGCGCGGTCGAGGCGGTAAGCACCGTGTACGCGCAAATCCCGACGAGTCGGACGAAAAACTCGCCGGGAGCGGTCATGGTAAGTCGGGCGTCGCTGAAGGTGAGCGTTTTCATTTTCACCGGTCAGCCAGCGAACGCGAGGAAAAGGAGGGTGGGCGGGATGCCGAGCCATACCGCGTACACTACGACCGCGATGGAAAGTAGTACGGCATACACGGCGGTCGCGGCGGCGAGGCGGCCGATACGGAACAGAAAGCCGAGAACATACCCGATAACCGAGTAGTCCTTGTAGAGCGGTTGAAAGAGGTTTTGGAGCGTTACCCGCCAGGCGAGTGTGTGGTCCAGGGCCTGGAGCCGATTTACCACGCCGTTCCAGTAGATGCGCATGCTGTGCACGTACCAGTGCCGGAGGAACTCACCGACATGGAACGCGGCGTGCCGGACGACGTATACTACGGCGGAATTCATCCCGTTAGAAATGTGATATTGGTAGATACGCCGACAACGTATCTGCTTCGTGGGTTCGTGGGTTAATGGACATTAGATTCAAAGCAAAATTTCTAACGGGATTCATTGCTTTCATTATAGAGAAAAGATAAACAATAAACGACAAACAAAAAACGTCCCGGCTACTGCCAGGACGTCACACCATGAATTTCACCGAAACCATCCACATACGTAGGTGAGCATCCCTATTACGAATACCACCCACCACCATCGCACCACCATGGTCATCATAGACTCTCCGATTCGAATCATAAGACCTCCGTTAATATGGGGAGAATCGTTCCCACAAAAGAAAAATGCGAATGACGACTCCCCACGCCACCGTCACGAAAATCGGGGTAAGCACTATCCGCACGGGCGAAGCATCCGGTTGTAGGAAAAACGACGCTACCCAGCCTCCCGCAACCCAAACGCCGAAAACAATTAACACCTCCAACGCGCGAGACGGGCCGAACTTCCGGCGATTGAAGAGAGGGAGTAGTCCCTCCCATAACATGAGTGGCCACGAGACCAGACACAGCAGAAAACCGATACCATCCCCGAAGTAGCACGGGAAATTGAACCGGGGCGCAATCAATATGCCCCTGCCCGAAATGAAAAATACCGTGAGCACGGCGGCAACACAGCCGACTGTTTCCATATATACCTCCTAAAAAGTTGTACTGCCCTCCTTATACGGCACGCCACACGAATATGCAAATGCTAGTGGTGGGTTGAGTGTCTGCGGAAGTCGGACTCCCCCACGTAAGTCCGACTTCCCAAATATTGAATTCGTGGGCTAGAGGAGTGACTTCTGTCCGGTTTCCGGAGCGGGCGTCGCATCCGGCACCGAGGCAAGGTCGAGCGATCGGCACTTCTCCACCGCCTTCGGGAGCCGCCCAAATGCTTCGACGAGCGATTGCATCGCTCCGGTGCCCCGGAGGGCCGCCGCAGGGTGAAGGAGGGGGAAGATGAGGCGGTCCCCCGCCCGGAAGAGCTTCCCCTGGTCGCGCGTGATCTTCGCCTCCGGCAGGAAGTAGTTCATGGAGAAGCGACCTAAGGGTGCGATGAGCACGGGGTGGAGTATCTCGATTTGGCGCGCGAGGTACGGCCGGTAGGCCTCGATCTCCTCCGGCAGCGGGTCACGGTTCAAAGGCGGCCGGCGCTTCACGATGTTCGTGATATACACCTCCTCGCGCTGCCACCCGATGGAAACGATGAGCTTGTCGAGCAACTGCCCTGCGCGGCCGACGAACGGGCGGCCGAGCTCGTCCTCGCGCTGCCCCGGCGCCTCGCCGATAAAAAGCACCGCCGCGTCCGGGTCCCCCTCGCCGAAAACGAGGTTGGCGGGGTGGAGGGGGAGCGCTTTGTCCTGCCGCATCTCCTCCTCGAGCGCTTTCAATGCCTCACGCTTGTCCATGGGGACATTCTACCACTACCGTGGGATCATGAATCAAAATGCCCCGACACAAGGTCGGGGCGCAACTTATTAACTTACCAACTTACAAACTTAATAACTTGCTACGCATACCCCTTCGCCTGGAGCCTAAAGAGGTGCGCGTACATCCCGTCCTGCGCGAGGAGCTTTTCATGCGACCCCTCCTCAACGAGCTTGCCGCCATCGAGTACGAGTATCTTCTCTGCCCTCCGAACGGTCGAGAACCGGTGTGAGATGAGGAGCACCGTCTTATCCGCAGAGAGCTCCGCGAGCTTCTCGAATATCGCCGCCTCCGCCTCCGGGTCAATGGACGAGGTCGGCTCATCAAGCACAACAACCTGTGCATCGCGGTAGAAAACCCGCGCGATGGCAAGCTTCTGCCACTGGCCAATGGAGGGTTCCATGCCGCCGGAGAACTCCTTCCCCAGCGCCTGCCGGTACCCATCATCCCACCGCTCGATAAACGCCGCGGCCTCGCTTGCTCGCGCCGCCGCCTGGACGCGTTCTGGAGACTGCGGCAGGTCGGTCTGCCCCATAGCAATCGCCTCGCCGACGCCCATCCGGTAGTTCGAGTACTCTTGAAAGAGCGGCGCGATGAGCCGGTACCATGTGTTAAGGTCCACATCTTTCAGGTCATATCCGCCCACCGTGATGCGTCCCTCCGTCGGGTCGTAGAACCGGCAGAGCAACTTCACGATGGTCGTCTTCCCCGCGCCGTTTCGCCCGACAAGCGCTACCTTCTCGCCCGGTGAGATACAAAACGATACGTGCTCAAGTGAAAGTTTCTTGGTGCCGGGGTAGGCGAAGCTCACGTTCTCGAATACGATTTCCGGTGTCGAGGATTTCAGGAGCGCAACCGGCTTCGTGGGCTTCGAGAGCACCGGCGGCAAGTCAAGGAATCGAAATATCTCGGAGACAAAGTAGCTATCCTGGTACTGGCTCGCAAGCGTCGAGAAAAATTGCGAGAGCGACCCGCGAAACTCGCGGGCTGCGCCAACAACGAAGAGAAAAGTGCCGACTTGGAGTACCCCGTGCACCACGTCGCCAATGAACGCAATCGCAACGAGAACAATACCGATATTCGACAGGAGGAACGCCCCGCTTGCATACCGGAACCGCCGGCGCTCATTCACCACCTGGTCAGAAATAAACGATCGGTAGAGCCCTCCCAACACGCTAAGAAAGTGGCGGACGTTCTGGTAGAGCTTCAGCTCCACGATCTTCGACAGTTCGCTAAAATGCTCCTCAAATGAGTTGAAGCGCCGGCGCACCTCCACCTTTCCCTGCCAAATCCCCCAGACACGCCGCCCGTATTTCTTTTCCACAATGAACTCCGGTATAGCGCAGACGAGGATTATCGGCAGCGTCCACCACTTGAACGCAACAATGATGACTGCCGCAATCGCCACCTGGGCGAGCTGTTCCGCGGCGTCGAAGATGCGGTCGAAGAAGTTCAGTAACCGGTACTCGTTCTCACGAACGAGCAGGAAGAGGTTGTGTTGCTTCGGGTCCTCCCAGTGCGCGATGTCAATCTCCCCCTTCCGCTCAAGCACCAGGAGGTCCGCCTTCTCTTGCGTAAAGTAGCGGAGCATACGAAAAAAGTACGACCGGGCGCTGAAGAGGATTCGCGGAAGTATGAGCATCGCCACAAACCCGCTCGCAGCCCACCAAAAAAGCGGCGAGAAGTTCTTGATGTTCGCGCTGCCAATGAGCTCATTCACCAGGAATGCCTGGGACGCGCTCTGGAGAAAGGTGACGACCGATACGCCGATGACGATGCCGATGAGCCCAACGATACGCGCCGGGTACCACGCCCACATGAGCCGAAACGACCGGATGGTTGTCTGGAGCAGTGTTTTGGGGGATGTTTTCTTTTCTTTGTCCATAATGAGGTGGCCTTACAATATTTATTGAATGTTAATATGCATACATATATTATATAGCATAAAATAAACACTGTCAACAAATCGTAACGGTGTCCGGAGGAACACCAAAACATCTTTCGTGAGAAATCTCACTGTGCGGCCGATTCTTGCCTGCACCCTGCGAGCGCGGCGATGCGGTCCTCGAACTTCGGGAACGTCCGCTCGAGCGCGGAAGTCACAAGAAGAGAAAGCGCGTGACACTCATTGTACACGTGGCTTTTGTCCAGGTCTCGTCCTGTTTTTTCCGAAAGCTCGCGAAGCCGGTCGGTAATGTGCTCCGCGGTGTCGGCGATGTCGGCATCCCACACAGCGACGTTCGTGGTCCCATTCGGGTCCGAGCGGCGATTGAACTCCCGCTGGTACACCTGCGCGTAGACCTCGGACCACTCCATGAGGTTCATTCGGAACTTAGAGAAGTCAATTGTGTTGTCCGCATCGTCGATGCGGCGGAGCTCGTCGTCGCCGCGGACGAGCGACTGCACAAGGTTGACGAATTTCGAACGTGCAAATGGTATTGGTCTCCGTTCCAGCGCAGTACCGACAGGAATCACCCGGAACGATTCGGCGTGCGCAACCTCGTGCACGGCGACCGCGTCGAACGAGTAAATGTCACGCCACACCGGGGTACGCATCCACAGCTCCATCGACGCGTGCATGTCATCCACAGGCACAGCGAACTCATGGACTCGCTCGAGAAGCACCGCGGAGAGCACCGCAACATCAACCTTCTTATCATTGAGCCCGGCGAGCGGCGTTCGTGTGCCATCTGGATTCAAGACGAACGTGGTGATTGTCCCGTCGTCCTCCTGTTTTATCTCGTCGCCAAACACGAAACGGAGCGAGTCGAGGAACTCCTGCGAGAAGAGCTTGGTGGCGACGAGACGCTCCTTTGCCGCCTCCAGGCGAGCGAGGTCCTCTTGGTACCGCTCGCGGTTCCGCTCCTGCTCGTCGGTCTGTTCAAAACTCATTGTGTGCTTATTGTACCAAGTTAGAACATTTTCCAAAATCGGTAAGAGAAATGATGTCGCGCGCGCGGAGGGGCTGGGGAGGAGTCCGCGCGGGCTTTTATTTTGGGATTTTTGCGGCGCTACTAAAAACTTCAACCTAATTACTTTTTGCTGTTGCCCAAGCGATGTCAAACAATACTTTCATTGCCTTACTAAACTCCTGACTTTCAATGATGAGGGCAGAAAGCTCTTTCTCGGAAGAAAAAATCCCGACGATATGGTCATAAATAGTAATAAGCGGCTGATCAAATGTAAGTTTTGAATCTAGATATCGAACTTCGCGCAACAAGTCTTTGCTTTCGTCGGCTCTAATATACCAATCGTCTTGTACATCTTTTTCCTTTGGACCCCTACGAAGTGACAACACTTTTACTTTATTTGCTAAACGTTTCTCAATTTGGTTATCAATAAATCTTTTTCCAAAAACTTCGACAACATTCCTGACGAAAGCAAAATCGCGGACGAGCTTCTCTTTTGAATCTGCGCGGCCAGCAAATACTCGCTTAATATCTGGTAGGGTTTCATAATATTTCACAACTGGTTTTGCAGAATGTGATCCTGCAATTCCCGCAAGCAATGGTAACAAATTGTCCAAGGTTGAAATTTTGCTTTTGACAAATTGCTCCAAAGCTCCTACCGGCTCAACTGCATAAAAATATCGTTTTCCCTTAACCACTTTATGTGCCAAACCCTTATCGCAAAGTGCCTCTAGAATCTGATACATGGTAGTTCTTTCTAGTTTTGCTTCCTTGGCTATTTGATTCGCATTTGCTTCAACAAGTCTAAGAAGCGCAACATACGCTGCGACCTCCTTGTCTTTTAGGCCCAGTATTCCTAATGATTTGTATATATCCATGTTTTGTCTAAGTATTCAGACTTGAATACTAGCATATTTATTAAATATTGTCCGTTTTTTACACAATTGTCTAAAATCATTAACATTTTTACAAAAATACCATAATCTGTCAATAGACAAATTCATTCGTTTAACAATCAAATAGGAGGACATCCAACCATGGCCGTAAAAAAGGTTCAGTTAATCTGCGCTACGGCCAATGTTGGTCGCGGCGCAAATGACGGGGTTTATTATCCAGCCGGTCTTCTGACAATCGCCAACGCGCTACAAAGCGAGGATGTTGAAGCTGTTGTGGATGACCAACATCACAGTGAAATCGTCATTCGCAACGACGCCGACATTGTCGGTATTCAAACATCGAGTACATTGTGCCACAAAAATGCTCTCGAGATAGCCCAAGCCGCCAAGAACGCGGGAAAACTTGTTGTTCTTGGTGGCCCTCATGCAACTGCTCTGCCAGGACAAATTCTCCGGAACCGTCCCGAGATTGATTTTGTTATCCGCGGCAAAGGCGAACAACCACTGGTTGAACTTGTTCACGCTCTTGAAGGAAAGGGATCTTTAGGTAGCGTCCCTTCCTTGAGTTGGCGAAAAAAAGAACAAGTAGTTCACAATCCAGGTGATTCAAAGGTGTGGCGTTACGACAAGTATGTACCGCTACCACTCGAGACACTGTCATGTGGCGTTGGTCGTTACTGGGAAGCGTATCACAAGGTGATCAACCCACAAACTGATTACTCGTTCTTGATCTTCACGCATTTCGTTTGCGGTTTTCGTGAGCGTCGTGTGGGGCGTATTGAGCCGGGTAATCCCTTTCCTGTTCGTTCAGAACTCACGGGTGAGCCGAAATTCTGCTCATTCTGTGCACTCCAGGATGTTGCTGGCCCACGCTTATCAAAAGATATCTTGGCAGAACTTCGAGCGTATCTTGACACTTGGAATATACCGAAGGGTTCTCGTGTCGCACTCAAGTGTTATGGTGACAACATTGGACCACAGGGAAAACTCGTTGCTGATCTGGTTCGAAAAATCGGTGGGTGTGCGTGGTGGAACGACTACCACTTCTCGTGGACGTTCTATTGTCAGTCGTCCTATCTAAGCAAAAAGCTCGCCGAAGATCTTGCTCGGATTGGAACCGATTGTCTTTTCATCGGTTTCGATTCGATCAACGACGAAGTGCAGCGGCTAAATGCTTTAGGGACAAGCCGATTGACTCACAACAAGGCGGTAGAACTGTGCAAGCGGCACGGTATTCGCATTCAAGCCGCGTCAGTCCTGGGACTAATTGGGGAAAACCCTGATTCACTAGAAGAAAACTATCAGTATTATCGGGGGCTTCTGGAAGAGGGGGTGCTAGAGCGTATCAACTCTGCGATCCTCTTTATCATTCCAGGTACGGCGGCTTACGAGATGCTTGTCGGACGTGAGGTATGGATCGGCAATCTCGATCTTCTGCCCACAGACAAAATTCGAGAAGCGTGGATCAAACACTTCTGTCCTCATGTGAACCTCGAACTGTTGCGCGAGTATGCAGAAAAAATCGATGATCTATCTCCCGGACCCCATGCAAGCATGGGATATGAGAGTAGTCGTTTCAAGTCGCGCAAAACCTTCTAATGAAAGCGGGAGTATTAGGACAACCTAGTATTCCCGCTTTTTCTTTTTGGTGTTGCCGAGTGAAGCGAGGTGGCGGCGGGGCGATTATCGGAGCGTACGATTTAGTTTCAAGCCACCACACGCTCCGCGCGTGCGACATCATCTGTTTTGGAAATAGGTTCTAACTTGGTACAAATAAACCCTCATTGCAAAATCCACTACCGCGCCCTCATGAGATCGCCTGCCTCGCCTCTCGTCGTCCCGCCATGGCGGGACTCCTCGGGCCCTTCGGTCTTGAGACCTCAGGGTCGAAAGACTGGCCACCAGCTCGCGGTTCCATCTGCTGATGGAACATCGCTCCGCTGTTCGACTCCTCAACGCGTGTGAAGCGGTTCACACGCTTTCGGGCACAAATTTGCCTTCAACTCAAAAGGGTGCCGTCGCGCCCTCTTGGCCTAGGCACCGGCTCGCGTCCCGACCTGCTGGTCGGGACATGCTCCGCCGCACAAAATGGGACGCGAGACGCGCAGGCGTCTCGCTCATCCCGCCAGTAGCGGGATTCCATTTTGTGCCCTCATGAGGAATCTCACTGCTCGCCCCTCGACAGGCTCGGGACTGCGCTCACGAACCCAGCGGTTCGTGTACTCCCTGCCTACCGCAGGCAGGCGCCACGGGAAAACTCCCGTTTTCCCGACCCCTTTCCCGTTCGACTCCTCATGAAAACATCTAGGTAGCAGAACGAGCACCATGGTGGTGCTCGTTCTGCTACTGGTGCCCTCATGAGGAGTCGAACCTCAATTTCCGGCTTCGGAGGCCAGCGTCCTATCCATTGAACGATGAGGGCGTGCGCTTGTGTCCTACTGTACCCGTCACAAACTATTTTTTCAAATGTATGTACAAATACAGACCGGTTGTCTTATTTTATACATTATGCGTCCGAGTCATAAATACACCATAATCGACGGCTGTCGATTATCGTATATTCTCACTGAACACACTTCCCACCCTCACCTAGTGCGTACCTTCGTGCGGTCTTTGAGCGTCCCCTCCTTCCCCACCTCAAAGATCTCCATGTGGTGCAGTATGCGGAGGTCGCGAGCGTCCTTCAAAAAACGCTTCGGTAGTGGCCTCGTGCCGAGCCAGACGCTCTGGTGTAATTTCCGGTACTCGTTCCTGACGAGCACGGCGCGGACCCAATCGCGCTTCCATCGCTCCCGCTCAGGGATGTCGTAGGAGACAATGGTGATAGCGGCACGGCCGGGCTCGAGAACATACCGGCGGGGGTTGGGGATGTTCGGGCGAGCGGCGCGCTCCCGCTGTTCCCGCAACCCTCGGGCCGTGAGTTGCACCCGGGCTGTCCCGCCGCGGCCGTAGCGCTCCACCAGGCCGTCGCGGACGAGATCGGAGACTGTTCGATAGTAGCGGAGGCGGGCCAAGAGTTTCTCATCCCGACTGGCCGCTCGCGCCGCGAACTTCCGCTCGTGCTTCGCGGCCGCCAGCCCATACCCCAGTTGCGGATGCATGTGCATGGGAGCCGGCACGCTCGGGTCGGTCGTGGCGGAGTAGATTTCATCCCAGAGGTCAGCCACAATCCACTCCGTGCCAGCCAAGCCACTTAGTACCTTTGTTCTAAGCGAGTTCCACCGCGCGGCGTTTCCCATGGCAAAATTATACCATAATGGACGGCCGTCTATTACGGTATATTTGAGAACACTACAGGTTGCTTTCGTGCGAAAAAGCTGCACTTGTGGTAGGCGCAATTCTTTATGCTACATCTCGTCCAAACTGAAACAATCGGTCAACCTCGGTCGGAAAATCCAGCAAAGTCCGGTATGGGCTTCGGAAGCCCCACGGGGGCGCGAATACCGATGCAGAGCCCAATGGCGACCCAGAGGAGCAGGCGACCGGCTTGGAGATCCCAGAGAAAGTGGTCGAAAAGACCAAAGACGAGGAGTGAAAAGAGAACGAGCGCGGCGACACGGTTCGTGAATGGGTCGTCCGGTGATTTTCGAACCGCAAACACCCAGAGGAGGAATATAAAGAAAATGACCAGTCCGGCGACACCAAGCTCCGCGCCCACCATGAGGTACAGGTTGTGGATGGGCTGCCACTCCCAGGGATTCGTGAGCCCGCGCAACTGGTAGCGCCTGTCCGCCACACCCTCGATGAGTTGATTCCCAATGCCCACGCCGAATGGGCGCTCGAGAATCGTCTTGACCCCCACCTGGTCGTAAATCCACCGATGCGCCACGGACGGCTCCGTGGCGGAGAGATCCGCACGCGGCGCGATGGCCCATCCGAGGCCCGCCCAGACAATCCCGGTAGTCAACACCAGTACGCCCGCGAATACGGCAATCCCGCGCCGCATCGCCCGTACGGTGATGCCCATGATAAGGAGCCCGACGATGCCGACCGCCGCCACAATCCATCCGGAACGCGAAAAGGTGACGACGAGGCCGGCCGCGACGGCAAGGAATCCTGCCCCAGAAAGCGCCGCGCGGCCCCAGCGGCGCTCCGACGCGTTCCATACAATCGAGGCCGCGAGCGCAATGAGCCCCGTAATCAGAAATGCCGCGAGTATATTCGCATGGGGGAGCGTGCCGTACGCGCGAAGGTGCCGCGCGCCCTCGATGACGACCCGTGCGACGTTCTTCGTCGTCTCCCCGACCACCGATTCGCCAAGGAACGCGAGACCGAGGCTCCGACCCCGGTAGAACTGCGCGAGACCGATGAGCGCCTGGACCACCGCGCTCGCGCCGAACGCACCGAGCGCCGTGCGGAGCGGCAGGTACCGTGCGACGATGAAGCTTGCGACCGCCATCATCGCCACAACTCCAACGAAGAGCCGAAACCAAACGTAGGTGCCGAGCGGTACCTGCATCGCGAACTCGATTGACCAGAGCGCGACGACAAGAAGGAGTATTGCACCCCAACTACGCCGAAACGTCTCTCCAAGGAATCGTGACGCAGTAAACGCCGCGAGCACCAAGAGTCCAAGCGTAAAGAGGTCTGTCGCGTAAAGGAAGGCCGAGGCATACTCCCCCACATAGGCGTTCGTGAACGGGAAGGCGAACGGGAAAAGGAACTTCTTCGTCCCGAAGGGTAGGGCGAATATGAAGAGCACCCCGACCCACCGGAGAATTCTTTCCTTCACCACAAGCGAGTTCGCCATACGTTTTCATTCTCGCCGAAATGGGGCTTGTGAGCAATTCATTACACCCATGCGGGGGCGGGGACAAAAAACCAGCCCCGCCGAGGCGGGGCTGGTTTTTTTCTGACGATTGTCGGGTTAGGCGCGTGTCACGTTGGTCGCGTTCGGGCCCTTCTCGGTCTGTCCGATCTCGAACGAGAGCTCGTCGCCCTCATTCAGCTCTTCGAAGGTGACGCCCTGGAGGTCCTTCGTGTGGAAAAAGAGGTCCGCCTCACCCTCGCGGGCGATGAACCCAAATTTCCGCTCCTTGACGAGTTTCTTGATTTTGCCGGTCATAGAAGTGTGTGCTGCGTACCAGAAACCCGACTACGTCTCTTGGTTTGAAAACAGTAGCATACCGCTCCGGTTGTGTCAAAAAAACCAGCGTGAATTTACACCCATCCGGTAAGGTGCGCCACCTCGTAGGCGATGGCGGCGAGGAAGATGGGAACCAGGAGCCAGCTTGCGAACCGCCACGGATGGTGTGGGAAGGCGCGACGCCACATCATGACAATGAAGATGCCCTCGAGCGAGAGGAAGACGCCGCCCGCAAACCCGATTGCAGTAAAAAACTCTCGTACGCCGGCGACATAGAGCGCGAGCGGGGCGGCAATAGCAACCGTCGCGGCGAGCGCCTTCTTCCACCGCAGGTCGCGCTCGAGGGTTTCCTCTACGTTCACGCCGATAATCACGTACGAGGTCCAGAGGGTTACCAGACCGAGCGTGCCTAGGGTAACCGGAAGCCATGGTGCGGCGCCCACAAGGCTCGAAACCGCGTCCGGCCCCGCAGCGGGCGCGAGCCGGAGCACGCCGACCACGAAGGCGAGGTAGATGACCGCGGGGAGTGCCGTTCCCCACGCGATGACGCGCCCGAGCGGGAACGGCTTGCCGCTCGCCCGAACGGCGCGTGCCAGCTCCACCGCTTTCCCCACCGCGGGACGGCCGGCGAACGCGAAGAGGAATGGTCCAAAGGGGAGGAGAAATACGCCGAGGGAGAGGGGCTGCGCAAGCGGCGCAGTAAACGGCGCGGCGGGGACGGCGAGCACGGCAAGGACGATCGCAAGAATTGCGACGACACCTATCGCCTCGCCCCAGCCAAGCCATGAGGTTTTGAGAAAGAGTGCGACGGACCCGAGCGCCCAGAAGACCACCGCACCGACGATCCCCATGCCCGGCAGGACGAGCTCAACAAACGCCGGGGCGAGGATGAGGTAGATGGTGAGAACTAGGACAAGCTCAAGGAGAATGATGCCACCTGCAGTAGGCGCCATCCGGCGTGGCAGATAGGCCTCCGCAAGCTTCACAAACTGCCCGCTATCGACGCGTGTCTCAAGGAGCGCCGCGTACATGCGATGGATCGCCACATACACGCCCGCAAACGCAACGAGATAGAGAGCGCTTGTCCCGAGGCCAAGCGTTCGAACTACGAAGGGCAGGGAGAACATCCCTGCCCCGATGATGGTGCCGGAGAGGAGCGCGACGGCAAGAAAGCGTGGAAATTTCATGGGGAAGAACTGAAACCAAGAGGCGAAACCTCGGGGAACCTTGAGGTTTCGCCTCGTATGTATCCCGTTCCCAGTATCCGAATCTAGGACTTATCTGTCAGGTATACTTTGTTCCCCTCATGCACCTTCTCCTTCACCTTGATGCCGATCTCCTGCGCCTTCTTCGCGACCGCGATGGGCTGGTGGTCGTACTGCATGGAGGCGATGGGTTGCGTAAAATCGGTGTGCGCTCCGAGGAACCGCACAGTCGCTCCGACCTTCACCGGCTTCGAGAACTTCACGATGCCGACCGAGATGTGGTCAAAGAAGTGCGTGACAATGCCGATGGGTTTGCCGAGCTTCGGCTTCGGTTGTGCCGCCGGACGCTTCGCCGCGGTCTTCCGTGCTGGTTGCTTCGTCTTTTTTACCGTTGCCATACGATTATGATACCAATATACCTGCCCGCAATGCTACGCATAGCGTTGCAGGCGGGCGAATGGTACGAATGATGCTAATCATACGAATAGATACCAATTAGTATTATTCGTATCATTTCCGCCTGAGGCGGATCGGCCTTCGGCGGACGCATGAATTAGCATATTAGTATCGCACTTACAATATTCGACCTTTGACGCCGTTCTTCTTTTCATCACGTTCGATAAGGTCAAGAACGCGGTCTATGAGGTCGCCGGGATCTTCCGAGTAGACGACGTTGCCGGAACCGCGGTGCGCCGCCTCGATGATTTGCGGCAGGAGGTTCGTGGTGCCACCGGCGCCCGTGAGGACCCCTTGCGGCTTGTCATCCTCGAACGCATCAGTGAACTCGTTCAGGGTACCCATGCGGCCGCACATCGTTATGAGCGCGTCCGATGAGCGGGTGAAAAGGAGATTTCTGCCCGAGTAGCCGAACCCGGTATAGATGACGAGGTCGTGGTAGTCGAGTGGGAGGCGATACGTCTTCACGTGCGCCGCTTTCGATGAGGCGGGCGAGAGACCGATGACGATGCCGCCTTCCGCCTTCGCGCCTTTCGCCGCCCAGTACGGCAGGCCGGTTGTCGCGCCGGTTATGAGTACCATGCCGCGCTTCGCAATCTCCCGACCGACCTGCTCGGCCTTCTCGATGGCGTCGGCGTTGCAGTGGCTCGTCTCCGCGGCACCCGAAACACCAATTTTGTACCGGAGGTGGTGTGCGTGGAGGTTATGGTTTGTCGGTTTCGCACCGACCGCGGCGTCGGTCGCAGCGGGGTGCCGCCCCTCGGTTACCGTCGCGCCATCCGATTTTCCGCGAGCCCGCTCCGCCGGAGCTTGAGCGAGGCGAGCTGGCGGACGAAGGTTCGCCTCGTTTCCCGGAATCCCGGTGGCGGGAGACGCCCCATCTATCATTCGATGTGTTTGTGGCATGGTCACTCGCTATGATAGCACCGCGCTGTCGCCGAGAGAAGGAACGACGGCATCAACCGCGAATTCGTCGCGGATTTTCTGCGCAAGCGGTTCCGCCTGGTCCGCATCGCCCTGTACAACAAAGGCGCGGGTGAGCGTGAGTCGGAGCGGCTCCACCCATCGCAAGAGCTGCGGCTGGTCCGCGTGTGCCGAGTAGCCGGAGAGGGAGTACTTCCTCGCACGCACCGGCACTGTCTCCCCAAATATCTTTACCGTCTCGGCACCCTCGAGTACCATGCGACCCAAGGACCCCACCCCCTGGTACCCGATGAAGAGAATGGCGCTTTTCGGGTCCGATAGGTACCGGCGCTCGTGGTGGAGAATTCGCCCGCCGTTCGACATGCCGGCGCCGGCCACGATGACCTTTGGGGGCGACACTTCGTTGATCTGCTTCGATTCTTCCGTCGTGAGCGTGAGCCGGAGTCCGGGGAAGTTGAAAATATTCTCCCCATCTCTGATGAGCTCCACCGCATGCTCATTGAAGTAGGTGTGGTCGCGCGCGTACTTCTGGTAGATCGCGGTGAGCTTGATGGCGAGCGGGCTGTCGATGAACACCGGCACCGTGGGCACGCGGCCGTGCTCGATGAGCTGGTTCAGCTCGAAAAGGAGCTCCTGCGTGCGTTCGAGGGCGAAGGCGGGAATCATAAGCGTGCCGCCCGCGGCCGCCGTGTTTTCGATGACGTCTTCCAGGATGTCGCGGCGCCGGTCAAGCTCCTCATGCACGCGGCCGCCGTATGTGGATTCGACGAGCACATAGTCCGCGTCCGTGAAATACTCGACCGGATTGATGAGCGGCTCCGGCATATTACCAAGGTCGCCCGAGAAGACGATGCGCTTGCCGCCTGCCTCGACGAGAATCGAAGCGGAACCGAGAATGTGGCCTGCATCGTACAGGGTCGCGGTGATGTCGCCGACCGTAATCGGCTCGTGGTACGGCACCTTCCGCCAAATCGAGAGCGTAGTAGCCACGTCCTCCACGCGGTAAAGCGGAGCGTGCTTCTTTTTCCTTGCCTCTTCCTCAAGGAGGTGCTCGGAATCAAGGAGGAGGAACTCGGCAACGTCCTTCGTGGGCGGCGTGGAGTAGATGGGGCAGGTGAGCCCCGCCTTCACCAGCTGTGGCAACCGCCCGATGTGGTCTACGTGCCCGTGCGTAATGAAAACCGCGTCAATTGACTTCGGGTCGTACGGGAACGGCTCGTAATTGTGCCGCTCGCCGAAGCTCGACCCCTGGTGGAGACCGCAATCAACGAGAATTTTCGTGGTCTCGGTCTCAAGGAGGTAGTTTGACCCGGTCGTGCCGCCGCAACCGCCGCAGAAGGTAAGTGTGGGGGGTTTCATGAGCGTGTGTTCATTCTAGCGGAACTTGTACCGCTTTCCCATCACATCCGATTGACACGCGTCTAATTGCAAGCGATTATGCACACTAGAACATCTTGGAGGGGTTATGATATTCGAACTCATCGGCGGAGTGGTGGTCTTCGGGGCATTACTCGTCGTCGGGTACGCCTCGGCGATCAACAACGTGGCGGCGAGATATTCGTTTGCGGCGTGCGTCACCGCGTCGACACTCATTGGGATACTTTTGCTCTTCGCGTTCCGGTTCGTCTTCGGCAATCATTGGGAAGCAGACGCAGCCGCAGGGGCAATCTTCGTCGGATTTGTCATCGGCGACGTCGTGATGGCCATTCGAAAGAGGGGTTTGCGCATGCGGTAGAAGACTTCAGCCCCCACCGGGGGCTGATTCATTTCTTCATCGCGGCGAGCTCCTCCTCTGCCACCTGCCGCTCGTTCCACGGGACCGTCTCGCCGTTCGCGATGCGGATCACGGTCTCACTCCCCTTCCCGGTTAGCACAACTGCGTCGCCGGGCCGCGCGAGATGAAATGCTTTCCGGATGGCCATACGGCGGTCCAGGATGCGGAAGGTCTGGTCCTCCCGCAGTCGCCGGGGCGAGGCGTCCAAAAATCCCCGCGCGATGGCGTCTAAAATTCGCTCCGGCACCTCGTCGAACGGGTCCTCGTTCGTCAAAACCACCACGTCGCACGCTTCGGCGGCGATTTTTCCCATGACCGGCCGTTTCCACGCGTCACGACCTCCTGCCGCCGACCCAAAAACGCCAATGAGGCGAGTGCCGGGGGCGAGCAACGAACGAACCGCGCCGTAGATGGCGAGGAACGAATCGGGCGTGTGTGCGTAGTCCACGATGACCTGAAACGGCTCTGTCTGCACGCGCTCGAACCGGCCCGCGAGACCGCGGAACGACTGGAGTGCGGCGACGATGGCCGCTTCAGGCGCCCCGAGCGCCTCGGCGACCGCCGCCGCCGCGGCCACATTCTGCATGTTGAACGGCGCGGCAAGCCACACATTCGCCTCGGCCGCCGAACGAACTGCCGCAGAGAGGTCGGCGGGACTGAACCGTGTCACCGCATGCCCCGGCACGGACCGAGCGACATCCTCGAAATGCCTTACGTTCGCATCATCCGCGTTCACCGCAAACCGCCGAACCCGCTTCGCGGAGGACGCAAGCGACCGGAAGAAATCGAGCTTCGCCCCACGGTACGCCTCGAAGGAGCCGTGCGATTCCACGTGCTCCGGCGAGAGATTGTTGAATACGGCAACGTCCCAATCGATGAACCGGTGCCGGTGTTGCCGGATACCCTCGGAGGACACTTCGATGAGGGCGTGCGTCGCGCCGGCGGCGGCCGCGTCGCGGAGGAAGTGTTGGAGGCGGCCGCGCCCCGGCATGGTATTGCCGTACGGGTTCGCGCCCGTCTCATCGGCGATGATGCGGTGCACAGTCGAAAGGAGCGCCGGGCGCCGGTGGTCCGCAAGAAGCATCGCGCGGATGAGCTCGAGCACGGTGGACTTGCCCTTCGTCCCGGTCACCCCGACCACGACGAGCTTCCGGCCCGGCCGGCCGTACCAGACGGCCCCCGCGAATGCGAAGAAGAGGTGGTAGCTGTTGAGTAGTTTCCGGTACATTTACCCTGTTAGAAGTTTACATACACTCATAGCGTGCGGATTACGTGTATTTCTTGAAACAGTACTGTGTTTATGGATACCGTGTGCGCGTAAACTTCTAACAGGGTGAATCTCCTTTTTCCTTTTTACCCTGTTAGAGATTTGCACGCACACCACTTGCTATATACGTTTATGTACCAGTACGAACAGAATATGCAGTGCATAAAGATTGTATGCAAATCTCTAACAGGGTGAATCTTTTTTCTTATTTCCTCCCCAGCATCTTTAACGCCTCCTTCAGCCGCGCCTCGGTGGTGGTGCCGCCTGCCCCGACGGCACCGTCGGGGTCCGCCGACCCGAGCTGTTCAATCGCGTGCCGCGCCTCCGCCCGCTGGTACCCGAGCATCACGAGCGCCTCCTCTACTTCGAGGTTCACGTCCATGGACTTCGTGCGCTCCATTGCGCCCACGAGCGCCACGCGGCTCTGGAGCTCGAGCACGATGCGCTCCGCCGTCCGCTTCCCGATGCCGGACGCCCGCGCGAGGAGGTCGGTTCGCCGCTCGAGGATGGCCGCCTGGATATTCGGCACCGTGTCGAGGTCGAGGATGCCGAGCGCCGTCTTCGGCCCCACGCCGGAGACAGAAATAAGCAGGTCAAAAAGCTTGAGCGACTGCTCATCCGGGAAGCCATAGAGGTCAAGCGCGTCCTCCTTCACCGCGAGGTGGGTGTAGAGGGTGACCTCCGCGCCCGTCATCGGAAGACCCGCGAGCGTCTTTCCGCCCGCAAACACCTTGTACCCCACGCCGCCGCACGAAACGACCGCGAAGGTCTCGCCTCGTCCCGCGAGCGTCCCCGTGAGCTGGTGGATCATACCTTCAGTATAGGCGGATAGCGCTCATGCGCGGAATATTGACAATTTACAAGTATAAAAGTATAATACAAAGCAGATTCATTCACCAAAAACAAATATTGGAGGTTGTATGAAAAAATGGTTGAAGCGGACGGCGGTAGCAATCCTCGCCCTTGTTGCGTACGTGAACATTGGACATTTAGTCAATGAGGGCGTGTGGCGAATGCATTTTTACGCGAAAGAAGCGCCAGTATCTTTCGTGATATTCCCGGCCCCCCAGATGTTCGGGGTCGGAAATGTCAGTTTCGGAAAACTTGGAGGGCAGATGCGAAACGGTGCTGGGACTTTTGAAGAATATCGGGATCTCCCCTTAGGTGGTAAGTGGATGGGCGTGTTTGTATGGCCCATCACTCTTGTAGTGTTCTGGGGTGTAGCAATTATTTGCTGGATCGTCCAAGTGCTGTTATGGGCATGGGATGGGATAGTTCTTGCGCTCTCGTTCCTGTTCTCGGGAGAATTGGTTGAGTTAATGGTGCAAATCGGGTTCTGGTGGAATCTGATCGCCATCATGATGGTCGCGACGATCATTCGCTTGTTATACCAGGTATTTAAAAAAAATGCGAGCGAGCAGAGATGAGGTGTAGACAGTTCGCCCACCGGAATCCGGCGGGCGAATCATTTTCATGCTGGTTGAATTTGACCCCGTATAGAGTTTTACGCACGCACCGTGGCGTGCATAGGCGTTGGCTCATAAACCAGTCGGGCGCTTTGGGTGGGATGGAAACGTAAAACTCCGACGGGTGTTTGACTTCACGCCCCACATCCGGTTTAATGGACGGTGATATGCCACGAACCAAGACCGCCAAAAAGGAGCTCCGGAAGAACGTCCGCCGGCGGGCGCAAAACCTCTCCCGCCAGAAGCGCATGCGCACTTCGGTGAAGACCTACCAGAAGCTCGTCATCGCGGGAGACCTTGATGGCGCTCGCGCCAACCTGCCGCAGGTCATGCAGACCTTGGACAAGCTCGCGAAGGTGGGGTACATCAAGCGCGGGAAGGCGGACCGCATGAAATCGAGGCTCGCAAAAAAACTCAAGGCAAAATAGGAAAAATTCGACACAAAGAAAAATCCCGCACGTGCGGGTTTTTCTTCGGTTACCATAATACTATTTCTCGGCACGGTTATCTTATATGCACACCAAATAAAATATTGCAGTGGAGAAAATTTAAATTAAGAATCATCTGGGCTCGTGTGCCCTCCTTCAAATTTTAAACTCCCCCACCTTCTAATAATCTCTTACGAATCTCTTCTCTCCGAACCGAGGCAGCATTATCTGAAATTGGAGCACCAGCCTCCACCTCTTCTGCACTCTGCCGGTCGTGAAGCGCCCTAGTTTCATCCTCCATTTTACGGAGAGTCTCTTTCTCCTCTTCCGAGAGTTCTTGCTTTTTCAGCCCGCCATCACGAATAATTTCTCCAAACTTATTTGAGGGCATGAGGATAGTATATGCACGACTGTACGGTTTTTCAACGGTATGTTTGTGGCTTCGTGCACGGTACGAGCCGAGCTTGGGACGTACCCACATTGATACGTTACTGTGTTGCGGTAGGTGTTCGGATTTCAAGGGGAACCTCGGTCCGTCGCTAATATATGCCGCGCTCACCGATTCCATTTTCTCGTATAGGACGGCAGTCCTATACGAGAAAAAAGATTGAAAGAGATGAGTAGATTGTAAACCTAAATCAATCTTCGGTTCCCCCTCCTATCGCGTCCGGTCCCTGAGCGTCCCCTCCCTCCCCACCTCGAAGATCTCCAGATGATGCAGTACGCCGAGCTCGCGGGCATCCTTCAGGAACTGGTCCGGCAGGGGCTTAGTGCCCAGCCACATGCTCTGGTGGACCTTGCGGTACCCGTGGTTTATGAGCACCTCACGGACCCAGGCGCGCTTCCACCGCTCGCGCTCGGGGATGTCATAGGAGACGATAGTGATGACGGTGCGCCCGGGCTCCGGTGCGTACGAGTGGGGGTTTGGAGTTAAAGTGACCGTGCGTCGCTCGCGCTCGCGAATCCCTCGAATACTGAGCTTGAACCGCGCGGCCTCGCCGCGCTCGCGCTTCTCGACCAGGCCTTCCTGAATGAGTCGGGAAATTGTCCGTAGATACTGTAGACGCGACTTGAGACGCGCTTCGCGAGCCGCGACGCGCTCGCGATATTTCTGATCCAGTTTCGCGACCGCGCGACCATACCCGGGACGCGGAGTGTACCGCTTCCCGCCGGGTGCGCCCGCGGGCGTCGGCTGGGAGAGGACGTCCCAAAGCTCCTCGGCAACCCACTCCGCATGGGTGAGTGTAATGAGTACTCGCGTCCTTAGGGAATCCCGAATTCCTCCATGCGCCATAGGTTCATTTTACCACATAGGACGGCCGTCCTATGTGGTAAAATGGATATGATAAAGTGCTGTCCACGCTATACCGTGAACTGCACCAACCGGAGACGTTCTACACCGCGTCAGCGAGAATGAAGTCAAGGAGGGCCTCCTCGTACTCGAGGCCGCCGGACTTCACCGACACATCATAGTCCGCGAGACGGACCACCGCGTCCCCACGCACCTGGTAGGCGAGCGAGTTGAAGATTTTGCCGGGTTCGGCGCCGGCGGCGAATAATTGTTCGAGTAGCGCAAGTTTGCTACCGGCAGAACCTGCGCCCGCGAGCATCCGCGCCACGCGAAACACCTCGTCGGTGGCGCCCCACGGGATGAGTTTTTGAAGGTCCGGCAGTGAAACGGGAATTGGAAGTCCGGCAAGCGAAATCCTTTCAAGCTCGTTCACCGCCCGACACGACCGGTCCGGATGGGCGGTGAGATACTCAAGAAAAAACCGTTTCGCATCTGGAGCGAACGCGACGGCGCGTGGCTTCGCCTCCTTCAAAACGAATGTGTCCAAAAACTTCCCCGCAAGTTCCAGAAATTCCTGCACCTTTGCGGGCGGCTCGGCAAGGAACGCAAACGGCTTCGGTAGCTTCCCCTGCTCCGACACGAGCAGAAAAAAATGTTTGTCGTCCCGGTGCTCTTTCAAAACCACCCGCCATACCTTCTCATTGATTGCGGTCGCCGCTCGAACCACGAGCATCTTCGCCGAAGAAAAGAGTGATGGCTGGAGTATAAACTCGCAGGCGCGGACCCAGGCGTCCGGCTCCTCCTCAAAATCCACGTCCATGAGGTCCGCATGCGCATGCTTCGCCTGGAAGGTCGCGACGAGCTCGCGGAGCTTTCGGTTCCGGCGATACGAGTCGGGCCCCTGGAGGAGAAGCACCATGGTGGTAGTTTACCCTGTTAGAAGTTTACATGCACACTACGCACCACTTCACGCGTCAGTGCTAAAAAATACTCCGCCGTCGCTGTAGTGTATGTCTGTAAACTTCTAACAGGGTGAACCCTGAAGATTTGCATACAATTTCATCCTGTTAGAGTTTTACAGACATACAAATCCTATGAAAACGTGCTTACCCGACAACAAACTTTTATATGCAATGGATTGTGTGTAAAACTCTAACAGGATAAACTCATACGGTATGAACGCGCGAGGGACGCTCGGACGGGAGGGGGAGGATATCGCCGCCGCATACCTGGTACAAAAAGGGTTCCACATCGTCACACGGAACGACCGGCGCCGCTGGGGCGAGCTCGACATTGTTGCCGTCGCACCGGACCGGACACTGGTGTTTGTCGAGGTGAAAACAATGCGCCCGGGGCGACTGAAACCGGAAGACCAGCTGTCAAAAGGCAAGCTCCGGCGGTTTGCGACGGCGGCGGGGCTCTACGCCGGAATCCACCAGGAGCTTGCGCGACCGGACCGCGGCTGGCGCATGGACGCGATTGCCGTCATCATCCCGCACGATGGCGCCGCTCCCAAACTCACCCATTACCTAAATGTCAGGTAACCCCGCCGCCCCGCCTCTCGAAGCACCGTTGTATCCATCACACCCCCTCTGGTACCATGAGGGAGTATTACACAACCTATGACACCAAATCTTCGACAACTCTGGCGAAACATCGTCATCGTCATCCTCGCCCTTTCGTTCGTTTCACTCATCTTCTCGTTCCTCCTTGAGGATGGTGGTGCGCGCGCGGAAGAGCTCACGATGAACCAGGTGGTGGATCGGGTGAACGGCGGCGCGGTGCAGAAGATCACCGTCCAGGGGAATAGCTTGTCAATAGATCTGGTGGGTGGCGGCAAGGCAACCGCCCAGAAGGAGCGTGAGGTTGGACTCACGGAAACCCTGGTGAACTACGGCGTGAAGCCCGACGCGCTCGCGAAGGTCGCGCTCTCCGTTGAGGATGAGGGTGGGTGGAACTACTGGCTCGGTATCCTTGTACCAACCATTCTCCCCATCATCCTCATCGTCATCCTCTTTTCATGGATGCTTCGCTCCGCGCGCGCCGGCGCAAGCCAGGCGTTCTCGTTCGGCAAGGCGACCATTCGTCTCGTTGCACCAAGTAAGGACCGAATCACTTTTAAGGACGTGGCGGGGCTCAAGGAGGCAAAGGAAGAGATGGAGGAGGTGGTGGACTTCCTAAAGAATCCCAAGAAGTTCCTCTCGATGGGCGCGCGCATCCCCCGCGGCGTGCTCCTCATGGGGCACCCCGGCACCGGAAAGACGCTCCTTGCCCGCGCAGTCGCCGGCGAATCGAATGTCCCCTTCTTCCACCTCTCGGCATCCGAGTTCGTGGAGATGTTCGTGGGTGTGGGGGCGAGCCGAGTCCGCGACCTCTTCCAGAACGCCAAGAAGGCCGCGCCATCCATCGTCTTCATTGATGAAATCGACGCGGTGGGTCGCGAGCGGGGCACGGGCATGGGCGGCGGCCACGACGAGCGCGAGCAGACCTTGAACCAGATTCTTGTGGAGATGGACGGCTTCGAGCGGGAGACGAACGTTATCGTGATGGCCGCGACAAATCGCGCGGACATATTGGATTCCGCCCTCCTCCGACCCGGTCGGTTCGACCGCCGTGTCGTGCTTGACATGCCAGACATCCAGGACCGCGAAGCGATTTTGAAGATCCACGCGAAGGAGAAGCCGCTCGCGAAGGACGTGAACCTGAACCAGATTGCCGTGCGTACCCCCGGGTTCTCGGGCGCTGACCTCGCGAACCTCATGAATGAGGCGGCTATTCTCGCGGCACGAAACGGCAAGAAGGAGATCGTTCAGCTTGACGTCCTGAACTCCATCGAGAAGGTGCTTCTGGGACCCGCACGCCGCTCCCGCGTCATTACCCCGCACGAGAAGCGGGTGACGGCGTACCACGAGGCGGGGCACGCCTTGGTCGCCGCATCGCTCGCGGACGCCGACCCGGTCCATAAGGTCTCCATCGTCTCACGCGGCATGGCGGGCGGGTACACCATCAAGCTCCCGCTCGAGGAGCGCCGGCTCCGCACGAAGAAACAGTTTCTCACGGACCTCGCGGTCTCGTTCGGCGGGTACGTCGCGGAACTCTTGACGTTCGGCGACATTACCACCGGCTCATCGAACGACATCAGCCAGGCAACGGAGCTGGCACACCGGCTCGTCACCCAGTACGGCATGAACGAGACCCTGGGACCGCGCTCATTCGGCAAACAGAACGACCTCATCTTCCTCGGGCGGGAAATCACCTCTGGAAAAGATTATTCAGAGGAGGTTGGTGCGAAAATAGACGCAGAGGTGAACCGGCTTATCGTGAACGCCGTCGCCCTCGCGAAGAAAATACTGACGAGGCAGAAGCGAACGCTTAAATCCATCGCCGAGCACCTCATTGAAAAAGAGACTATTGAGTACGAGGAATTCAATGCACTCATGAAGACCGCGAAGCTGAAGCCGATGACGATAAGCTAGAAGGTATTTATATAGGGAAAGCCCCGCCATTGGCGGGGCTTTCCCTATCCTGGTCGGCCCGGCAGGAATCGGACCTACGTTCAATGTGTATAAGACATTTGCTCTACCATTGAGCTACGGGCCGAATTTTTCCCGAACAGCTTTTAATCCCTGAAGTATCTTCTCAGCAACTCTAGCATTGCTTATTTTAATAGTACAGGTTCCATGGCCAAACGTGCCACGATTTATTGATTGTGAAGAATTTTTTTTGATATAGGGCTTCGTGAACTGCTCTCTCGGCAATTTAAGCGCGTGAGACCAATATGCTATCTCTGATTCTATATTCATATCACTGTAAAGATGCAGGTGTACGCGTATTTTTTCTTTCTCCAAATTAAGACAATGTGTTGTCCAATAGATAAAAAACTTCGGCACTGCAGGGTCGGTATTTGCAACTTCCAGTTCCGAAACCCTCGTTTTTGAACCTTCTCCCCAGTAAAGGAAGAGTCCGGCTATGTACAAGTCTCTTTTCGAAAACGGGAAGATTTCATCTTTTTGAGACTCGTAAACTACTTGTAGCCGTAGTTCTTTTTTTCTAAACATCGTCTCACGGTATCGCTCAATACGAACTTCATTCCAATCGCGAAGAGCCCTGACCCGCTCCTTTGAGAGCGGGAGGCCACAAAGCCAGTAACTTAAGGTGCTTTTACTTACCCCTAGTTCTTTCTTGATCTGGCTATAGCTTTTTCCCTCTTTTCGCAAAGCTAATGCTCTCTGTTTGTCTTTTACTCGAGTCATGAACAGTGTTTATATCATACGTTATTCACAGGTTCATTTTATCACATTTGCATAATAAAAAGCTGTGTATAGAGTAATGCAATAGGGCGCTTAGCTCAGCTGGTTAGAGCGACTCGTTTACACCGAGTAGGTCGGGGGTTCGAATCCCTCAGCGCCCACAAGAAGCCCCGCCGTAGTGGGGCTTCGCGGTTGGGTGCTGGAGCGAGGCGATTGCTCGCCTCGCGTTCGGGATTCGAACGCCGGAGCTTGTCCCGAGGAGCACCAAGGGACGCGAGGCGGTGGCCAGCCCGAGGAGCGCGACGGCGCGACGAGAGGAGAGGCAGAATCCCTCAGCGCCCACAAAAAACCCCACACTCGGTGCGGGGTTTCGATTACAATCCGTATTCGCTCAAATCTTTCCCATCCCGTATATCATCTCGCATCTTCGTGATGCGCGCCTTTTCCCCTGGATGGCTAGCGAAGTACCGCTTGTGCTTTGGTAGGGCGCTACTCAATATGAACGGATTCAGGCGGCCGACCGCACTCCAGCGTTTTCCAGCTCGGAAATCCTCCTTCGCCATGTCGACCGCGTTTTCAATCTCCGTCGCGACCTCCCCTTCCCACTTTTTTCCTGAACCGGAGGATTCGATCCTTGCCTCCAGCGACTTTCGGGCGGCACCGAAGACTGCAAGCACCTCCTCGCCTGCACCATCTTGCTCCGCATCCCTGCCGGCGTACCCCAACGCTTCAATCACCGTATCGAGACGGCTTCGGTCAGCATACCCCGCCTCAATCCAGAGCGTGACCGATTTCACGATGTTCTCCGCCTTTTCCACCGAGTCGATGCCATGCATTCGCTGCCCCTCCCGACCCAGATCGGCATCGGCTGGAATGCCTTCCTGCGACCGCCAGAAACCGACGATCTCAAGGGCGCGCATTACCAAGGGATTACTCACGTCCCGAGGATTTTTCACCCCCGCGTCATGCAGAGATTTTGCCGCCGCGAGAATCTGGTCGTAGAAAACGGGCTCGCGTTCAGGATTTAACGGGGGGTTTTCGAGGTCACCCGCCTCCTGTTCGAGAAAATCCTCTGTTACGTCTCCCGCATACTCTGAATCGGTGAACCCCGCGTCGAGAAATATTTTCGTCCGCTCAATTCCGAATCGTCGAGCGGCGGCGGGGTCGTTCGCGGTGCGTTCCTCTTCCTGCGCCACCCACTTTTCGAGCAACGCGTTCGCCTCCTGCACCTCCGGGTCGGTCCTGTCGAGATTCGCCGGGTCCGTGATGCCGCGCCCGGCGAACTTCCGGAACGCGGCGACAACCTCATCACGGGTCACCGGCGTTTCAGGGGGTACGATGTTCTCGTTTCTGTTCATAGCACCTACTCCTTTGTTTGTTCTTCTGGTACCCTACATCAGAAACTGCCTCGTCGCAATGAGCCCCAACTTTCCCCCAGGCCGAACCAATTCCCCCACCGCATGAGGATCGCAACATGGAATACGGGCGGCGAGCGGTGGTATTCGCGGACCCGTGGCACACGCTACTACCGCGCGCTTTTCGGTGCCAGTCCCGACATCATCTGCCTCCAGGAGGTACCCAACCCAGCCGCGATTCGGGGGTACGCCGCCGACTACACGCTGGTCGCCGCACCTGCGCCCGGCTACACGAACAGCTCCTTCAACCATAACCTCATCCTCACAAGGTCGCCAGCCAGAGAAACCGGCGAGATTTCATTCCCACACATGGACGACGCGGGAGGGTACGAGCGCGTTCTCTGGGTAGATGTTGCGTTCGGTCGAGCGACGCTCCGCGTGTACAACTGCCACCTCCGCATCGTTCGTGCTGGCCCCGCGGAACGGCTCCAGCAGCTCCGCGTCATCCTTGACCACGCCGCGAAGCACCACGGCCCAGCAATCATCTGCGGTGACATGAACACTGCCGGCGAGGTCGCGGGCATCGCCCAGTGGTTTATCCCCCGATATTACCACTGGCCGGCACGAGCGAATGAATCGGAGCGAAGCGTTTTTTCCGCGACTGCAAATACCGAAGGATTTCAAGAAGCGCTCCCTCTCGATACGCCAACGTGGATTGTGCCGTACCTCCGCCAGCCGTTCATGAATCTCAAGCTCGAC
Organism: bacterium; assembly: GCA_030647415.1. Taxonomy (GTDB): domain Bacteria; phylum Patescibacteriota; class Minisyncoccia; order UBA6257; family GWB1-50-10; genus JAUSKB01. The sequence continues at coordinate 81,149 of JAUSKB010000026.1, forward strand.
TGGTGCCTCTTCAAGGGACTCCGCCCCACACACGCGCGCGCGGTAACTTTGGGGTCGGACCACCGCGCAATCATCGTTGACGCCGCACCGAGCGGCGAGTAGGGTGAGAGTACTATGCTGCCGAAATTCAAAAGTTCGCTCGGCCTCGACCTCGGCATCCCCGAAGTGGTCCGAGAGATTCTGACCTTCATGCGCGCCGACGCGCGCCGACGGTACACCGTCATCATCGGAAGCGATTCTCTCCTCCTCCCCTCGAAAAACGCTGACTTCGTGACTGCCATCGTGGTCCACCGCGTGGGGAACGGCGGCCGGTACTTCTGGCGCCGCACAGACCACGGGAAGTTTCACACGCTCCGCGACCGCATCATCCGCGAGGTGCTCCTGTCGCTCGAGGCGGCAGACCTCCTCCTGAAAGAGTTGCGCGATCAGGCGGGAGACATCGAGTGGAGCTTCGAAATCCACGCGGACGTGGGCGAGAATGGTCCTACAAAGGCGCTCATCCAGGAGGTGGTGGGCATGATCCGCGCCTCTAACTTCGAAGCAAGGACAAAGCCGCAGAGCTACGCGGCGTCAAAGGTGGCGGACCGGCACGTATAGTAATCGCGAATAATGCGAATCGGGGGAGGTAATAATGCGAATGGGGAACGAACCCGATACGAGTAGCGGAAACAAAGAGCTGATACTCCCGGAATTGAGCTACGCTATCATCGGCGCAGCGTTCACCGTATTCAACCATCTCGGTTGGGGATTTTCCGAGAAAGACTACGGAAATGCGCTTGCAATAGAGCTTCAAAAACAAACTATTAACTTCAAGCGAGAGGTGTATGTCCCGTTACGGTATGGACCGGAAAATGTCGGCAGGTATTTTGCCGATTTCATCATCGAGGGAAAAATATTGGTTGAGTTGAAAGTTGTCCACAAATTAGGGTACACTCATGCGAAGCAGGTGCTAGGGTACCTCCGATCTGGGGGGTTCCGGCTCGGTCTGCTCATCTATTTTACGAACGGCGGGGTGAAATATCGCCGCATTCTGAACAGCGGCGTATAATGTTCGCTTCGTAACTATTCGCATTATTACGCATCAATTCGCATTATTCGCGATTACTCCATGGCACACGACAAAATCGTATTCGACATAGAAACCAAGAACACCTTCGAGGATGTGGGTGGGCAGGCGAACATCACGAAGCTCGAGGCCTCCGTCATTGGCGTCTACTCCTACAACCGGGACCAGTACCGCGCCTTCGAGGAGCGAGAGTTTCCAGAGCTCGGCGAGTGGCTCCAGCAGGCGCACCTGCTCGTCGGCTTCTACAGCAAGAAGTTCGATGTGCCGGTCATGGAGAAGTATTTCTCCTTCAAGCTCGCCGCCATCCGGCACTTCGATATGCTGGAGGAAATCGAGAAGCGGCTCGGGCGCCGCATCGGCCTCGGCGTCCTCGCGGAGGCGAACCTCGGGGAGGGGAAGAGTGGCCACGGCCTCGAGGCAATCGACCTCTGGCGAAACGGCGAACTTGAGAAGCTCAAATCTTACTGCCTCCAGGATGTGAAAATCACAAGGGACCTCTACGAACGCATCCTCACGCAGAAATACCTCTGGATACCCGAGCGGAACGTGCCGCAGATGACGAAACTCGACTTCTCGGACTATACTGAATCGAAGGCGCCACAGGCCGCCCTGCTATGAGTAATCGCCAATAATGCGAATAGCACTCGGTAATAATGCGAATGAAAGGAGTAATCGCGAATAATGCGAATGGCAGAGGTAATAATGCGAATGAAATGCGCATGTATTCGCATTATTACTGAATTTTAATTAGCATTATTAGCGACTACTCCATGATGAAGATTTTGAAAAATGAAAAATTGGCCCGCTGGGTCATCGGCATCGTGGTCGTGGGCCTCGTCATGGCCTACGTGCCGCTTCTTTTTGTTCCGCAACCGGCACAGGCACCGGAACCAACGCCGCAACCCGCTCCGGACCAGTATCTACCCCAACAGCCGATCGAATTGCCTGCAGTGACGCCGCCCGAAATCGTAACCTCGACCGTCGGCGTCTCGGTCACCAGCACCGCGACCGGAACGACGCAGTAGGGTGTGGGTGCGGTACTACCGCTCACTATCGAAGTCGGACTTCGATAATTGCGCTTTGAATTGCGCGAGGCAAGAGGCAACTATGGAGGTTCAACCTCGATAGTCTGGCATGGATGCTAGTCCTTTTCGTGATTGACATTTATGCATAATTAGTGTTATCATTTCATCAGCAACGTCCACTAAGGGCGTGCTTCACAAAAAATCTTCGTGGCCCGAACGAAAGGGCTAACGAAAGGAGATTTATGTGTCAAAATTCCAAATTCTGCGACCCGTGATCGTGGTAGTGGTCGCAATATGCTCATACCAAATCCTGGATTCGGTATGGGGCAACGACGACGCTTCTCTGTTTGGCGCAATGTTTTTCTGTGTTCTCGCGGTCGCCTTCTTATTCCCCTTCGGGGGAAATGTGGCACTGTATGACCTCCTCATGAAAAAGCAGCGGGCGATCAAAAGGATCGCTACGCTCATTGTAAATGAGTGCGCGTACGGTCCGGGCGGCGTCAAAATAGATCCTGAATTATTCGAAATGTCCTTGAGGGAAAAGTCGAAACGCGAGGAGATGCAGGCGCTTCTCGATTCTCTCGTCGCCGAAAAAGCGCGGGAGGCGGCGGATGCGTTCATTGAGCAGAAGGGCGCCCAAACCGCACTGCAAAATATGCGCCGCGACCTGAAAAACAGAATCGGATGGGGCTCGAAGACTCGGAATCAAATCGACACAGAGCTCGAAGTTGTCCAGAGAGCAGATGAAAAAGCGACGGTAGCGAAAGTATGGTTTAATCGACGCCGAGATGTCGTTCGCGACGCGGGATTCGAGGTGTGGGACGATTTTGAGTGTTATCTAGCACTTAAAATCAACTGACAGAGTTAATCCGAGCCCCTGCGTGAACCGCGGGGGCTTCGACTTTATTCTTTATCTTTTTCCTGTCTACCAGTATCTTTATCAAATTTCATTGTCTCTTCTCTGCTTGATATCCCAGTGACCCTTCGTAAGACATCCAAAAGGTTGAGAATTTCGATATATGTTTCTTGGAGTTTTTCATCAGTTCTTTTAAATTGTTCATCGTATTGCGCCCTCTTATCTACCCACTGGTCGAGTGCGGGGAGCTCTCGCATATCCACCTTTCCTTCTCCAGCAAGATTGTTGTACCCTGCTGGCACTCTCTGCAAGCGTCCAATTTGGTCAACCACGCTGGTCAAGCTGTCGATACTCTCGCGCATTTTTTGAATACCAGCTTCAAGTCCGCCCTCTTTTGCCGATTTCGGTTGTTCGGTGTTTGGGATTTCCATATTTTTTATTTTACACTATAAGCAGAAAAACACCAACAGAGAGAAGGTTTATTATCCGAGCCACTGCACACAGCGCAGGAGCTTAGACTTTAATACGTGGTAATATGTAATCGGTAATAGGAAATGAAAGACCAGGAAATCAAAAAACTCATCGCGCGTGAGGAAGAGCGCCAGAGGAAGGTGGTCAATTTGATTGCATCGGAAAACTACGTTTCGGACGACGTGCTCGCCGCACTCGGCTCCGTCCTCACCAACAAGTATGCCGAGGGGTACCCCGGCCGCCGCTACTACGGCGGGAACGAAATCATGGACGAGGTCGAGGAGGTCGCGAGAAAGCGGGCACTAAAGCTCTTCAAGCTCTCGCCGAAGCGGTGGGCAGTGAACGTCCAGCCGCTCTCCGGCTCCCCCGCAAACCTCGCGGTTTATCTCGCGCTTGTCCCCCCCGGTGGGAAGATCATGGGACTCTCGCTCGCAATGGGTGGCCACCTCACGCACGGTTCACCTGTTTCTGCGACCGGAAAGCTTTGGACGTGGGTACACTACGGCGTGGACCAGAAAACGGAGCGGTTGAATTACAACGCCATACTGAAACTGGCGAAAAAGGAAAGGCCAAATCTCGTCGTCTGCGGCTTCACCGCCTACTCCCGAACCATTGATTTCAAGAAATTCCGGAAAATCGCCGACGCGGCAGGCGCGTATCTCATGGTGGATATGTCACATATCGCGGGGCTCGTCGCGGCAGGCGCGTATCCTTCTCCATTTCCACACGCCGACGTCGTGACCACCACGACGCACAAAACACTGCGTGGTCCGCGGGCGGCAATCGTATTCTCAAACAAACAAATACCAATCACTGAGGTGATTGATAAGGCTGTCTTCCCCGGCCTCCAAGGCGGGCCACACATGAATACGATTGCGGCCGTGGCCGTCGCGCTCGCGGAGGCGGCGACGCCAGCATTCAAACGGTACGCGAGGCAGGTCGTGCGGAACGCGGCGGCGCTCGCTGGCGCACTTGCCCGCCTTGGTTGGCGGGTCGTCTCCGGCGGCACCGACACGCACCTCTTCCTCGTAGACACGATGGCGGGCGGCATCTCAGGCAAGCTCGCGAGCGAGAAACTCGAGCGGGCGGGCATTATCGTGAACAAAAACACGATCCCCTTCGACACACGAAAGCCGACCGACCCTTCCGGCATTCGTCTCGGTACCGCCGCGGTCACGACGCGCGGTATGAAGGAGGCGGATATGCGCCGCCTCGCCCGTCGCATCAACCGAGCGCTCTGCGACAAGCGGTAAAAAAACCCAAAAAATTCTCATTCTAACCCCGCCATGGCGGGGTTAGAATGAGAATTTTCCGCGCCTGTACACAGCGCGCCGGTCCGAATACCATTACCATCATGGTCATCAACGGAAAGCGAATGGCCCAGGACGTCATAGGGCATCTGAAGGCGCTCCCGCGGCCAGACCGGTTCCTCGTCGCCATCGTCGCGCGAACGGACGAAGCGACCCAGAGCTTCATTCGCCAGAAGGAGCGCACGGCACACGAGCTCGGCATTAATTTCCGCGTCTATCAATGCTCCGGGAGCGTCACCACCGACGAGGTCGCAGGTACCGTCCTCGCGTATGTGGCGGACCCGGCCTGCGGCGGCATCGTAATCCAGCTCCCGCTCCCGCCACAGGTGAGCCTGGCCGCCGTGCTCGCCGAACTCCCCGTCGAAAAGGATGTGGATGCTATCGGCGAGCAAGCCATACGAGCTCTGGCGGCCGGGACGGCGCAAGTGCTCCCGCCTGCCGTCGGAACGGTCCGGCACATTATCCTCTCCATCCTCGGCATACCCCAGGAAGCCATGCCTGGCGAGGAGGATGGTGCGGTGACCGCATGGCTCTCGTCGCGCCGCGTCGCCATCCTCGGCCGCGGTATCCTCGTCGGCCAGCCCGTCGCCCGCTGGCTCGAGGGGAAGGTGCCGAATCTGACGACAATCGACGTCGGCGACGACCACTCCCCCGTACGCGATGCGGACCTGGTGGTCTCCGGCATGGGCCAGGCGGGCGGGCTGAAACCGAATGACTTGCGGCCAGGCACGACAGTCATCGACTTCGGATACTCGAAGGTAACAGGTAATGAGCAAGAGGTGATAGGAAAGAAAATTTCAGGGGACCTGGATACATCCGAACTTCAAACTTCAAACTTACAGCGTATAAACTTCACACCGACCCCCGGCGGAACTGGCCCCATCCTCGTCGCGCAACTTTTCGAGAATTTCTACGAGCTGAACCAGTAGGCTCAAATGAATCACGACAAATATACGATTACTGACGGCCGTGGCTAATCGTATATTCGCCACGCAGAAGCAGTGAATGTTACCCTAGATTATAACCTAGGGTAACTTATGCATTCAGAATCTATCTTGACATATCTGTTGTAATAGTGTATGATGTAGACACAGTTCATTCCTAAATTCTGACCTCAAATGCAACTGGAGGTGGACACCTGGATATTGAGAGCTGGATATGCGTTTGAAGGGCGGTCAGTAGGGAGGAATGAGAAAAGGATAGGAACACTCTCATCTTTTTCCCGTTTCTTCACAATTCAATAACGAAGGAACTGGTGAGATGCCGTTTGGATTCACTAAGAATCGAATTGCATTTCAAAGTCGAATTTTCGAGAGAGGTTGTCATGAGTACAAAAAAGTTTTTTGCGGTGATTTCCCCATTTTTATTTTTTGTCGCTGCCGGGATGTCAGCGATGATTCTCTCCGCCGGCGAAAATGCGAGGTTGATCGGCGGACCCCACTGGGAAATGGGTGGAGTCGCCCTCTTCGGAATTGTGCTGGGCGCATACGGCATGAGGAGGATGTCCGAAAAGGGTGGTGATGACGGAATCCCGATGGCCGCGCTCGTGGTCATGATCATGCTGTGCCTGATCGTCGGGATGGTCTCCACGGCCGCCCCGCTCTTCGTGTAGGGTGGCAAAAGACAGTAAAGCCCCAACAAACATCGTCGGGGCTTTGCACTTGCAGTGGCAACCAAAAGCCCCGGCACATCGCCGGGAATTTTCATATTTACTCCGTTATATATCTCAATCTTACTATTTTTCCCCCTTCTTATGAGCCATTGACATTATAAATATTCGGTGATATAATCACTTCAGTTTTTCACCACTTAACAATTCACCAACAAAAAGAGGTTTTGTATGAAGATTATCGATCGGTTCCTCGAAAACATGGATCGCTCTATCATGGAGCGAGACCCCGTTGAAGAGGCTCGTGCGGAGCAGGTGGGGCCAACACTAATATTCCTACTCGTCACCGCGGGACTACTCACCTCGATGGAGCTTCGATGGTTCGTTGTTTCATGGCTCGCGCTTGGCTTCATCGCACTTGCGGCGCGGGTGTGGTTTCTTGCCGACCAGAGGAAGGGGTCCAATTTCTTCCTGCGATTTCTCGCGGGGGAATTAGCGGTACTGCTCCGATCGGGTGACTTCGTGTGGTACCTGTCGTTCTGGCCAGTGAGCTTAATTGCCTCAACGATTTTCTTCCTAGCTGGGTGGAGGATCACAAGCTTTGCGGAACGGCTGGAACGAGAGCTCTCCTCACTCTACCTCCAGGGCGGGAAGTACCACGGCATACACGGCGACACCGCCTGGCAGTTCGCCAACAGCGACATTGCGGCGCTCCAAGCAACAGGAGCGAGCGCGGTGAGAGCTATCGAGGAAATGCCGGCAACCGTCGAGCGGAAATCGAAATTTGCGCTCGCCTGCGGCTCGATACTCGCATTCCTCGCAAGTCCATTCGGCGTAGTCCAGAGTCGGGCTCAGGAAAAACCGAGGGACTTTATCTTCGGCTCAACCGTGCTCGGCATCGAACCGGACTTCACGCTCTCCCTCGCGCGTCTGGGAGCCCGCGGACAACGGGGATCGTTCCAGTACCTCGCTGAAGTGGAGTTCGCCGGAACACCGAAGCTCCGAATAGCATCGATGCGACGCGCGCTCAATCCAGTGGTAGGCGTGAAAGCCGGACAGTTCTCGACACCACAGCTCCAGATCGCGCCGCCGCCAGCAAAATCCCCCTTCGCGCACGACTTCGCTCACGCGAATGAAATTTCACCGCTTGCACGAGGGCTGGGCATCGACATCGCGATCGGCAGCATCAAAAGCGAGGTGATGATGAGTAGAGAGCGACTTCGAACGCGGGTCATGGCAAACATGTCCGCATCGCTCGGAAAATTCGGAGCACTCGTCGTGGGAGACGCATTCCGCGGATTCACGAAGGCGGGTGTAGAAATAACCTGGTCCGATAGTTCATTTGAGAGCCATGCGGGCATCATGGGAACTAACGAGCGGGCTCCGTCCATCTGGGTGACTGGTGCCTACACCATAACCGACGGGCTCCGCGCTCTCGCGCGCTACGAACGGTCGCCTTGGTTGAAACGTAAGGAGCAGTGGACCTTCGGTTTCAGTTATCTCATTGAGACCATCCTCCTGCGCGGCAGTTGGGCGAGCGACGAGAAGGATGTACGCATTCAACTTGCGTACACGTTCTGAATCCCATAAAACATGGCCCCGGCACATCGCCGGGGCTTTCACTTTCATCTTGTGATATTTAAATATTTAAACTTTCTATTTCTATTCCTCCTCCTTTCCCACACCGGATTTCGGAGGGATGACGCCTGAGGCGACAAGCTTCATACGCGCCTCGGAGGCGACGAGCGTCGCCTTCTTAATCGCGCCTAAGAGCTTCCCGTCCTCCTTCAGCCGGTTCCGCACCGTGTCGAACCCGACGCCGAGTTTCTCGCCTTCATAACTGTAGCTCGCACCTGCCTTCTTCACCACATCCAAGGCGATTGCGGTATTCAGCACATCCCCCTCATACGAGATACCTTGTCCGAAAAGGATGTCGAACTCGGCGATCTTAAAGGGCGGCGCCACCTTGTTCTTCGCGACCTTCACCTTCACGCGGTTTCCGACACTGTCCTCCCCCTTCTTAATCTGCGCGGTGCGGCGAATGTCGAGGCGGACCGAGGCGTAGAATTTCAGCGCCAGGCCGCCCGGTGTCGTTTCGGGGTTTCCGAATACGATGCCGATCTTCATGCGAATCTGATTGATAAAAATGACGATGGTGCCGGACTTCGCCGCAATCGCGGTGAGCTTCCGGAGCGCCTGCGACAAGAGACGCGCCTGGAGCCCCATGTGCGACGCACCCATCTCGCCCTCGATTTCCGCGCGCGGCGTCAAGGCCGCGACCGAGTCCACCACCACGATATCAATGATGTTCGAGCGGACGAGACTCTCCACGATGTTCAGCGCCTCCTCCCCGTTGTCCGGCTGTGAGACGATGAGGTCCTTCACCTTCACTCCGATGCGCCCCGCGTACTCGGGGTCCAGGGCGTGCTCCGCATCGATGAAGGCGGCCTTCCCGCCCTTCTTCTGCACCTCGGCGACAGCATGGAGCGCGAGTGTGGTCTTGCCCGACGACTCGGGACCATAGATTTCGATGACGCGCCCCTTTGGCAGGCCGCCGCCAAGCGCGAGGTCGAGCGAAAAGGAGCCGGAGGAGACGGTCTCCACCTTCTGCCGCATCCCTGTTCCCATCTGCATGACCGCGCCCTCGCCGAACCGCGACTGGAGCGATTCCATAAGCGTCTCGAGGTCCTTTGTATCCGCTTCCTTAGGAGCCGGTTTTGGTTTCGGTGCCATTGGTGTGTGGTTCTTGCAACACGGCGGCCGGCGACGATTCCGGTTGGTAGAAGACCTGTTCGGTCCTGGTCACTTCGCGACCCAGGAATCGCTTCGCCTGGAACACAAACGTATTAAACCCCGGCTCGAGCCGCACCTGCTTTGTAAAACTCCCATCCGGCCCGAGACGCAACAGCTCGCGGTTCACCGAAACCTCGTCGGCCGGGTCTGCGGTACCCGCGAGGATGAACGACGGCGCTGTCACCACCACCCTACCCACGGGGCTCGTCACCGAGAGCGCTGGCGTCCCGGTGATCGCTGGCAGGCGAACGATGAGGTACGTGATGATGAGTGCTGCAACGACAATCGCGATAATAAGCCGCTTTGAGAGCCACCGTGACGTCGTGAACCGGTTCTCGGGGAGGGTGTCGCGCTTACCCGAACGTCGAATATCGGTATGCTCGCGAACGTATGCCTGCCACAGCGAGCTTCCGTCGAGACTGAGGGTTTCCGCAACCTTCAAAACATACCCACGAGTGTACGGAACTGCCGGCAAAAGCTCGAAGGTCTCGTTCACGAGACTGGTCAGGTAGCGCTCGGAGATGCCGGTCGAAAGCGACAGCTTCTCGATGGAAAGGTTTCGTCCCCGGAGCGCATCTAGAATCATCGCGGAAACGGTTTGTGTGGGCTCGTGGTCCATGGTTAGTCGGTGACGGCTTCTATATTACTCCTCTCCCCCGACTTCGTACACTTCCCGCGGCTTCGCCCCCTCGCCGGGACCGATGACACCGCGCTCCTCCATCATGTCGAGGAGGCGCGCCGCGCGGGCGTACCCGACCTTCAACCGGCGCTGGAGGAGGGAGGCGGAGGCCTTCTGTGCAACCTTCACCAACTCGACCGCCTGCACGTACAGTGCGTCATCATCGCCATCTTCCGCGAATCCCTCAAAGAGTCCCTTACTATCACCGATGCCGAGCCCTGTCGCCTCATTCCCCCCGTTTACCGCCTCGATCATAATAGAGCTCTCACGAGGCTCGTTATTGTCCCGGATGAACGAAGTGACCGCTTTAATCTCTTCTTCGGGTACGAAAGCGCCCTGGATGCGCCGCGGTTTCGAGAGCTCGGCAGAGACGAGGAGCAGGTCGCCACGGCCCAATAGTTTCTCCGCGCCCCCAGTGTCCAAGATGGTTCTCGAGTCGATTTGGCTCGCCACCTGAAGTGCGATGCGCGTCGTGATGTTCGCCTTGATGAGACCGGTGACGACCTCGACCGAGGGGCGCTGGGTCGAAACGATGAGGTGGATACCAGTCGCACGCGCCATCTGGGCGAGCCGGATGATGGACCCCTCGACCTCACGGCCATAGGTCTGCATGAGATCCGCGAGTTCGTCAATGACGATGACGATGTAGGAGAGCTTCTCGCCCGCCGATTTATTGTAGCTGCCAACATCCCGTGCCCCCGCAGTAAGGAGCGTCTCGTAGCGGCGGTCCATCTCCTGGATGACCCACCGGAGTGCCCCGATGGCGTGTTTGTTATCGGTCACGACTGGCGCAATGAGGTGCGGCAGGCCGTCATAGATCGAGAGCTCCACCCGCTTTGGGTCAATAAGAATGAGGTTCAGCATCTCCGGGGAATTTTTATAGAGCAGTGAGAGTAGGATGCTGTGAATGGTGATGGATTTACCTGACCCAGTTGCACCAGCGACCATAAGGTGCGGCATCTTCTCGATGTTTAGGAAGATGGGCTCGCCCTGCACGTTCCTGCCTAATGCGAATGTGAGCGGGTCCGCCTTCTGGAACTCGGGGTAGAGGAGGAGGCTCCCCAGTCGGACCATTGCCGCCGCCTTGTTCGGCACTTCGATGCCGACGAGCGACTTGCCCGGAATTGGCGCCTCGATGCGGATAGGATGCGCCGCGAGCGAGAGTGCGAGGTCCGGCGAGAGCGCGGTGATGCGGGAAATCTTCACCCCTTCCGCCGGCTTCAGGGTGTACCGGGTGATGGTGGGGCCCACGCTAATTTCACCCATCTCCACCGGAATGCCGAAGCTGTCGAGGGTTCGCTTAATGATGTTTGCGTTCGCCTGGAGGTCACCCGCGGTCGGCTTCTCCACGGATGAGACGAGGAGCGAGAGTGGGGGGGCAATATAATTCCGAATTGGTTTCTGCTTTGCCGCCCGCGGTGCATCCAGTTCCGGTCCTGGTGCCGCCTCCAACTCTTTCGTGTGGCGGCTCGCCCTCCGGTCAGATTCGCCGTCAGTGCTCGCCATAAGCGCATCTGGAGCAGACGCCGTTTCCTGGATTGGCACGAGTTTATTATCTGCCACATCCCGTGCACGGCCGAAGAGGCGGGATAGTAGTGAGAGTTTGAATGGCCGATTCACCATCGTGAGGAACGAGATGGTGAGGAGCGCGACCATAATAATGACTGATGCGGGCACGCCAAACGGCACTTGTAGTTTCCCCACAACAGTCCCAATCCATCCGCCGCTACCCGGGAAGATGATGTCAATGAACCCAAGACCGGAGAGGACGAATATGCAGGCGCCGATAAGCGTTACCCCAACCAGTCTGGTACGTTCCGGCGCAAAAAATGAGGCGGCGATTAAAAAGCAGGTGAGGGGAATGAGCACGTACCCCCACCCGAAGAGCGTCTCCATGATCCCATAGAACCACCCGCCGGCCGGACCGGCCTGACCCGCGGCAGCAAGTATCGCGAGTAAGCCCGCGCCAAAAAACACGACGATCCAAATTACCTTCCGAATGTCCGGATGAAGGTTTACGAATGGAGATTCGGGACGGCGCGATTCGCGATCCCGCTGTTCTCTAGTGCGACGAGCGGTCATGGAGTACGTGTGTGCCGAGATGGAGAAACAGTTCTATTAAAGCTGAAAATGAGGTACCATGCAATTAATCCTGTTAGAAGTTTACATACACATAGGACTGGTTGTAGGCGTGTCGGTGCCAGCACTTCCCTGTGGATATCACAAGTGTGTGTGGGTAAACTTCTAACAGGTCGTTCGACTCTGAGAGTCTCGGACTCGAAGAGATAAACCCGCCACATAAAACCTAACCAATGTCCCACTTGCAACGACTTTCACCAAGTATATTCCGCGCCTATGACATCCGCGGGGAGTACCCCCGTGAGGTAAACGCCTATGTGGTAGAGACCGTCGCGGCGGCAATTGGCAGCTTGTTCCCGCCGGGACCCATGATTGTCGCGCACGACGGCCGCACCAGCTCGCCGGCGCTCGCATTCGCGGTGCTTCGCGGGCTTGCCTCGGTCCGCTCGCGGGCAAGGCTCATTGACCTCGGCACTACCACGACGCCGATGTTCTATTTTTTTGTCGAGCGCCTAAAGGCCGCGGGCGGCATTATGGTGACCGCATCGCACAACCCGAAGACTATGAATGGCCTGAAGGTGGTCGGGGCGCACGCCGTTATGATTCCCGGTACTGAACTTGCGGCGTTGGTCCATAAAAAATCCCATGCTCAAAACGCGTAACTATGCAGGCGAGTATGCCTTGTTCCTCCGCACCTTTCTCGCTCCCGCCCGCCCGCTCCGGGTCGTCTTCGATTTCTCGAACGGTCCTGCGGGCATAATCGTCCCCGACGTGGTCCGGAGCGAACCGAACCTCACCGCGTTTTTCGTTGACCGGGCGCTCTCGGGAAACTTCCCGGGACACGGACCAAACCCACTCGCCGGCGCCGGTCTCCTACACCTCCATACGGAGGTTCTTGCCCGGCACGCGAACCTGGGGCTCATCTTCGACGCGGACGGCGACCGGGTCTTCGTTGTGGACGAGCGTGGCCGGTGGGTGCCACCCCACCTCGTGGCACACCTCCTTGCGCGGAGGGCGGCAACGCCCTTCGTATTCGATACCCGGACGGCGCTCGCACTCCGGTACGCGGGTCTTTTCGAACCCGCGGCGGCAATTCTCTCCCCAGTCGGCTCCGTCTACATAAAGGAACGGATGCGGGCGAGTGGGGCGGGGTTCGGCGCCGAGTATTCCGGCCACTACTACTTCAAGGAGTTTCTCTCCGTGGATTCGGGCATCCTCGCCGCCGTGAACGTCCTGAATGCCGTCTCCCGTCTTCCCTACTCGCTCGCGGAGTTCGTCGACCTTGCCCCCCGCGACGTCCGGTTCGAGGAGCGGAATATGCCCACGAAGAAGCCACGCGTCACCGTCGCTGCGCTCACGAGCGCGCTCCGGCCGGGCGCGCGACGCGTCACGCCCGCCGCCCGGATGATAGGCGTCCAAGACGGCATGGTCATCGAGGCGGATGCATGGTTCGCCACGGTCCGCCCCTCGAACACCGAGCCATTGGTCCGCGTCTGCGTCGGTAGCATCGAACCGCGCATCACCAAGGAAAAGCGCGTGGTGCTCGCTGCGTTTTCGGTATAGTAACCATGCACCACGGGACCCACACGGACATTCTCATCGTCTCCGACATCCACCTCGGCTCCCCGGTGTGCCGCTCCAAGGCGCTCTTACGGTTCCTGAAAACGGTGAAGTTCCGGACGCTCATCCTGAACGGCGACATCTTCGACGATTTGAACTTCAACCGGCTCTCGCACGACGACTGGGAGCTTCTCGCCCACCTCCGCGAGCTCTCGAAACTGAACCACCACACCGCGGTCATTTGGATTGCGGGGAACCACGACGGTGCGGCGGCGACCCTCTCGCGCCTCATCGGCGTGCCGGTCGTAAATGAGTACGTCTTCTACTGGAACGGCACAAAGTGCCTTGCCATCCACGGCCACCAGTTCGACCGCTTCCTCTCCAAAAATATTGTCATCTCGACTATCGCGGGCGCTATCTACCTCGCGATCCAGCGCATCGACGGCCAGGAACAGCATGTCGCGCGTCTCGTGAAACGCTTCTCGAAGTCTTGGCTCCGCGTCTCCGCGAAGGTGATGAAGGGCGCCGTTCGGTACAACCTCGTTTTCAAGCGTGCCGCCTACGTCTTCTGTGGCCACACGCACAAGGAGCATGAGGAGGTTGTGCACGGCGTCGAGTACCTAAACAGCGGCTGCTGGACGGACATCCCCTCCGCCTACATCACGCTCGACGAGCAGGGTGCGAGGGTGCATACGATTGGGTAAGAAAAAGATTCACCCTGTTAGAAGTTTACAGACACTCATTGAGTGTGTAGTGTAGCGTGTTATCTAAAACAACATGTGTAACATGAACACAGCGTGCGCGTAAACTTCTAACAGGGTGAAAGAAAAAGGAGGGGAGGAGGGTTTAAAAAATGAGATATAAATGATGGAGATACTAGAAACCAGCATATATGCTGGTGTTTTTTACTATTGACATTTATGTATAATTGGTGTTAACATATAACCAGCGTTTTAGAATAAATCGTTCAAAAAACTAAAGGAGGCTGTAATGAATTCATTCGGGATAGTCGAGAGGGTTGAGTACCTCACGCGTCTAGCTGACACTGACGATGGTGAACAACGGGTACTCACGGTTATTGAAGGTAAACACCTCGGCGGCAAACAAATCATCGTGTGGGCAGAGTGGGCCCACGGACCATTCCCTAGCTTTGGAAATTTCACGGTCCATAGCAAATCCCTCGACCCTGCAATCTATGCAAAGGTCCAGGTGACGGACGCCGCAGAGGGAAAGTTTGAGGGGAAGTCTCTCTTTGGATCACCAGAGGCATATAAGAGATTTAGAGAAACCATTTGGTCCGAGTAGTTCAGGCCAAAAGTACTCCCCCACACAATTTTGTGTCCGGGGGATTTTTCTTTCTCACGTCAGCTATCACCATGCCGCGCCGATTCTTTTTACGAAGCGGAAAACTATGGAGGTCGAACCCTAATACCCAGATGGGAGGTTTTAGGGGTTAGGGGAAGCTCACAAAACAGGGAATTATCGATTTATCGGGTTTATCGGGTTAACCGGGAAAACCTGATAAATCAAATAAACACGATAAACCCGATAATGCGATGAAACCTACATAGTCATTTTTTGACCGTTCCGGACCCCCGAAATCTGTTTCAAAGTGTTTTGTGTAAAACATTTTTGGTGGGAGTATACTGGTGTAAAACATTTCTAAAACAAGCCGATAGGTAGACCGTTATTGATATATTTAGGTGTAAAACACTGTAAAACATCAATTTGTTTACCGTTAAACACTTTGACCCAAATTTTAAGGGCGACCACGTGGTCGCCCTCGAACTACTGCCTATGCTGCCCTCGCTCCGGCAACAAGCTGGAGCTTCCCGTACCCCTGCTTTCGTCCATGCCGATTTCCAGAACCTCCTCCATTACTGGAGAGTTTCTTGATTATAAGGTTCCAAATTTCGTCAGGGACGCTACCCCGTCGATACTTGTTTCCCACAAAATGCGAGAATGACCCCGTGACCTCCTCAACCGAGAACACTTTCTCCGAGAAGGCAATGCGGATGAAGTTCGACTCAAACGCGTTTCTCCCGGCGAAGAACGATATCGTTCCCGGCTTGTTCTCCTTCACCATCCGGAAGGTCAATGTTGACTCCCTGACCTTTCGGGTCCGAAGCCCGTCGACCTTCCCGAGCAACGCCTTGTATCCTCTGTGGGCATCAAGAAAGAGGGTTACTAGATCCTTGATACTCTCCTTCTCTGGAAACAACGGTTCGTACGACACGTTCCGCGTTCCGGGGACGACCACTCCAAAAATCTTATTCGACGGTTTAAGATTTTCCCGGATGGTCGCTTCCTCCAATGCGACCTCGTACATTCTTCGGATATTCGCGAGCTCGAGTTCGATTGCCTGCGGGGGTAGCCGCAGGGCACTTGAACATCGTTCATTAATCGACTTCAAGAACTTTCGAAGCCCGCCGAACGCGCCGATCCCAAGCAGTTCATTGCGCTCGAACTGTACATCGCCGACCACCTCTCCCGTGAGCGTGAACTCTTGGAAGGTGTCGGAGACATAGCTAGCTAGTTCCCAAATCCGTCGATTTATTCGATCCCGGACCTGATAGATTTTGTCTTCGCACTCGCAACGCGTGAGAGATGCGTCGCTCTTCAGTGCGAGAATCTGGCAATTTAGTTCCTGCGCGGATGCAAAGAACCCTCGCATCATACGTAGGTACTTCTTGAATGCCGCCACAGCCGCGACATTCTCGGGATTCAGGAGATACTCCTGAATGATTTCGGCGTCCTCGTGCGCGAGGCGCTCGATCATTTCTTTTTTTGTTTTTTGCACTGCTTCCTCCCCGGGCCTGGTGGGGCCCTTTATTGGTGGTGATTTTGTGAATTAGATACTAAAAACAGAATATCACTTAGTGGCTAATATGTCAAATGTAGTTCAATATTTGGAAGTCAGACTACCTCCGCATACAACGAGCATGAATCCGGTAGAGCGAATCGCGGATTCGTATTCGCACCTCTCTATACAAAAAAATGTTCGATTTACGAAATCGAACATTTTTCACTATCCTCTTTCTCTTTTCCTTTTTTTCTATTTCTTCAGCTTCAGGACGATACGCCGCTCCTCGGGTTTCACGCTCTCGACGGTGAAGTCATAGGACGTGCCAGCCGCGAGGGACTTCTTCATCTCCTCCACGCCGCCGAAGTCCGTGACGTGCACCTGACCCTGGATATCTCCGCCGAGGTTCACCGTCGCGCCGAACGGGTTGAAGCTGTAAACCGTGCCTGACACCATTTGCCCCTCGGCATAGCGACCAATGCCCGCGAGCCACGGGTCGTCTTTGAGCGCCTTCAGGGAGAGTGAGACCTTGCCGTCCTTGATGTCCATAATCTTTGCCGTTACCACCTCATCCACCTTCACTACCTCCTTCGGGTTCTCCACGACCCGCCACTCGAGTTCCGATACATGGATGAGCCCCTCGATCGCCGGGTTGTCGGTAAACTTCACGAACGCCCCGAAGTCCGCCACGCCGGAGATAATGCCCTCAATCACCTGCCCCACCGCATACCCCGTGAGAAGCTCCTTCGTGTTCTCTTCGACCGCCTCCCGTTCCGAGACGATGAGCTTTGCCGTCCGCGGGTTCGCCTCGATGATCTTCACCGAGATTTCCTGCCCGATGAGGCCCTGGAGGGCCTGGGTAAGCGCCGTCTTATCCTCTCCAATCGTCTTGGGATAGTGGTCGCCCACGAGCTGTGAGAGTGGGAGAAATGCGGCAAGCTGCCCGACATTCGCGGTGAGCCCGCCTCGATTTGCGCCGTTGATTTTCACCATGAATGGCTGGTCAGCACCCTGTAGCTCAGCTATTTCCGCCCACGCCTTCTGGCGGCTCGCCTCGGAAACCGAGAGTTCCACGAACCCGTCCTCGTTGTCTGCGGAAATGACTTTCGCGTGTATCGAATCGCCGGGCTTCAAATTCCGGACGACGTCGCGGGCATTCTGAAGCTCGCCGCGGTACACCACGCCCGTCCCATGGCGGCCGAGGTCGACGAGGAGCCGATTCGCGCCTGAGCCGAGCACCACGCCCTCCACAAGGTCGCCCGCTTTCAGAAGGACGAGCGCGCCGGGAGAGGTCTTCAAAAATTGCGCGAGCGCATTGTTTATGTTTTTCGTTGGTCGCACGAGGTCCACACTACCACACGACTCCATTGCAGCGCAAGCGAACGTGCGGTAGCATGACGTATGCATGGTCATCACCTACCACGGGGAGGGTTCGTTTCGCCTGCAGGCGGGTGCGGCGGTAGTGCTCGTGGACCCCGAGCACCAGCGCTCCTTCAAGGGCGCGCACTGCATCATCGCGACCACGCGGCCGGCGCACGTCGACCCGCCCGCCGCGGGAGATGACGCGCCGTTCTGGATCGACCATCAGGGCGAGTATGACCTTGGGTCGGTCATGGTCCACGGCGTCACGGCCGAGTGGGACCGTGACGACGAGCACACCGCGTACCGCGTGACTATGGACGACATCTCAATCGGTCTCCTCGGCTTCCTCACGGCGGATCCGGAACCGGCGGTCCGCGAACTACTCGCAGGTGTTGACATCCTCATTGTGCCCGCGGGTGGCAAACCGTTCCTCACAACCGCGGCCGCGGCGAAGCTCGCCCGCCAGCTTGAGCCGTCCATCGTCATCCCCTCGCTCACGGACCCAAAGCCACTCGTAAAGGAGTTGGGAAACGGCGGAGCACCGGAGGAGCGACTCACGATCAAGAAAAAGGACCTCGTCTCAAAGGCGGTCCGCGTCGTCGTTCTGACATCATGACGCCCCATGCTATTCCGCACCACATGGAGAGCCTACCTGCGACGCATTCGAGCATCGAGCGACGCCACAAAGCGGCGATGGATTGCCGTCGTGGGATTGGGCTCGGGAGGACTCGTCATCGCCCTCTGGGTCATCTACCTCTCCTCCACGCTGCCCGCCCGACTGGACAGTCGTTCGGGCGGGCCCACCCGGACGAATACGCCTCCGCTCGCGACCACAACGGCGTCTGAATCGCCCCAGGAGCGAAGGGGGGATGTGTTTACGAACGGCGTCCGAGGCATCCGGGATATGATGGCAAAACAATGGCAGGGCGCACGAAACACTATCGACAGTTCCTGGCAATCGCTGGGGGCGCTTATCACCGAGGGAAACGAATTCTCGGTGACGGGAACCACCACGCCCGCTTTGCCGGAATCGAGTGAGTCGAGCGAGCCACCGCACACACCATGACCACTGCAGAACCAAAGAAAACGCCCGGCGGCTCCATCGAGCCCCGCGAGATTGTGGACGAGCTCCGGCAGTCCTACCTATCGTACGCCATGTCGGTTATCGTCTCGCGCGCCATCCCGGACGTCCGTGACGGCTTGAAACCGGTGCAACGGCGCATCCTCTGGGCGATGTGGGACACCGGACTCACCCACAGCGCGAAGTTCAAAAAGTCCGCGAATGTGGTCGGCGAGGTGCTCGGCAAGTACCACCCGCACGGCGACGTTGCGGTCTACGACACCATGGCGCGTATGGCGCAGGACTTCTCGCTCCGCGCACCGCTCGTCGACGGCCAGGGAAATTGGGGGTGTTTTACTAAAGATACAAAAGTAAAACTCGCCGACGGTCGAAACGCGAGCTTTAGTGAACTCGTAGAAGAACACCGCCAGGGCAAGAAAAACTATACCTTTGCCGTTAATTCGGCTGGGCTCATTTCCATCGCGGAAATAAAAAATCCGCGCCTCACAAAAAAGAATGCAGAGCTCGTCAGGGTGATTTTGGACAATGGCGAGAAGATTCGTTGCACGCCGAATCACCGCTTTATGTTAAAAGACGGCTCCTACAAAGAGGCACACTACCTCACAAACGGGAATAGTCTTATGCCCCTATACGAGAAGTTGTCCACAAAAGAGGGCCGATTAAACAGCGACCCACGCCCGGTTTTATATGAACTAAATAAAAACCATAAAGTTGTTAGGGTTGAAAAGTTAGCGGAGCAGGAGGATGTTTATGATTTAACGATTGATAAATATCATAATTTTGCGCTCGCGGCTGGTGTCTTTGTGCACAATTCGATCGACGGCGACAGCCCGGCGGCAATGCGTTATACTGAGGCTAGGCTTACAAAAGTCGCCGAGGAGCTCTTGACGGACATCGAGAAGGAGACGGTCGACTGGGGACCAAACTACGACAACTCCCGCGTGGAGCCGCTCGTCCTGCCGGGGAAGCTCCCGAACCTCATTGTGAACGGCGCGGTCGGCATCGCGGTCGGTATGGCAACCTCCATCCCGCCGCACAACCTCGGCGAGGTTATAGACGCCATCGCGTACCTTGCCGAGCACGGGGATGCCACGATTGAGGAGCTTATGCAGTTCATCCCGGGTCCCGACTTCCCGACGGGCGGCGTAATCTACGACACGCGGGCGATCGCCGAAGCCTACCGGACCGGCCGCGGCGCCATCGTCATGCGCGCCGTCGCCGTCATCGAGGAGCGGACGGCGCGAGGGCACCAGATCGTCGTCACCGAAATTCCCTACCAGGTGAACAAGTCGGACCTCGTCACCTCCATCGCCGAGCTCGTCACGGAGAAGCGAGTGGAGGGCATCCGGGACCTCCGCGACGAATCCGATCGCGATGGCCTGCGAATCGTCATCGAGCTGAAAAGCGACGCGGCGCCGCAAAAGATTTTAAATCAGCTCTACAAGTACACCGAGCTCCAGAAGAGTTTCCACTCAAACCTCCTCGCATTGACCGGCGGACTCCAGCCGGAGGTGCTCTCCCTGAAGGATATCCTCGCCGCATACCTCGACCACCGGAAGCTGGTCGTGAAGCGGCGAACAGAGTTTGACCTCCGAAAGGCGACGGAGCGGGCACATATCCTCGAGGGGCTCGTGAAAGCCTTGGACCACATCGACCGGATCATCGAGACCATCAAGAAGTCCAAGGACCGCGAGGATGCCCAGCGGAACCTCATCGCGAAGTTCAAGTTCTCGGAGCTCCAGGCGAACGCCATCCTCGAAATGAAGCTCGCCGCGCTCGCGGCGCTCGAACGCAAAAAGCTCGAAGATGAACTTACGGAAAAGCGGAATATCATCGAGGAGCTCACTGCGCTCCTCAAGAACCCGAAGAAGATGCTGGGGCTCATCGTCACGGAGCTCGGCAATCTCAAGGCCGCCTTCCCGAGCGAGCGGCGCACGAAGGTGGTTCCGCACGGGCTCACGGAGTTCCGCGAGGAGGACCTGGTGCCGCAGGAGGAGGCAATCGTCACGCTCTCGGTGGACGGCTACATCAAACGGATGCCGCCCGATACCTTCCGGGCGCAACGGCGCGGCGGGAAGGGGCTCATCGGGTTCGATTTGAAGGACGAGGACCATATCCGACAGCTCATGGCGGCACGAACCCACGATAACTGCCTCTTTTTCACGGACCGGGGGAAGGTTTTCCAGACCAAGGTGTTCGAGATACCCGCCGCGGAGCGGGCGGCTAAAGGCAAACTCGTGCACAACTTCCTCGAAGTCCCACCGAACGAGCATATCACGGCGATGGTCGCCTACGGCGGATCGTCGAGCGGGTACCTCACCATGGTGACGCAGGGCGGAACCATCAAGAAAACGCCGCTCAAGGACTTTGTGAGCGTCCGGCGGACGGGCATTATCGCCCTCAGGCTCCAGCCGAACGACATTCTTGAGTGGGCCCAGCTCTCCTCCGGCGGCGACGAGATGCTCCTCGTGACCTCCGCCGGTCAGGCGATCCGGTTCCGTGAAAAGGATGTCCGTCCAATGAGCCGCACCGCGGGCGGCACGCGCGCAATCCGCCTGAAGCGAAAGGACCAGGTCGCCGGCGTCGGCATCATACCCAAGGAGGCCGGCGCCGCCGACCGGAAGGGGCTCCGCGTGGTCGCCGTCATGGCCCGCGGGTTCGCGAAGCAGACGCCGCTCTCGGATTACAAGGTACAGCACCGCGGCGGCGGCGGCATCAAGACCGCGAAGGTGACGGAGAAAACAGGGCCGGTGATCGCCGCGGCGATCGTCGGACCGGAGACGGAGGTTGTGCTCGCCTTCTCGAAAAAAGGCCAGGCATTGAAAACACCGCTCTCGAACGTCCGCATCGCGGGTCGCGCGACACAGGGCGTCCGCATTATGAACGTCGAGGCGGATGATGCGCTGATTGGGGTACTCTGTCTGTAGGTAACAAACAACCTACGACACACAACTAACAACCTATTTATCCTGTTAGAAGTTTACAAATAATCATTTTCCTATGAATTTGATGGTTATATTCAAAACCAAAACTATGCAGGAATACAAATTTTGCGTAAACTTCTAACAGGATGAACCTCACAAAGAAACAGCTCATCATCCTCGGCGGTATCGTCCTTGTAGTCATCATTCTGGTGCTCATGGGGCTCGGTATCATCCCGGGACTGAAGACTGGCCCGGTCACCATGAAACCGGTTTCGCTCACCGTATGGGGCGTAGAGGACGCCGTACAGGAGCTGCAACCCGCGGTGCAATCGTTCGCCAGGAACCACCCCGGTGCCACCGTCACCTACTGGCAGTTTACCGACACCGAGACGTACCACACCACCCTCCTCGAGGCGCTCGCCGCGGGCACGGGACCGGATATCTTCGCCATACGGAACACCGAGGTGATGCGCCATGCCTCGAAGCTCGTCGCAATGCCGAAAGAGCGGCTCTCGCTCCTCACTCTCCGAAACACGTTCGCCCCCGTGGTGGAGCGTGATTTTGTGGTAAACGGCGGGGTCGTTGCGCTGCCGCTTTCCATAGACACGCTCTCACTCATCTATAATCGGGACCACTTCAACGAGGCGGGCATCGTTTCTGCTCCCGCCACCTGGGACGACCTCGTCGCCATTGCGCCGCGGCTTTCGGTCGTTGACGACTCGCGCCGGGTCACTCGCGCTTCCATAGCGCTTGGCGGTTCGGGTAGTACCATACCGCGCGTCAGCGACATTATTTCGGCATTGATGCTTCAGGGTGGCATCGTACCCGTCGGGCCCGACTGGGGCGGCGCCGGTTTCGCAACCCGCGCAGGATATGACGCGGTGAACTTCTACCTGCAGTTTTCGAACACCGGAAGCCCGCTCTACACCTGGAATGAGGGGATGCCGAATGCTGTGGATGCGTTCGCACAAGGACGGGTCGCTATGATTATCGACTACGCCCGCGCACTGCCGGACATCCGGGAGCGAAACCCGCTCATGAACTTCGCCGTCGCACCACTCCCCCAGCAGAAGGGGGCGGAGCGGTCAAAGACCATGGCCTCCTACTGGGGCTATACGGTTTCCCGCCAATCGAAGCAGGCCCGGCTCGCGTGGGACTTCATCGTGGAAACAGCAACGAACCCGCAGGTGGTCAGTGCATACTTGAATGCTTCAAAACGCCCGCCGGCGATACCGAAATTCATCGAAGCGTACCGCGACAATCCCAACCTCGCCGTATTCGCCCAGCAAACGCTCACCGCCGATTCCTGGCCGATGCCGAACCGGGACCTGGTAGGGGGCATATTCTCCGACATGGTGACGACGGTGCTTGAGAATCGGGCGAGCGTCGAAACGGCCGTAGGCCGCGCGCAGAGCGATATTTCGCGACTCATCGGGTCGCGGCCGCGGTAAGCCATTGGGATGTTATACTTACCATTGATGAAATCCTATTTTGCGGTCTCTCTGCTTTTAGTTGGACTGGCTATTGCCATACCCGTATTCGCCGGCGTCCAAACTGCTAACGCACAAGGGAGCTGCGGCGGCGTGGGGCAACGTTGCTGCCAACCTGCCGAAGCACCCCACCAGTGCATTACCGCTCTCGTTTGCAGTAACTTCACAAGCCCCATCTGCGAGACCGGAATATGCGCGTGCAGGGGAGTCGCGCCGCCCCCACCAAACCCGAGCACCATCACACTCATAAACCCCCTAAGCGGCACGTCCGACGTGCGCGGTCTCATCGAGCGGTTTGTCACCATCCTCCGCGATTTTGCGACGCCCATTGCGGTCCTCATGATTCTCTTTGGGGCGTTCCGAATCCTCACTGCCGCTGGGGACCCCGCGAAGTTCGAGACGGGGAAAAAGATACTCCTGTACACCGCCATAGGGTATGCTATAATCTTTGTCGGGTGGGGAATCACCTCGATTATCGAGAGTCTGCTCTCTTCGTGATGATTCCTTATCACACTGTAAAGGTCGGTTTTCCTTCACGGTTCAATCCTATCACATGAAACTATCAACATTCGGAAAGTTTGCTGCCGGTATTGTCTTGGCATCCGCTATCGCGACTCCGTTTGCGGTGCTCGCGCAGCCGGATCCGACACTCACCGACTTCTCGCTCTCTGGTATTTCAGGCATTTCGAAGCTCGGTGGCAAGATTGGGGGCTGGATGCTCGGCATCCTCCTGGTCCTCGCGGTCATCTTCATCCTCGCCGCGGCGTTCCTCTACCTGACCTCCGGCGGCGACGAGGCAAAGGTGGGAAAGGCGAAGAGCTACATTATCTACGCCATCGTCGCGGTCGTCGTGGGCATCCTCGCGAAAACCATCATCACACTCGTCCAGAGTCTTGTTAACACCGCCGGAACCTAATTTTGTTAAACCTGTTTAAGGCACTCGGACCTACCATGAGACATGCAGTTCTTCGTGCTTTCGTTGCCGCTGCGGGTTTTCTTCCCGCGGCGGTTGCGTATGCGCGGGACTACCCCACGATAACCAATTACAGCGACCTCATCCGCGTTATAAACACCGCGGCGGATTGGCTCTTCGGAATACTGCTTTCACTCGCGGTCATCTTCGTCATCTTCGCCGCCTACCGATTCCTGAACGCCGCCGGCGATCCGAAGTCGCTTGAGACCGCAAAGATGACGATTCTGTACGCCATCGTCGCCGTGGTGGTCGCCGTTCTCGCAAAGACACTCATCGGACTGGTCGACTCATTCTTCTCGTCCGTATAAAAGGAGGGGGACGCAGAGGAAAAAGGGGGGTGAACCCTCCTTTTTCTTTTATCATCCCGTCAGAACGTTCCCGCGCCGCTTCCCCAAACGCCCTAAGTATGGCTGAATAGAGGCTGGATGCATACTGATAACCGTAAACCGCTAACCCTGCTTGTCGCCCTCGTTGCGGCAACGACGGCGCTCCGACTCGTGAACCTTTCATACCCCGCGAGTCCCGTGTTCGACGAGGCACACTTCGCGACCTACGCGTCCAACTACGCGGTCGGGCGGCCATTTTTCGACATCCACCCGCCACTCGGGAAGCTCCTCTATGCACTGCCACTCCTCGGCGCATCCCCAGAAGCGCGCGACATTGAATTTATCCGTTTCGGCGTTCAACCCGGCGAACGGTTCACCACGCTTTCCACGAACCGGACCCAGTACGACGCGTTCCCGTACGTCTCGCTCCGGCTCCTTTCGGTACTCTTCGGCGCACTCCTCATCGTAGCCGTCTACGCCTTCCTCACCGCTCTCTCCGGCAGCCAGGTCGTCGGCCTCCTCGGCGCGCTCTTCGTCGCGCTCGACAGCGCCTTCGCGGTCGAGGCGCGCGGCATATTCTTGAACTCGCTCTTCCTCGCGCTCGGCTTCTTCGCGCTCGCGGCGGTCGCTCAGAACCGACCGCGGCATCTCGCGGGCGGCGCGCTCCTGGGGCTCGCGCTTGCCGTGAAGCTCATCGCCATCGTCTTCGTGCCCGCCTTTATACTGCTCCTCTACGACCCGCGGCGCGAGGCGGAGGACCGGGCGCAGGCGCGCCGCCGGGCCGAACGGGGGCTCGCCGCCACGTTCGTGGTACTTACCTGCTTCCTCGTGCTCCCGAACAGCTTTATATTCTCCGCACGCGAGCGCCTGGACATCTACCGCGGCATCCCGGTGGCGACGACCACCCCGAGCCGCGCGATACTACTCGGCCGGGAAGCTATGGAGCGGGTTCCCGCCCTAAAGCACGTCGCGCTCTCCGCATTCGAGTTCGAGCTCTCGATCGCCGGGTACACCGTGGGGGCGCCACCACACACCTACCAAAGCGCCTGGTACCGCTGGCCGTTTGCCGCAGGCCCCATGCCGTACTATCTCCAACGGGACCGTGAAGGCGAGGGGGTCATCGCGCTCGCAGGGAACCCCGCGGTCTGGGGGCTCGCGCTAGGCCTCATGCTCGCGTCGGTTGCGCTCATGCGCCGCTTCCGGGACGATATTGAAAAGGGGTGGCCGCTTTTCGTGCTCATCGTGGGGTACCTTTCCTCGCTCCTGCCCTTTGCCCTCATCGCCCGTTCAACTTTCATGTACCACTACTTCCCCGCCCTCCTTTTTTCCATCGGTATTGCCGCGCTCTTCCTCAAGGACTTCTTCGACCGGGTGGACCCCCGAACCGCGCGCGCGGTCGGGCTCATCCTCGTCATCGCCCTCCTCGCGGGCTTCTGGCTCATATTGCCCTACACGCTGGGGCTGGCGTCGTTTGCATAAGAAAAAGGATTTACCCTGTTAGAGTTTTACAAACACTTTAGTTATATGCATTTGGTTGGTACCGCATACCACCGGTATCAAGCATAGTAGTGTGCGTGTAAAACTCTAACAGGGTAAAAGAAAAAGGAGGGATTTACCCTGTTAGAAATTTACATACACCCATACCACATGATGTCGTCTGTCTCCTGAAACTGCACCGTATTCATGAATACGGTGTGCGTGTAAATTTCTAATAGGGAAGCAAAAGCCCCGCTCTGGTTTTCCAGAAACGGGGCTACAACTTTGCCTGCTTCAGCACAAGATACTTATTTCTTGTGCACCCATACGCTTACGCGCACGGGATTTGTATCGCCGGTCAGCCGCTTGAGCCGAAGCGGCTGGGTTTGCTCAGCCTGCTTCAGCATCGCCAAGCTGTAAAACCCGCGCGCGCCGGTCACACGGTCGCGATAGTCATCCCCACTCTTGGTTTTGACTACCACCTCGAACGAGACTGGGCTCTCCACCTCGAGGTAATGGAGAGTGTCGAGTCCTATCGTCGTTGTTACCACGCTGTCGCTCGTGAGAACGACGGTGGTTTCCCGCGCCGCAGGCAAATACATCCCAGGCCGCGCGCCGTCGACCCTCGCGAGGTCGCCGACATGCTCTTCCGGCACACCGGCACTGGAACCGATGCCCGCAGCTGACACTGGCTGCTCGGTTTTTCCCCACCGTAGCAATCTGGCCATCCAGTCGCCGAGCGATGAGAATCCATCGCCCGCCGCCTCCCTCACCTGCGGGAAGAGAAGTAGGAACAGACTAAATCCAATCACCCACTTCATTTTCCCATATAATGCTTTCGCATTTTTTATGAGGTCTTCTTTCAAGAAAAAGACTCGCGACAGGAGAAACATAACGATTATTGCCAAAACAATGGCCGTAAGAAGCACCTGATCCGTTACCGGCTGGTGATCGCGCATTGCGATAACCATACCGATGAACGAAATGCCAACCGCGAGGGCCATATTAGCCCCCAAGAGGAAAAAGAAATTCCGCCAGAACTTCCCTCCATCGGTCATCTCGATGAGGATGTAGAGCGCTGGGTACCGGAACTTCCAAATGAGGATATACGCGATAAGACACAGGACCACGATTGCGATCGTCCCCATTCCAACGGTGACCCCGTTGAGAAGCAGTACCAGCTGAACCAGAGGGAATCCAACAATCAGAATGAGCGCGACGCGCACCCACCAGTTGCCAGTATCCCACACATCTATAACCCACTGCCACACCCCGCCGAAAAACCCCGAAAGTGCTGGATTCATGGTAAATCTCCTTCCCCAAATTTTTTCATGAGCTCGTCCCGGTATCTCCGGGCGCGCTCCTCTTCCGTTTCGAAGAGTCGTCCAATGGTTCTTCTGATAAAGCCGCCGCGAGCCGCTTTCACAGCATCCCGCTCGGCACGCTCGCTTTCTCTCCGGGTGCGCATTTCTTTTCGGATTTCTGCCGCGCGCGCCTGAAACTCCGCCCTCTTCTCGAGACGCTGGAGTTTCTTTTCCTCCCGCTCCTCTTCGGCCCTCCCCATGTACTTCTTCCTACCCCATGGGTCCCGGACCCACTCTTGCCGTTCGCGAGCCGCTTTCATGCTCGTGGTCCGATTGTTCCACTTTTTCTCCTCCTCGGGAGTAATGGTGGTCCAATCCTTCCAGACCTCTCCGAGTTTTTGTCGGAGCTCGGTAAACCATTCGCCGAATGATTGAAACTTTTCGGTCTTTTCCCCCTCACTGGGGGAGGTTTCCCTTTCGTCCTTCCCGACAACTTTTTCCTTGAAGAGTGCGGCGAGCACGTCCGCGAACTCCACCTCGAGCATCACCTGCTTGATGATCTCGGCGGTATCATCCGCATTCTTTGCTTTCGAAAACCGGCCGATGAGTTCCTTTTTGTACTCATTCGACCAGACATCAAAAAGCTTCTGTGTTTGATCCTTGGGAAGCTCCGCGCTCGTGTGCGGATTGTCGTGCCCGAGCTTGCCGCTCAGGAAGTCCCCAAAATCGGTCATCTTTTCGACGACCGGACCGAGGTATGGTCCCATGAACTTCGCAAACGACTCGACAACTCCCTTCGTCACTGCAAAGATCGTACGGAACTCTTTGGTCCGAAGAAAGCTGTCTGGGCGAATTCTTTTCTCGACCACATCAGCAAGGTTGTCGAGAGTCTCATCGGTGAGACCAAGACCACCGCTTACAAGGGCGTCTTTGATTACCGCTTTTGCATCTATGGTGGCCATAGTGGCCTCCTTTCATTTTTGTGATTATTGAGTTGTGTATATTCTGGCGCAATTATAGCAGTTTTGTATAAAATTGTCAAATGCGCCGGTTTGTGGTGCAATCACTGGAGCAAGGCCCCCTTCGTACCTGCATTTCTAGCCTCTGGGCGGTAGGGGGCGCCGGATACCCCTGGCGTACTCCGTTTCACACCCGTACCCCGTTCGCCGCCAATCAACCCGGCGACCCCACCCTAGTTCGTTTCCCACCTCCGCCGTCCGCCGCACCCGCCCCCGCCATGCAGTCAGCCTATTCCCGCGGCGTGCGTTTCAGTTGCTAAAATAACTCGACGGCCGTTCTGTTATTTTAGCAGTACTCCAAACACGATATCATACACATATACGCAAAAAACGCGGCGGCGGGTTGTCGGCGATGATGCGGATGCCGCAATTGGGCTAGACAAGACTCCGGAGTGTGCCGCGTTCGGTCACTGAAAAAATCTGGATGTGTGGAATAAGCCCAAGTTCGGCCACGTTATCAAGGAGCACCTGCGGGATGACCACTTTCCCGACAAAAACACTCTGCTGCACCTTATGAAAACCGAGCTGTATGAGCACCGCCCGAAGCCAGTCACGCTTCCGGCGCTCCCGTTCCGGAACATCGAATGCGACGATAACAACCTTCTTCGATGGCTCCCCACGGTACCGGTCCGGGGCATAGGAAACGGCGAGATTACTACGAAACTCAACCAAACGCTCGAGGCCAAATTTGGTGAGTATGAGCTTCGCCGCGCCGCCGGAAACACGGGTTTCGGCGACAAGCCCCGTCTTTTTGAGGTGGGTGAGCATACTCCAGTACCGTTGCCACTCGCGGCTCGATTCTTTCGCGAGTTCGCGGTCTCTGACAAGCTCTCCGCGAACCCGCTCGAACGATCCGCGCGATGCGCCGCAGGGGAGCACGAGCATCGCGATGCCGAGGTCCATGACACTTAATGCCGCGCCTTCGAGCGCTTCAAGGATCGCCTTTGTCTTTGCACCACGCACCACCCGCTGTTCCGGCACTCTTTTCTTCTTTGGCGCCATCTTCTTAGTATACTCCGCTGCTAAAATTATCCAACGGCCGTTCGGTTATTTTAGCAACTGTCATACTCACCCCTCCGTGTGGTTTCGCGGAGTGTGTATGTAGTGTGCGGCCTCGTGCACCCGGCGCGGTGGTTTCCGCTTTGACCACAGGGTATGCTGAACTTCAGGCGATACAATGCCCGAGTGGTGAAACTAGCATTCACCCCGCGTCATTTCTACGCTAGACTAATTGTGTATAAAGGGGGGGCGAGTGGCGGAACTGGCAGACGCGCACGGTTTAGGGCCGTGTTCCGAAAGGAGTGTGGGTTCGACCCCCACCTCGCCCACCAATACATTACATTCCCCCTGTTAGCACTCGGTTGAGTATATGAAAAATGTTTTTATCAAAAAGACATGCGGTGCTCTCCTCGCGCTCATCGCACTGGGGGCCGCACTTCTTCTTATTAAAAATAGTTTGAATAATCCATGGGAGCAGTTCTCGCTCCAAACACGGAGCTTCCTTGAGGGGCACCTTTACATCCCGCCGCAATCGTTTGATACTGCCGTTCATGATGGCAGACACTACTGGCCACAGGGACCATTTCCCTCAATCACGCTCATCCCCGGCCAACTTATTTTCGGACCAGAATTCACTCAAGGAGCGATGCAGGGTGTACTTGTTGTCATCCTCGCAACGCTCCTCTACAAACTCACACGTCTCAAACACTACAGCCGTGAGAGTGCGGTCTATCTCGCCGCCGCTTTTCTCCTTAGCTCGCCCGCAGTGGGCGTCATCGTTCACCCAGGGAGCTGGTACTTTTCCCAGGTGGTGACACTCACCCTTCTTGTTGCCCTCCTCTTTGAGTGGGAAATGAAACGCCGCCCGCTCCTTATGGGATTGCTCGTCGCCGCACTCATTGCAACCCGCCCGACAGCTGCCTTCTTCGGTCTTATTATTGTCTTCGCGCTCATCTCAAAAAAACATGCGGAGCGCGTGCTGACAGTACGCACGTTCGCTTCGTTTCTCATTCCGATTTTAATCACTGCCGCCACCCTGCTGTGGCTGAACTATGCCCGTTTCGGAAATCCGTTTGATAACGGATATGCAACAAATCACCTTGGCTCACCGCTCCTTGAGAACATGCGGACGGATGGCGTCTTTAATATACTATACATACCACGCAATATATTCTTTTACTTTTTCATGCCGTTTTTCAATACAGGTGAAGCCGGTTCGCCGCTCACGTTTCCATTCGTCACATACAGTTCGTGGGGATTGAGTTTTTTTATTGTTGCCCCATTCTTCCTCTATGCGGCGAAATCGCTCCGATTACAGGAGCCGTTTATAAAACAACTCTGGCTCACCGTCGCGCTTACCCTTCTCGTTCTTTTGAGTTTCGCATTCCCCGGTGCCGCGCAATTCGGCCCACGGTACATACTTGATCTCGTTCCGCTTCTGTATCTTCTCATACTCTATGGGCTCACTCCGCCCGACCTCACGCGCACGCATCAGTTTATTATCCTCACAAGCGGTCTTTTTAATGTCTATTTATTAGCTACGTCGCCGTTTGCGTAAGTTTGCGCGCCACACGAACTTTTGAAATCGCAGTTTCCACGGCACGATAAGTCCCTCATAAATAATGCGGTTTGAGAGCTTAGACACACCGTGTGTCCGCCCGGCAAATGTGATGGGAATTTCTGTAATGCGTGCGCCAAGAATATGTGCGCCAATTTTCATTTCCATAAGAAATGCGAATCCGGTGGATGAGATGGCGTCAAAATCGTACCGCCGCAATAGTTCACCGCGGAAACAGTGGAAGCCGGTGGTCATGTCTCGTACCGGAACCCTAATCACGGTACGCGCATACCTGTTTCCCCAACGGCTGAGCATCCGGCGCCAAAAATTCCATGCCACGACACTGCCCCCCACCACATACCGCGAACCAATCACAATATCGTGTGATTCAAGCGCACGGAGCATGACTGCTATCGTCTTCGGGTCATGCGAAAAATCAGCATCCATCGTGACCACTGCCCACACATCGTTTGTGCGTAAGACATCGCGCATTGCTTCAATGTAGGCGCTCCCCAAACCAAACTTTCCGGAGCGCACACGGAGCGCAAGGCGTGGATAGGAGCGCATGAGTTCACGCACGGCAGATGCCGTACCATCAGGCGAGTTATCATCAATAACGAGTATATAAATTGATGGGTAGAGATTGAAGAGAATAGGTACGAGGCGCACAATGTTTTCTCGTTCGTTGTAGGTCGGAATAATAATAACGTCTCTCATAAAAATAATTGTCGGTGTTTCAATCTTTCTTTTTTTCTGATGTACGTGTGTGTCCTACGTCATTTAATCTCAAGTCCTACTGCTGCTACCGCGCATGGAACATCTCATGCACCTCGCGGAGCTCCTTGTTCGTCAGGTGTGTATACACCTGTATGGTCGTGAGGAATCGTCCGCAGTTCTCCCGCGTCATCGCCGAGCGGTTTTTCTCGATCTCTAGGTAGTCGAGGTGTTCCCTTACGAGCCGTTCCGTCTCGGTCATACCACTACTTTACCCTGTAAGAGTTTTACATACACGCTTTCATTTTGAACATCTATTGCCCTGTAATACGAATGGAACACAGTGAATGGCGTGCTGGTAAAACCCTAACAAGGTGAGCTACAGTATTGCGCAACACGTCGTTTTCCAGTTTCTGAGCTATTTTTGACATTTTTGGGGTTCCTTGGTACCATGAAAACAATCGTATGCTCTCAAAACGAAAGAAGCAGAATACTATCAAGGAATATGCTCGCCACGCGACCGACACCGGCTCCGCGGAGGTTCAGATCGCGCTCCTCACAAAGCAGATTGCGGCGCTCGCAAACCACCTGAAAACACACCCGAAGGACCACCACTCCCGCCGCGGACTCCTCATGATGGTGGGGAACCGTCGGAAGTTCCTTCGGTACCTCCAGACCGAGAACGAGACCCGGTATAAAAAACTGGTGAAGAAATTTGAGATTGAGGCCTAAACGAGCCGGGAGCTGGACACCCATGAATACTTCGCAGCGGGTCGGTATCTTCATTGACGCGCAAAACCTGTATCACTCCGCAAAGCACCTGCACAACGCGCGGGTGAATTTCGCGGAGTTGGTGTCGGTCGCCGCGAACGGCCGGACGGTGTTCCGTGCGCTCGCCTATGTGGTGAAAAGTGAGGGGATTGCCACAACCGACGCGGGTTCGACCAACTCACCGCAGGTCGAGCCGGTGGGGGAGCGATTGTTCTTCGATGCCCTCCGGAACGCCGGTATCGAGCTCCGGTTGAAGGACCTACAGGTCTTTGCGGGCGGCGCGAAGAAGGCGGACTGGGACGTGGGGCTCGCCGTTGATGCCATCCGTACCGCAGGCGCCTACGACGTGGCAGTACTCGCAACCGGCGACGGCGATTTCGTCCCGCTCATCGAGTACCTCCGGTGGGGGCTCGGAAAACAGGTGGAGGTCATCTCATTCGGCAAGGCGACCTCGGGAAAGTTGAAGGAGGCCGCGGACCGCTTCACAGATCTTGATGACGTCCGACGGGTCCTTATGCAGCCCGGCTCGCGCGGCGCGCCCCGGCGGCGAGTGCCGCCGGTCGCGCGGAACGCCGTTCGACCTCGAAGAGAACACCGAGGCGCCCCGCTTCGCCAAAGCTCCAGCCCAGCCTCGACTCGACGTCTCGGCGAGGCGGGCGAGGCGAGACCCGGCGGCAGCCGGCAGCGGTAGCAATCGAAAAACATGGAACAACATATTCAGACACTGCATCGAAAAAAGTTTGCGACCACTCTCTCGGGCGACGAGCTCACACTCGAGGTGTCCGAGCTCGCGAAACAGGCGAACGGGGCGGTCATCGCGACGCACGGCGAAACCGTCGTACTCGCGACGGCGACACTGGGCCCCTCGAACCGCGTGACGGACTACTTCCCGCTCACCGTGGACTACGAGGAGCGCTTCTACGCGACCGGGAAGATACTCGGTAGCCGGTTCGTCCGGCGCGAGGGGCGCCCCTCGGAGGAGGGAACGCTCTCGGCACGCCTCATCGACCGGACCATCCGCCCGCTCTTCGACCAACGGCTGCGGTCCGAGGTGCATGTAGTTGCAACCATCCTCGCGTACGACGGGACGCACGATCCAGACCCGGTCGCGCTTATCGCCGCCTCAGCGGCGCTCGCCATCTCGGATATCCCGTGGGGCGGTCCGGTCGCAGGCATCAGGACCGAGCGTCGCGGCGCAAACGGGGAGGTTGAATTCATCTCGTTCTTCGCCGGCACCTCGGACCGCGTCAATATGATTGAGTTCGAAGGAAACGAACGACTCGAGGCCGAGGCGCTCGAGCTATTTCAAGCCGCGCAGACGGAAATTAGGCGGCTCACCTCGTTCCAGCGCGAGATGGTGGCGGCGGTCGGGAAGCCGAAAACAAGCCCCACGCGTGCCGAGCCAAACCCCGAATTCGCGGCGAAGG
Organism: bacterium; assembly: GCA_030647415.1. Classification (GTDB taxonomy): domain Bacteria; phylum Patescibacteriota; class Minisyncoccia; order UBA6257; family GWB1-50-10; genus JAUSKB01. The sequence goes on from JAUSKB010000026.1 coordinate 114,824, forward strand.
TCCGCACGCTCATCACCACGCGATTGAATGAGGCTTATACAAAGCAGTCGAATGAGGCGTTGCATGATGCTTCCGGGCAAATCCGGATGAAACTCGTCGAGGAGGGCGAGTCTGCGGAAAACCTTGCCGAGCTTCCCGAGATCATCGAAGCGGAGACCGATGCCTACGTGCATCGCCGCGCAGTCACCGATGGCGTTCGGATGGACGGCCGCGCATTCGACGAAATCCGACCGCTCGGGGCGGAAGTGGGGCTCCTCGCCCGCACGCACGGCAGCGGCCTCTTCATGCGGGGCGATACACAGGTCCTCGCAGTCGTGACGCTCGCCTCACCGGAAGGCGAGCAGCTCGTGGAGTCTATGGAGGGGAAGACGAAACGGCGCTTTATGCTCCACTACAACTTCCCGAGCTTTGCGACCGGCGAACCCGGCCGTTCCCGGAGCCCGGGCAGGCGGGAAATCGGACATGGCGCCTTGGCGCATAAGGCCCTGAAGTGGGTACTGCCTCCGAAGGAGACGTTCCCCTACACCATCCGCATCGTCTGCGAGACGCTCTCATCGAACGGCTCCTCATCGATGGCATCAACCTGCGCGGGCTGCCTCGCGCTCATGGATGCCGGGGTTCCCATTCGGAAACCGGTCGCCGGCATCGCGATGGGTCTCATGACCCACGGCGACGACTACCGCGTCTTGACCGACATCCAGGGCCTCGAAGACCATTTCGGCGGTATGGACTTTAAGGTCGCCGGCACCATGGACGGTGTAACCGCCATCCAACTCGACATGAAAGTGGACGGACTCACGGAGCCGATGTTTGAGGAGGCGCTCGCAAAGGCTCATGACGCGCGACTCAAGATTCTCGAGGTCATGCGCGCCACGCTTCCCGCGCCGCGAGCGGCACTCTCGCCCTACGCGCCCACCATCCTCACGATGCCCATCGACCCCAGCCGCATCGGCGAGGTCATCGGTCCCGGCGGTAAGGTCATCAACGGCATCATCGCGGCCGCGGGTGGAAACATCACCATCGACATCGAGGATGAGGGGAAGGTGTACGTGGGCGGCACCGACCGCGCGATGGTCGAGTGGGCATTTCAGGAAATCAAAAATATCCTTCGCGAATTCACGATCGGGGAGGTGGTGGAGGGCGACGTGGTGAAGATGCTCGACTTCGGCGCGATTATCGACCTCGGAGCCGGTCGAGACGGGATGCTCCATGTATCCGAGCTGCGCGAGGGATTCGTGAAACAGGTAACCGATGTCGTGAATATGGGCGACCACGTGCGTGTGAAAATCATCCGCGCGGACCCGGACGGCCGCATCGGGCTCTCGTTGAAGCAGATGGGGAAGGGGGAGTAGGCAATGGTGTATACCCTGTTAGAGTTTTACAAATACACCTGTACAAGCTGAATTATTTGTCACCTCATACCAAGCTGTGCACAACCCAACGGCGTGCCCCGTGAGAGATTTACGCGCAAACTACTTGCTGGGAAATGGTTTTGTTATAATCAGTAAGTGAAATTCGATACTAGGAAATGGTCTGTAAATCTCTAACGGGGCGTGCAAGTAAAACTCTAACAGGGTAAACTTAAGTATATGAATGAACCGTCGAATCCCCAACCGACATCCTGGTCGCCACAGCCACCGCGTCCGTCCGTAGCCGTAGGCGGGGGGGGGCCTCGTCCGCCCCAACCGACCTTCGGCGGGACAAACTCCACCCTCGGCACGGGGGAGGGGGAGGTGCCGCTCGCGAAACCGCCCGCCTCGTCGGTGAGTGTCCGAACTATGGCGTCGGACCTCGCCTCGTTGCAGTCAACCGGCGGGACACAGCCGCGACCCTACGCGCCCTCGCCGGCTGGTGGAGCCGGAGCGACTCCACGGCCCATGTCCCCGCCGAACGTGCCGCCCGCGTCGCCCATGCCTCCAAGCGCGCCCCGTCCATTCAATGCGCCTTCCACAGCGCCGCAACCGCCGGTACCACCGCCCACTGGACGGCCGGGCGTCCCGAATATGCCCCAGACCCCACAACGCGGACCGGCGCCTGCAAAGAGCTCTAAGGGATTCCTCGTCGGTACCATTATTGTTGTCGCCGTCATCGGGCTCGGCGCGCTCGGCTACTTCGTCGTCTACCCCCTCATCGCGGAACCTGCTGTTTCCGAGCCGCCACCACCCGCGCCCCCGGAACCGGCCCCCGTGCCAGAGCCGCCGGCACTGATTATCACCGAACCAACATCAACGCCGGCCACACCAACATCAACGCCCTCCGATGCACTCCCTACCCCGTTGCACACATCACTCTTCAGAGCGCCGGCTGACCTAACCGAGGAGCTCATACTCGTATCTTCGGACCTAACGAGCTTCCGCTCCCAGATTCCGTTTGATACCGCAGAGGTTTCCATTCTTCGAGAAATCAATGTCGCCCTGCCAAGCGCGCCTTCACAGCCGCTGCTCGGAACCGGTGGGGTGAACACAGATCCAATCACCCTCGAGCAACTTCTGCCGTTCGTCGCGCCTGGACTCTTCGACCGCGACACAATGCGCGCCTTCGGGAACGACGTAACGGTGTTCACCTATACCGACTCGAAGGGGACCTGGCCCGGATTCGCCGTCCGCGCAACAAATAATGTCCCGCTTGCCGCGGTGCAGATGAAGGTAAACCAGACCCTTGAACAGGCAGTTGCCTTGAAACAGTTCTTCCTTACCAACCCAGGAACGGCGGGGGCATGGAAGTCGGGTTCCACCGGGAACGTCCAGAACCGGTACCAGACCTTTTCACTTCCTGGTGCGGCGTTGAACTACGCCTGGACCGACCGGACGCTCGTCGTCGCCACCTCGTACGACACTTTCCAGACTGCGCTCGGACGGATAAAATAGTGTTTGGAGAGGTGAAACCTTACATGAATCTCAAGGTCTCGCCTCGGGCGATTGACACACTCGACGCGAGTGATACAGTTTGTGCATGGTAATACCATCATCCATGCTCTCTGCCGACCAACTTGAGGGATTCCGCGCGAAGCTCACCGCGGCACGCGCAACCATCGCAGACCAACTTACTCATGTCGTTGACGACGTGAGCTTCGGGCGAGACACCGAAGACACGGAGGAGGAAACTGATGAGGTGGAGGAAATCTCCAACCGGTTGGGGATGAAAGTAGCGCTCCAGGACCAACTCTCACGAGTTTCCGCGGCACTCGATAAAATCGGTGCCGGAACCTACGGTGCCTGCGAGCGTTGCGTGAGCCCTATCGATATCGAGGTCCTCGACGTCGACCCTGAATCAACGCTCTGCCGGAACTGCAAACGCGGCACCCGAGACGCATCAAAGTAGACAGTAGCTGAATGCATCCCAGCTCCCGACAGCGTGGGTACGGCACCGGGGTCGGGCACACTCACATATGCGACCCGTGGCACAGCTCTTCTCCGCAGACCTGGAGGGCATCACCGCCCACCTCGTCACCGTTGAAGCCGACCTAAACGTCGGCCTACATTCGTTCACTATCGTCGGACTCGCCGATAAGGCGGTGTCTGAGGCAAAAGAACGCGTGAACTCCGCCTTGAAAAACAGCGGTATCAGGCCGCCGACCCGCGAGAACCGACGGATTACCGTGAATCTCGCGCCCGCAGATGTCCGAAAGAGCGGCTCGCGGTTCGATCTCGCCATCGCGCTCGCCTACCTCCTCGCAAGCGAACAGCTTAAACCGTTCGACACCGCGGCGTACCTCTTTGCGGGGGAGCTCGCGCTCGACGGCTCGCTTCGTCCTGTTCCGGGGGTACTTGCGCTCGCGCTCCTCGCCGAGGCACGCGGCATACCGAATGTCGTGGTCCCCGGCGACAATGCCGCCGAGGCGGCAGTGGTTCGAGCGGTCCGGGTAATACCAGTGTCCACACTCGAGGCGCTCATACGGCACCTTGAGGGGTCACGACCGATCGAGCCGGCTCCGCCGACCGAGGTCGCCGCATCGTTTCCCCGATCGTGCGCGACGCTCGACCAGATCCACGGGCTCCATGCCGCGAAACGGGCGCTCATTGTGGCGGCGGCGGGCGCGCATAACGTCCTTCTCTCGGGACCGCCGGGCACGGGAAAGACCATGCTCGCGCAGGCATTTGCCTCGCTTTTGCCACCACCAACCCTTCCCGAAACGCTCGAGATCACGCAAATCTGGAGCGCAGCCGGACTCACCAATCGGGAACCGCTCATTGCCGCGCGGCCATTCCGGTCGCCCCACCACTCGACGTCATCCGTCGCCGTTCTGGGCGGCGGTACCATTCCCCGACCAGGAGAGATCTCACTCGCGCACCGCGGCGTGCTGTTCCTGGACGAGCTCCCCGAATTCCATCGGGACGTACTGGAGGGCCTGCGACAACCGCTTGAAGACGGTTTAATAACCGTCGCGCGCGCAAAACAATCACTCGTGTTTCCCGCCCGGTTCACGCTCATCGCCGCGATGAACCCGTGTCCCTGCGGATACTTCGAGGACCCCGACCGGGAGTGCCGCTGCACCGCGCATGAGGTGCTCCGGTACCAGCGCAAGATCTCGGGACCCCTCCTGGACCGTATTGATATGCACCTCGACGTTCCACGGACGCCGATCGAGGAGCTTCGTGCCCATGAGCACACGGGCAGCACGGAGACCGACCGCGCTCGCGCGGTGATCGCGACCGCGCGGAACCGACAGCTGGAACGGTTCCGTGGGCTTCCCGAACCGGTGTTCGCAAACAGCGAGCTCCGCTCGCACCTCGTCGACACACTCATCGAGCTCACCCCTGCCGCCGAAACGCTCGTGAAACAGACCCTCGAGCACGCGTTCCTGTCGCCGCGCGGCTACTACCGGACCCTGAAGGTCGCCCAGACGATTGCGGACCTCGACGGGGCCCCGAACGTGGACGCGCCCCACCTCGCCGAGGCGTTCCAGTACCGGGTCCGTATCGGGTCATAGGCATGCTGATAATTGGTAAAAAGTATTACCTATCTCTTGTCACCTCTTACTTTTTACCTTTTACTACCGCAATCGGCTTCGCGCCGGGGAGCATCAACAACCCGGAACCTTCCATGAGAATCTCCTGGTAGCGCGGATTGAATTGCCGAATCGTCTCGGGGTCGATGCCGTACCGCGCGGCGATAGTTGTGAGTGAATCGCCAGCTATGACCGCGTAGCGCACGCCGGAAACCGGCAGTATGGTAAGTTCAGCGCCGGGACGGATCGTGCGCCCCACGGACAGGTTCGCCCACCGGATCGTCTCCGGCGTTATGCCGAACCGGGCGGCGAGCGCGGCGAGCGTGTCACCTCGCTGTACACGGTACCGGATGGTCCCGTCCGCTACGGGAATGGTTACGGTAAACGGCATCGCGGCTGCAGTAAGGTCGCTCTCCGTCACCGTCCCCAGGTCGGGGACAGCGCCTGCCTGTCCGGCCCGCCCAGATGACTCGGTCGGACGGGTAGGCAGCGCTGACAATCCCACCGCACCCGCCCGGATGACTCGGTCGGACGGGTCATCGAACGGATTTATCTCGCCTGTCTGCGCAGGCGGGTTTGGAAGTGTTGTTATATCTGAAAATACACCCTCCCCGTCCGACCGAGTCATCCGGGCGGGCACGCCGTCGTTTTTGGACTCATCCACATAGCTGCTCACAATCTTGTCTGCGGAGACCCCAGAAGCGCCAATAAGGCCTGTAATTCCCAGGAGAATGAGCGACCACATGACCGCCGATCGGAGAAAACCATTCCCGAATGGCTTAAGGTTACGTAGAATCGTACTGATAAACTAATGGTATCATGAAAAAGGATAGAAGAGAAGAAAAGAGCAAGGAGAGAAGAAAAATGACAAAGGCGCAATTTGAATAGTGTGTACACAAATGTCTAACAGGGTACACCCTGTTAGAGTTTTGCACATACTCCGTTATATTCCATATGGATGTTTCAGAAAGACCAATTTCTTCTAGTAAAAAGATGATCTGCAAAACTCTAACAGGGTAAATGCGAGCACGAATCGGACAGCATTTTCTGAAAGACGCGAGTGTTGCTCGGCGTATTGTCTGCGCGCTCCCCATCGCCGAGCACGCGACAGTTATTGAGGTCGGGCCGGGGAAGGGCGCGCTTACCGCATTCCTCGCGGAGCGCGTGGGGGAGGTTCCCGAGGCGGAGCTCGTCTGTATTGAACGAGACCCTGCCCTTGCGGCGGCGCTTGCCGCTCAATCCCAATCGTGGCGAGGTGTGCTGCCCACCGTACACACCGGCGACGTGCGCACACTCCTCCGCGAGGTCGTCCGGAGCGTTCCCCGGACGCGGCGGTACGCCATCATCGGGAATCTGCCGTACTACCTCACGGGGCACCTCTTCCGAATCCTCGGCGAGCTGCCGCGCCTGCCTGAGGCGGCGGTCTTCATGGTGCAGCGGGAGGTCGCGGAGCGGCTTGCCGCCGTGCCGCCGTGCATGAACATGCTTGCGGCGAGCGTGCAGGCGTGGGCGAAACCCTCCATCCTATTCCGTGTGCCACCATCCGCATTCTCGCCGAAACCGAGCGTGGAAAGCGCGGTGGTGTCGCTTGTCGCGGTAAGAACCACCCCGCCACCTGCAGAATACTATCGGGCCGCCCGGACACTCTTTCGGCAACCACGGAAAACAATTTTGAATAACCTTGCGGCTGAAATCGGGCGCACGGACGCCGTGCGCATCCTCACCGAAGCGGGGCTCAACCCATCGGACCGTCCGCAGACACTTTCACCGGACAAGATTCTTTTGCTATCAAAACACCCGCCGTTCACCGAAGCGGCGGGTGATGTTTGAGTAGGTTCCGTTATCGTCCGATCTCTCGCCCAACCTCAATAGTTCCCATTCCAGCCTCTATGGCCTGTCGAGCACGAAGGTTTTTAATCTGAATATCTATACTTTCAATCTGTGTATTGCGCTCATTTTGCAAACGCACGACCTCCGCGGTACTCACTCCCGCTTGGCCACCCTGCCGCACGCCGGTCGCACCGTGGCGGCCGGTTATGCGCAACCTATCGGCCTTAATTCGATCGAGCCGCGCTTGGTATCGAAGCGTGTCGGACTTCGTTGGATTGGTTTTTTCTGCAAACGCGGCCTCTTCATCTTTTCGTCGTGCTTCGAGATCGAGGAGTGCGGATTCAGTACCCGACTGGTTCTCTATCGTACCGGCGCCGAGTTCGGTTCCGGTCCAGATGCCCAACCGCACCATAGCTGCCTCATAATCGCCATTTATGCGAACTTTTTGCGCCTCAAGTTGATTGATTTGCGCCTCAAAATTTCTGTTCTGTTCCGCCCGTTGCCTTACAACTTCGCCAGTTCGGCGCGCTGTCTCCCAAAAACTTCCCTGGGCGTGCGCCTGGCTTACCGCCGCATCAAGCGCAAATGCCGCAGAAACGGATGCGATGAGTGTTGCCACCCGCCGCAGAGCGGTGTTGCCATGCTTGGTCGGCGCAAGCTCCGTCGCAAGGGAGTAGGCGGCGGCTTCGTTTCGGGCTTCAGCCGGAGCTGTTTCATCCTTCGCAATGGCATCAACCACGATACCGTCTGTGACGGCTTCGGTGAGTGCCGGCATTTCGAGAGTCGCGGCCTCCTGCTCTAACGCCGCGGCCTCTTCCTCCACTCGGCGAATCTCAAGTTGTAGAGCCTCCGGGTCAATGTTGGGAACCTCCCGCTCCATCTCCATGGGTATGCCTCCCGTGTCCTCGATTATATTTTTCATGGTTTGTATTCGTTCAATTTCCACAGAGCGACCTGACCCGTTCCCGCTCGCGGGCGAGGACCTTCCGGAGGCCATCGAGGTCGTTCTGTACCGCACGCTTTGCCTTCAAGCTTTCGACGAGCGTGTTCATACCTGCCCGATCGGCCCGCCCGGATGACTCGGTCGGACGGGCAGGCGGGCCCGAGGCGTCATGTTGATATACCTTAATGAAGCGGCCGAGCGTCTCTTCACTCGCGTCCGCGAGCCGGTCCTTCAGTACGCCCTGGTCCGCCGGCGAAAGCCCGGCGCCGCCCACGATGCGGAAGGCGACCGCAAGCGCATTCGCATTCGGTTGTGGATTCATGCGACAACGGTACCACGAATACCGGTAAAAATCAATGGGACATTCTAGGCCATAAATACTGTTACCAAGAGAGGAGTGTATAGCTCATAAATGGGTTACCGTGGTCGTCTATGACTATAGGAATAAAAAACATCAGATTATGATGGTTCCATGTTAAGACTTGTCATTCTGGACGGCCGTCCAGAATGACAAGTCTTTTCGCCGTGAACTTACAAAGAGTCTGGAAACAAAAGGCGCCGTGCCCGAAGGCCGTGCGCTCGTGATTCTGTTCACGCAAGACGTTCTATGTCCTGCATAATCTCCGACCTCTCCCGCTTAAGAAGTTGTTTTGCCTCGCCGCGGAGGGGTTCGATTCACGCCGGGTTTCCTGATTAAAAACGGATTTGTCCGGCCGCCCCCCCGAGCGCCGTGGCAGCAATGGTCACCACAAGCGCAACCACAAAATGGATGATGACCGCGGGAACGAATGACCTCGTCCGGTAGGCGATGAAAAGTATATCGAAGTCGAACTTCGATGATGGAGGAAAAAACTGCTGAACATAGTTCTTTCCTTTATCTCTTTTCTCTTGTCTTTTTTCTTCTATCCTTGTGGTACACTGAAGGCATATGCGAACGGCTACGCTCATTGCTACGGTTTCGTTTGTTCTCATTGGTGGCGTTTTTTTACTGCCGAGACCGACACAGGCAATTCCTCTCCCATTCGGGGGGATGGTTATATGGAATATATTCCCTCTTGTTGAGTGCTTCGGAAGCGACCCAAACCCGTTTCTCATCGCGCCCGCGGGCTTTGCGCCGCCTGGCCCCTACGGCCTCATCCCTGCCACCGTACGGTACCTCATGAGCGTGCCGCTCCACCCTGGGTCGTTCATTCTCGGGTGGTATGACTCGCCGCCGCAGGGAATTTGTATAGCCGGCGTCCCGCCGTTCGGCTTCCCATTCTTCGCGATGCCAGTGCTCACCATCGGCTCTTCATTGTAGGGGCGTCTCGCGAAGAGATATTTCTGTCCGCACGGCAACGGAACGCCTGAGGAAAAATGTGTATAATGACAGGGACGCTGGCGTTTCCGGCTTTCCCCCCATGCATCCGTATCTCAAACCAGGAATCATACTCGCGGCGGGCTTCTCTCTTATGCTCGTGCTGTCGTTTCAAGGTTCACTAACCGTACGCACGGGGGGGGGGGCCGTGGACGCGCAACCGAAATCATGGGAACGTTCCCTGACAACCGCACCGGCGACTCCCACCACAGCGGCGGGGGGGGCGGCCGACTCTCGGAGTCGGGGTGACACGAGGGGAGGGGAGAACTACACAACAAACCTCACGGACCAGCTCACCGCTTCGTACGTGAATCAGGTCACCGCGCTCGGCGAACGCGGTATCGCGAATGGAAAACTGGCGGCGCCGAACCAGCAGCAAATCGAGTTGGTGCTCGCGCAGAATATTTCCACCTCGCTCACGGCGCCGAAAATCGCCGAGCGCGATCTCTCCCAGAGCGCGGGGGGGGCGGCCGACGAGGTGCGATACTTCAACGAACTCGGCGCGGTAACGAGCCGGATATTCGGCGAATCTCCGGTCACTGTGTTCGACGCGCTCCGCGAGTACCAGGAGGGGGGGGACGCGGGTTCGTTTCAGAAACTCGCCAGCATCGCCGAGTTGGCGTCCCAGGAACTGCGAGTGGTAGCCGTTCCTCCGCGGTACCTCGCGCTCCACATGGAGCTCGCGAACCTCTGGGAGAAGAAGCGTGTCGCCTACACCGCTATTGTGGAAACGGCGAGCGATCCACTCAAGGCATATCTCGCAGTCCAGACGCTCCCCGAGCTCACCACGAAAACTGACGAGCTCCAGGCCCGCTATGTCGCCGTAGCGGATGGTCCTGCACTACCGTAGTTTCCATGCGACACTTCATCATCAGTTTCCTCATCGCCGGTATTGTGACCGCCGGGCTCTTCGTGCCGCGCGCTCCCGCGAGCGCGCTCGCGGTTCCCGTGTTCGACCCCGCACATACCGGAACCACCGCTGGCGGATGGGTTGCACAAGCGGTGCGCTTCACGCTCGAGCAAACGCTGAAGGCGTTGCTCGAAACACTGAAAAAACGCCTCCTCGACACCATGACCGACCAGGTCATCACCTGGATTCAGGGCGGAGGGGAGCCGCGGTTCGTCCAAAACTTCGGCGACGTCCTGGGCGATGCGGGGAGCATCGCGGTGGACGCGACCGTCCGGGAGCTCCGGCAGGTGGAGTTCTTCGACCCCGCGCTCCTCTCCATGCTCGAGGGAGGGGTTGCCGCGGGCGCCACGCGTTCGTTCGTGGAACGCCTCACCCCCACCCTCCCCGACGTCGTGCCGAGCGTGCAGCAGTTTCGGGGGAACTTCGACGCGGGCGGCTTCCTCGCCTACCGCGAGCTCTTCAACCCGCAGAACAATCCGTGGGGACTCCAGATGCTCGTCGAAGACGAGGTGATCCGGAAGGCGGCGGCGGAAACAGAGAAGGCAAAAATTGAACAGGTCGCCGAGCAGGGGTTCGAGGGACAGAAACGGTGTCTCCTCTGGACGCGGAGCGTCCTCATGCAGAGCGGACCTGATGTGGAGCAGACCTTTCAGCCGGGAGACACGGGGTGGCTCGAACAGTTCTACAACCTAAAGACACCGCCGACTGGCCGGCCCCTCCCCCCCAATCCGGTACCGGGAATCTACCCCTGGCTCTGCGAACCGGGGAACCAGGAGCGCACGACGCCGGGGAGTGCAATCGCCGAGGGGGTGCGCCGGTCGCTTTTCACCGACGTTGATTATGTCGCGAACTCGGATAGTCTCGGGAAGTACCTCGCCGCCATCATGGACGCGGCCTTCAACCGCATGATCCGCGACGCGGGGGGGGCGGCGGAACGTCTCGTCCGAGGTTTTGCGGGGCTTGAGAAGTCACAAACCGGACGACCGCAAAGCCAACAATTTATCCCTCCCCTGCCGGAAACACCATCGGGCCTCCTCGAGGGGTCACAAGGGGGGTACACCTCGGGGACTATTAGCATCCAACAGCAGGAAATTGCGGCGCTGAACGATATGAAGCAGCTACTCCTCTCGACGATAGACCGTTTGAAACAGAACCTGACGACGATCCGCCAGACACTCATTGATACGCTCGCGGCAGACCAGGCGGGGCTCCGCGCGCTCACCTATGGTTTAACACCGCGGGGGCTCTTCCAGTGCTTCACGCAGGACCCCCTCGACCCCACCAGAACGCCGCCGCCCAGCTTCGTGCCGCCAAACTTGAGTATCACCACTATTTCCTCGCACGTTTCCCAAATGTCGCTCGCGGCGACCACGAGGAGGAATGATATCAACACGAATAAAATCCCATCCTTGAACGCGACCACCACGCACGCAAACATTCTCCGTGGTCAGATCGCCGCAACCGTGCTCCCGAGAGATCGCGACCTCCTCATGAACTCGTTCAGGGTGTCGGTACAGAACCTGGAGAATGATATCGGCTCGTTCGAGGGGTCCGTACAAACCGTCGCTCTGGCATCACAAACATTCAAAAATAACACGCTGCAGAACCTCGCCGAGTGCGAGCGGACCCGCCTCACCCCCCTGTAAACGCCAATGCGCACGAAACGAACGGTAAGCATCTTCCTCGCCGCCGCGCTCCTCACCGCGGGCGGGTTCTTTGCTGTAACTAATACTGCACACGCGCTGATGTACGGCAATAATTCTAATCCTATTAAGCAGTGGCTAGTAGGTACAGGCCTCGACATCCTCCAGGCGTTCGCTACCGGCATTTCGTACATCCTGAACTTCCTTGGGGGTCTCGCCTTCGCCTTCGGGAACATGCTGACCCAGACGATGTTGGCACTCAACTACCAGGTGCTCGACAGTTCGAACACCATCGTAACCGTCGGGTGGGGCATCACGCGGGATGTGGCGAACCTCGGCTTCGTCCTCCTCATTATCTTGGTCGCGCTCGCGACCATCGTCCGCTACCCCTCGGAGTACCAGGCGCAAAAGCTCCTGCCCCGCCTCATCGCCGCCGCCCTCCTTGTGAACTTCTCGATCGCCATCGTAACGCCGCTCATTGATTTTTCGGACACCTTGACGCAGAGCTTCGCATCGCGTATCGGTGGCGATGATTTGCCCGGCATTCCTGGGTCCGGATTCGTCGGGCGAATCTCAAATGCCTTCGGCCCCCATCGGCTTCTTATCCCCCCTGCGGGAGGTTTACCTGAACCGGTAGGTTTCAATACTTTTAGCAAGGCGTTCCTCACGACCGTCGGCGGGCTCTTTTTCAGCTTCATATTCACCTGGCTCGCCGCCCTCGTCATGCTCGCCATCGCCTTCATGCTCTTCCTCCGGTATGTGCACCTGACCTTCCTCCTCGCCATCGCGCCTATTGTCTGGCTCTTCTGGGTCTTCCCGGGGCTCGAGAAGCACTGGAGCACCTGGTGGAGCGATTTCCTCAAGTGGGTTTTCTTCGCGCCCGCGGTCATGTTCTTCATCTACCTCGCGGTTACGGCGATGGATGCTATGGGATCGATGCCTGTCGAGGGGCTCACGGGGTCGGACTTCTTTGAAACCTTTATTCTTTCGATCATCTCGCAGGGAACCCAGATGGCCGTCCTCGGCGCCTTCCTTGTCGGCTCGCTCATCGTCGGCCAGAAGTTCGGCATCGCCGGGGCGGGGGCGGCATTGAACATCGCAAAGGCGGCAAAAACGCAGGGGCTGAAGCTCGCGGGCCAGCGGGTGAAGCTCGCGGGGCGGGCGGCGGCGGGGAAGGCTAGTACGGTACTCAAGGGCGGTCTCGAAGAAAAGGGTTTGATGAAGTACCCGAAGAAGGGGTTGAATCTCATGGGCCGTGGCACCTCGTTCGTGCTCGGCGGTGGTAAAAAGTTAGATGAGGCATTAAAGGTAAAGGACACTGATTCGGGTTTCAAGAAGCTTGGCAAGCGTTTTGCGGGTGGTGTTCTTGGCGTCACTGGCGGACGCGCCCTCTTGAAGGGTGCGGGTGGGCTTGAGAAAACACTCACTACCGCCTCCGGCCGCGACGTGAAGGTGGACTCGGTCGGCGGCGCGATGTTCAAGACCGTGAAGGGGGAGTTCCTGAAAGAGATGGGCTTTGAACAGGAAAAGCCTGAGAAGACGACGGACGATCATGTGAAGGATCTGAAGGATGTTGTGAAACAGAAAAAAGCATTGAAAGACAAGGGCGCGCTCACGCCAGAATCAGAGAAGGAGTGGGATAAGAAGATCGAGCGGGCGAAGGGGATGGTCCGCAACTCGCTCGAGCGGCCAGGGACCCCAGAGGGGTTGGACAGGCAAATCGAGCAGCTGAAGAGCAAGCAGGCGGAATTCTACGACCCGAAGAATGGCCTCGATGGCAGCGTATTCGACGACCTCATTAAGGAAAGGGTGATTGAGCGGGATCGGATCATAGAACGCGAGGGCAGGAAATCCGACGCGACACGCGAGGTTGAGGCGAAAATAGGCGAGCTGAACGGAGGGCGAATCGCCGCGCTGAAGGCGGGGGACCCGGAGGTCACCGTCAAAACAAAACAGACGCAACCGGACGGCACCGAAGTGGAGGTTGAGCGGCAGCAGAAGTTGAGTTCGCTGTTTGATGAACAGATCGTGGCCGCGGAAAAAATCCGAACCGCCCTATTCGACGTCGACGAGCGACTGCGAAAGAACGAGCCGTGGAAGGACCAACAGCTCCAAATGGGGCTTGAAAAACTTCGAGACAACATTACGGGCTTGAACAAGGGAATCACCGGTCTCTCCAGGGTCGTTGACAACACGAAAAACGCCGCGTTAGTGAAGCCGGGGTTGATCCAATGGGAACCGTTTAAACAAACAGAAGAGAAGGCTAGCGGCGGTGCGAATAAGAAAGGAGATGGTGGCACCGTAGACACCGACACCTCGTAATCTAATCTCAACAAGCAGAGGCAAGCTGAGGCCGAGCGGCAGCGGAAAGCCGGTGGAGCAACACCAAATCCATAACCCATTTATCCTGTTAGAAGTTTACAGATAGTTATTTATATGGAAAATATTATTGTTATGCAAAATAAAATTGTGAAGTGGCGGTGTTTGCGCGTAAACTTCTAACAGGATGAACCTCTCGAATATAACTTTTGAGCTGCTCTCCGAACGGTACGAGGAGATACCGGAACGGTTTCGGGAGCTCCTCGAGTCACCCGGCACAAAAACAACACTCGTGCGCATCGGGGCGCAACACGCGCTTGACCACGAACGGCAAACACTCCTTGAGGCGCTGGTCGGTCTTGTCTTCACCGGTTTCCTCTCCCCGGATGACCTCGCGGGGGAGTTTGTCGACCGCCTCTTCCTGAACTTCGTCCACGCCCGCGCGCTCGCCCGCGAGGTGGACGAGACCTTCTTCGCGCCGCACCGCCGCGACCTCGTTCGCGTCTACAACCCCGTGGGCGGGGTACCGCAGGGCCCAACCGTCCGGAGTGCGGAACGACCTATGATTGGATTGCCTTCACAAGTAGGAAAGACGATTTCACTTGAATCCATCGGCGCTTCAGGCGGTAGGGAACAAAAGCTTCCCATTAACGAGGTTGCGGCGCCGCTCGTGATTCTCGGCTCCAGCTCCCCCACCCTCCGCAAACCGATTATTCCGAACCGCCCGCCGGAACGCCTGTTTGCCAGCCAGGCAGGCCTGCCTACCCATCCGACCGAGTTATCCGGGCGAGCCGGACAAACGGTTTCGGAGAAGCCGGTGTACCACTCACCCTTTTCCTTCCGGTTCCCGTTCCGCTCACCGCAGGCGGCGCGTACCCCGCTGGGCGACTCCACGGGACCGACCGCGACCGTCCGATTGCCCGGCAGTGCGGCACCAGCGCAGAAGAAGGATGGGCTTCATATTGTCCACTATGCGGAAACACGCGGGAGACTCGGCCCGCCGCTATCAACCGGAAAGGGGGGGGTAGTGAACCTGGACCAGCTGGGGGCGCAGCAAAGAAAAGAGACAAGAGAAAAAGGACAAGAGACGCCCATCGCACCGACAACCGACAACCGACAACCGACAACCATCCCGAAACCACAGCCGAAGATCGATGGGAACACCATAGACCTCCGGGCAAATAAACTCTAAATCCGAAACTCTAAATCCTAAACAAGCACGAAATTCTAAACTCTAAACCACTGCATTATGGAACCGAGCGTGGGCTTGAAACGGTATGATTTGGAGGCGCGAACGCTTCAATTTACAAGGGATGTCATTTCGTTCGTTTCCGCCCTTCCCCGGAGTATTGCCAATATTGAAATCATCAAACAGCTCATCCGGGCGACTGGTTCGGTGGGAGCGAATTATATAGAAGCGAATGAGTCCGTAAGCAGAAAGGACTTTCTCTTACGAGTTAAGATTTCCAAAAAAGAGTCGCGAGAGGCAATATACTGGTTGGAGCTCGTACAATGCTCAAATGAGCAATGTGAAGTTAGGAGGCGTGAATTGATCCGAGAAGCGACCGAGCTCATGAAAATTCTCGGTTCAATCGTCGAAAAATCATCTCGGTGATATTGCATTCATGATTTTTCCCTGTTTCGGATTTGAGATTTGGAATTTGTTTAGGGTTTAGGGTTTCGAATTTAGAATTTATCTGTATGAATTTTCAGGTCCCCCAATTCATCTCGGAAAAGGCCCACATCATCGGGCCGCTCACCTTCGCCCAGCTCGGCTACCTCATGGGCGCGGGCTTTATCGCGTTCCTTTTCTTCTCATTTTTCACGCCGTTCGTCGCGGGCTCGTTTTCTGCGGTGTTTGTCGGGGTCGCGCTCGCGCTCGCGCTCGGAAAGTTCAATGGGGTGAGTATTGCATCCATCCTTGTCGGCGCGGTCGGGTACCTCTGGAAGCCACGGGTGTACACCTGGCAACGGACATTTGCCACACAGACCTTTGACGCCTCAAGCGTAGATAAAATAGAGGCGATGCGGCGGAAGATGGGCGTCGAGGAAAAACTCAAGGCGATTGCGCTTTCGGTCACCACCGGAAAGATCTTCGCGCCAAAGGCGCCGGAGGTCGCCGCTGATGCCCAGCGATTCCAAATGGTGAGCTACCTGACCGGTGAAAAGAAGCTCGCGAAGAGAATCGACTACAGGTAGAATAAGGTAAGCTCTAAATCCGAAACCCTAAATCCTAAACAAATTCGAAATTCCAAACACACTCATAAATGATGATGAAACATGATGCCATTTCGAATTTCGTGCTTGGAATTTGTTTAGAGTTTCGATATTAGGATTTAGAATTTCTATGGAAAAGGGTCTCCCCACACAATCATTTGTCGCCGTCAAAGAGGTTCGAAACGGCATCGTCCACCTGAAAGACGGCGGCCTGCGCCAGCTCCTCATCGTCTCCGGCGTGAACTTCGACCTGAAGGCGGAGGAGGAGCAGGCACTTATTCTGAACACCTTCCAAAATTTCCTGAACACGCTCGACTTCACGATGCAGTGCTTCATCCATTCCCGGAAGGTGAATGTGGACACCTACCTGGACCGCATGCGCTCGCGGCAGCTCGAGGAACCGAATGAGCTCTTGAAGATCCAGATTGCCGAGTATATCGACTTCATCGCCGCGTTCGTGGACCAGAACGCCATCATATCAAAAACCTTCTTTGTGGTGGTCCCGTACGATCCGCCAGTGACGTCCGGAGCGGCGACCAAGGGCGTGCTTGGCTTCTTCAAGAAACGCGAGGCGGCGACGGTCATCGCGGACGAGGCGGCAACGCTCCAGGAGCACTTGAAGCAGCTCGAACAGCGGGTGACACAGGCGACCGAGGGCCTCCTCCAGATCGGGCTACGGGCAGTCCGGCTCCGCGACGACGAGACCATCGAGTTGTTCTACAACCTCTACAATCCGGAACTGGTCGAGAAGAAGGGGCTCGACATAGCAAAGCCAGACAAAGCCGGAAAATCCTAAGCACGAAACCCTAAATCCTAAACAAACCCGAATGTTCCAAATCCGAAACGGTGCGCATGCGTTTGTGGTTTCGTGCTTCGATATTGTTTCGGATTTCGATATTAGAATTTAGGATTTCTAACACAGAACTTATACCACTACGACCATGAAGTTCTCCATCCCTAAAGCCTACACCCCCTCTCCCGACGACCTGCCGAGCGTCATCGCGCCTGCGGGTGTCGAGGTGAATCCGTCGCACCTGAAGCTTGGCGACTACCTCGTGAAGACCTTCTTCATCTTCACCTACCCGCGGTACCTCACCTCGAGCTGGTTCTCGCCCATCATCAATCTGACGGAGATGATGGAGATCTCGATCTTCTTCCACCCGATGGACACCGCGACGGCGCTCCGGGACCTTCGGAAGAAGGTGACGCAAATCGAGGCGGAGCTTTCCGAAAAGGAGGAGAAGGGGCTGGTGCGGGACCCGCAGCTCGAGACGGCGTACCAGGACGTGGAATCACTCCGCGACTCGCTCCTCCAGGCGCGCGAGAAGCTGTTCTCGGTCGCTGTCTACATCACTCTTTACGGGAGGAACGCGGACGACCTCGAGAAGGTCGCGCAGGCGACGCAATCCCTCCTTGAGTCAAAGCTGGTGTATATGAAACCGGCGCTCTTCCGCCAAATCGAGGGATTTACCTCCATGCTTCCCATTGGACGCGACGTGCTGGAAATTCGGACCCCCTTGAACTCCGGCCCCGCCTCCTCGCTCTTCCCCTTCGTCTCGCCGGACCTCTCGTCGGACAAGGGAATCCTGTACGGCGTGAACCTCCACAACAACTCGCTTGTCATCTTCGACCGCTTCTCGCTCGAGAACGCGAACTCGGTCATCTTCGCAAAATCCGGTGCTGGAAAATCGTTCACCGCGAAGCTCCAAATCCTCCGGTCGCTCATGGTCGGCACGAACGTCATTGTCATCGACCCGGAGAACGAGTACCAGAACCTTGCGAACGCCATCGGCGGCAGCTACTTCAAGATCTCTCTCACCTCCCCGAACCATGTGAACCCGTTCGACATCCCCCTTATGCCCGCGGGGGAGGAGCCGGCAGACGTCTTCAAGTCGCACGTCCTGAATCTCACTGGCCTCGTGAAGCTCATGCTGGGCGCCATCACGCCGGAGGAGGACTCACTCCTCGACCGTGTTATTACCGAGACCTATGCCTCCCGCGACATCACCGCGGCGACCTTCGGCGAAGCCAAGGAAGAGCTGAATCCACCCCTCCTCGAGGACCTGCAAATTATTCTCCAGAACACCGAGGGCGGACAGGGAATGTCCCAGCGCCTTGAGAAGTTCGTGCACGGCTCGTACGCCGGGTTCACGAACGCGCCGACGAACGTCGACATCAAGAACCGGCTCATCGTCTTTTCGATGCGCGACCTCGAGGAGGAGCTCCGGCCGGTCGCGATGTACATCATCACGAACTTCATCTGGAACCTCATCCGCTCGGAGTTGAAACCCCGGCTCCTCATGATCGACGAGGCGTGGATCATGATGAAGTATAAGGATTCGGCGCAGTTTCTCTTCGGCCTCGTGAAGCGCGCCCGAAAGTACTACCTCGGCATCACCACCATCTCCCAGGAGGTTGAGGATTTCCTGAAATCTGACTATGGCCGCCCCATCATCACGAACTCCTCCATTCAGCTCCTGATGAAGCAGTCGCCGACCTCCATCGAGGCGGTCGCGAAGGCGTTCGACCTGACCGAGGGGGAGCGGGAGCTCCTCCTTGAGGCGGGGATCGGCGAGGGGCTCTTCTTCGCGGGATTGAAACACGTCGCCATTAAGGTGGTCGCCTCATACACCGAGGACCAGATTATTACTACCAACCCGGAACAGCTGCTGGAGGCGAAGGGGCTCGGGGGACAGAAGACATAAGATAAAAACAATTTCCAAGTCCCAATTTCTAATTTCTAAAAATACTAAGAAAAAGGATAGATATATATGGACGAGCACAAAAAATTCACCGAGGCGGAGATGCTCGTGGGGGTGCTCCTCCTCACCCTCCCCGTTGACGCGCTCTCCTTCCTCATCGACTGGACCGGGATTGGTCTCGCGATCGCACCGATCATCCAGAGCGCAGCGATGTTCGGCATCTGGTTGTGGCTCCGCTCGAAGGGGGACACGGCGTCCGTGAAACTCGGGAAACAGCTTCTGCGCTACCTCTCAAACCTCCTACCGCTTTTGCCGACCGTCACCATCGTCTTCTTGATCGAGGTGTACCTCCACAATCATCCGGAAACCAGCATCGCGAAAGTAGCGCAGGGGGTGAATGCGGCGAAGGCGGGAATGGGTGCGACCGGAGGCGCCGCCGCGCGCCTCAAGGCCGCCCGAACGGCGTACCGCGAGGCGCCGGTGGATATGAAACAGATCGAGGCAATGGAGCGAGCACGGGCTGGAGCCCGCCCGGCAGTGCGCCACAACGTACCGTCGCCAGCCGGAAATCCCGCTCCGGTTCAAACTACCTCGTCGGAGGAGGCTGATGATAAAATTCGAATGGCCGCATAAGGGTCTGCTTCGTGATACAATAGGGGTGTATGGATTTCGCGCGCCACGTCGTATCGCTCGCTATTCTCGCGGGGATCCTCGGAACACTTACGTTCATTCCCGCACGAGCCCAAGAGCCACCACAAGCGTCCGGGTTGAATCTCATCCTCACCTGGGAGGCGGAGGTTTTCTCGCCGCCCAGCTACCGCGGCAGGAGTATCCCCCCGCCCGGCGGAGCGGCGGTGGTGATGCTTGCGGCGACGGACGGCCGGGGGGCGCTCACTGACCTCTCACCGTACCGGATCACCTGGTCGCGCGGCGGAAAGTTCGTGGAGGGCGGGACGGGCCTCACCACCCGCTCCCTCACCCTCGGCGCGAGCCCAAACCGGGAACTGGTGCGCGCGTCGGTCTACGGCTCGACCGGAGACCTCGTCGCGGAGGTGTCAATGATTATCCCCACGGCAAAGCCACGCATCGTGCTCTCCCCAGAACCGGCGGCTGAAAATCCAGGGTTCATTCTCCTCCGCGCCCTCCTCCTCTCATTCAGCGTCCCTGATATCGAGGACATCACCGTGTCTTGGGACGTTCCCGGGGGGGCGCCGGGCGACTCGTTCGACACCTTTTTCGTTCCCGCGGTTCCCAACCTATCCGTTGTGGGATCTGTCACCGCGCGGAACCCTCAACGGGTGCTCGAGTATGCGAAGCAGTTCATTAAATTGCCCTATGCGACATTCGAGTAAAATTTTCTGGCTCGCGCTCCCCGCGCTCCTTCTAGTCGCATCGCAGGTCGAGGCGCGCGCGGGCTTCCTCGGCGCCTCATCCACCGAGGATTTCATCTCAAAGCTCTACACCTACAGCATCGGGTTGGGCGGCCTCCTCGCAGTCGGCGCGATCGTCACGGGCGGCATCCTCATCGCGACCTCCGGGGTCGTGAACAAGCAGCAGCTCGGCCGCGACCTCATCGCCGGGGCGCTCTGGGGGCTCGCCCTCCTCTTAGGCGCCTATTTCCTTCTAAAGACCGTAAACCCGCAACTCGTTAAATTGAAAGTGCCCGGCATCACACTCTGCACTGGCACCCAAACACCGGAGCGCGACGGGTGTCTCAAGGCCTGCGTTCCGCGCGAGAACAAGATCCCCGGCGTCGAGTGCTACCCGACGGCGGCAACCACGACTCCTCCCATCTAACATCTCCACTATGATGCGTCCCGTTAGAAATCTAACGCTTATGAAACATCACGCGAATCACCACAGAAACTGCACATCAGCCGTGTCGGCGGCTGGAACCAATCCAAATTTCTAACGGGATGCGCCTCTGGATAAAAATCGCTCTCTTCTCGATCCTGCTCGTTGTAGTCGGCGTTGGTGTCTACTTCGCGCTCTCAAATCGCGGACCGGCTATCGTCGAACTGCCTCCGGGCGGGAGGGGTCCCGGCGGCTTTCCCATCCCGTATGCGAGCGGCACTCCGGGAGCTGGCGGATCTGGTGGAGGCAGCACTACATCAACCGTGCCAGAGAGACCGGAAACGCCCGCTCCAGCCGAAGTCAGCGTTACGCCGATCTCCGACCACCCGGTCTTCGACTTCTGGATGAACCCGGCGACCAGTGAGGTGTTCTACCTCGCGGCGGACGGTAGGGTCTTCCGGGAACGCGACGGTTTAGATGAGGCGCTCTCAAGCGAGGAGTTATATAATCTCATCTCGGTCGAGGTATCCACCGACCGGCAGCGTGTGCTCGTATCGCTCGGTGCCACACATGCTCCAGAGTGGCGTATATTCGACATACTCGACCGCGCCTGGCGCCCCCTGCCGCCGGGAATTGTCGCCGCCACCTGGGGGTCCAGACCGGACCGCATCATTGCCCAGGTGAGCCGCCCCGCCGAGTCGCGGAAGCTCGTCGAGGTGGACCTCTCCCGCCCCTCGTTTCCCGAGACGGCGCTCGTGGCGAACTTCGAGCTATTGAACGTCTCGCTCCACGCCGTGCGGCAAAACACCCTCCTCATAACCGAACAACCGTCAGAGAAAACGAACGGTCGGGTCTGGAACTTCGATCTCACGAGGAAGACGCTTTCCCTGCTCTTCACTCCCTCGCCGGGGCTTATGGTATCCATTCCGAGGAACGGCTCGGTGGGGTTTCTCTCTATGTCGCCTCGGGAGTTCCAGATCTTTTCGTTCGGCGCAGGCATCCAGCCGCTCGCCGCGGTTCCCTTCAGGACCTTCCCGCAAAAGTGCGCCCTCGCCGCGAGCACCACCCTCTGCTTCGCCCCCGTCCGTTTCACCGGGCTTCTCTCGTCGCTCTCCCTCCCCGACGACTGGCTCTCCGGCGCGGCAATCGCGACGGACCAGCTTTTCCGCACGAACCTCACGGACGGCGAGACGGACCTCATGTTCTCGAGTGGCGAGACGGACCTCCCGGCACTCGACGCGGTCCGCGTCGAGGCGGCTGCGAATGACCTCTATGTTTTAAACCGGCGCGACCGGACGCTCTACCGCGTCACCATGCCCGCACAAACCCCATGAAGCGCATCGGTATTATATTTGTGCTTTCTGCCGCGCTTGGTGTCTCACTTGCGCCCGCCGTCGCCATCGCGCGCTCGCTCACGAACCCCATCTGGGATGGGCGGTACCCGGTCTCCTGCAATGTGGGGGGATCACCGTGTACCTTCTGCGACCTCCTGAAGGTGGGCGCGAACATTATTGACACCCTGACCCTGCTCGTCATTCCCATCGGCGCCGCAGTCATCGTCTACGGCGGCTTCCGCATCATGACGGCCGGGAGCTCGCCAACCGGTCTTTCAACTGGAAAAGAGGCGATGAAGATGGCGGGTATCGGCATCGCCATCTCCCTCTCCGGGTGGCTCATTGTGAACACCGTCTTCTCCCTCCTCTCGGGCGGCGGGTCCCTGACCGCCATCCAGTGCCCCGCGGGCGATATATTCACCAGGGTTCCCTACATACCGGTGGGCGCGGACTGCAGCAGAATCAAGCTCTCAATGTCAGGCGATACCCCTCTCGGCACCGTCTGGACGGTGCAGGATGCCACCGCGCGCGGCTACTCACCGACTACCTGGTGCAAACCTGAAAAAGTGGGTTCAAACCTGATTACAATTCAGAGTGAAATCTCCTGGCTTCAAGAAACAACAAGCCGCAGTATTACACCAAACTCAGCCTTTCGCCCAAAGTCATACCAGAAACACCTCCGAGAGGTATGGGATGCGAAGCAACTCCTCACCGAGATTCCCACGCTCACCGCAAACTGTGCCGCCGACGCAGCAATCGTAAACTCGGAGTTCTCACGCCACGGACTCAATTCGAGAGTGTCTGATGAGGGTAGCAGCCCCCACGAGCGCGGCTACGGCGTGGACCTTTCGATCGGCGGATGCGGAAACGCAAATTTTACAGGACAGTGCTCAGAGCTCTACGACAGAATTGATACAATCCTAAAGAGCACGCAGGACAACCATATACCAAAACTCAAGTGGAACAAGATTCGGGGAGACGAGGTACACTTCGACCTTCTCCCGACCCAGCGGCAGGAAAACAGGGGGTGCTAGCGGCATAACTCACAATAAACAACCTACAACAAACAACGGAATACACTGAACCGCCCTCATGGGGGCGATCCGTGTTGTCGGCCACTACGTTTTCGGTTGAGGCTCCGACTCTGTGTGTGGCAGATATCAGAGTTGTTGGTTGTAGGTTGTCGATCACTCCGGAATCTGCTTCACAACCACCCGGCGCTCCTTGCCCTCGCCAGCGCTTTCGGTCTTCAGCGTCGGGTGCGCGGCGATCTCCACATGCACCAGCCGGCGCTCGTAGGCATTCATCGGCGGGAGCTCCACATCCTCTTTCGTCATAGTCGCCCGCTTCGCGGCGGCGCGCGCGAGCTCGGCGATCAACCGTTCGCGTTCCTTCCGGTAGTAGTTCAGGTCAATAACAAATGACTGCTTCCCTTCCCGGCGCAAGATGAGGTTGAAGATGTAGTCGAGCGAGGTGACGAGCGTCGAGAGGTTCGCGCGCACCACATCGTCATCGAGCACGATGGAAACCCGCCGGTGCTCTTCGTCCACGGTGACCTTCGCTTCGCGGCACTGGAGGTGTCCGACGATTATATTGAATTTTTCGATGATTTGCTTCATATGTCTTTTATCCTTTTTCTTTTATCTTTTGGGTCTGCTGTCTGCCTGTCCATCGCGCGGTTAATATACACCTGTTGCACCACCGAGAAAAGTGTGGAAATGAGCCAGTAGAGCCCCAAGGCCGCGGGGAGGTTCATGAGTACGACGACGGTAAGTATCGGTCCCACAATAATCATGACCTTCCCTACTGCAGCGGCGCTGGACTTCGCGGGTGTGGTCTTTGGTGGTATTGAAAGCTTTCCTTGGAGGTATTGGAGCGCGGCGGCAATTAGTATGATTGGAATGCTCTTCGCGCTTAGGTCAACAAACCCAAGTAGAGTGTGGGTAGCGAACACCGTTCCAGCAAGCTCGCGACTGAAAATTTGGAAGAGCGCAAAAAAAATCGGCAACTGGAGGATGAGGAGAAAGATGCTCGAGAATGGGTTTAGTTTGTGCTCTTTATAGAGCGCCATGAGTGCCTTCGCCTGCTGTTCTTTGTCCGCCTTATGCTCGCGCTGAATTTCCTCGATGCGCGGCTGGAGCCGCTGCATGAGCGCCTGGTCCTTCGCTCCCTTGTAGAATAGCGGCAGGAGCACCACCCGAACGACAATGGTGAGGAGGATGATGGCGAACCCGAGGTCCTGCGCCGCAACGCTGTTGTATATGAAGACCAGTACCGCAAGGATTGGCTGGTAGATGTATGTTTGGAACATGGAATTATCGAAGGAGTTGTGTGACCATCCGGACAATCTCCTGGAATGGGGCTGTTTGTATTCCGGTGCGCGCAATGACGGTTTGTGGAGTCCGAGGGTGCGCCCCCGCGGTTCGAAGAGCGGCTTTAATTCTTCGACGGACGCGATTTCGGTCCACCGCGTTCGGTGAGATTGATTTTCCTACAATGATAGTTACTCGGCAAGCCCGCCCAGCAAGCCGACTCGCGAGTGGGTCGGCTTGTCGTACTGGTCGCACGGAGAGTATGGACACGCCCTGTTAGAGATTTACGCGCACGCCATCACCGGGAAATAGTTTTTGTGGTATGTACATGAAATGCGTGTAGGAAGAATGTTTGTAAATCTCTAACAGGGCACGCGCTTACACCGCGAGCTTCCGCCGCCCGCGGGCTCGACGACGGGCAAGCACACTCCGACCACCTGGCGTCCGCATACGCGAGCGAAACCCGTGGGTCCGCTTCCGCTTTCGCTTTTTGGGTTGATAGGTGACGCTCATGAACCTATTAAAGCACACTCGTCTGCGCGCCGCAATGTTGCGCCGTGGCAGTTGATGGGTATGATGGGGTAGTCAGCGTACCTATTCACGCGTACACTAGTGGCAGTCTTCCATGACCAATACCGAACTCTGGAAAAACGTGCTTGGAGAGATCGAGCTTCAGATCTCTCGCCCAAACTTCCTCACCTGGCTGAAGCAGAGTGAGTTGGTCGACCGGAACGACCGCGACGGCGTCGTGTTGGTTAGTCTCCCGAATAACTTTGCGAAGGAGTGGGTTCGGAATCGGTACCACAAGCTTATTCTTGGCTCACTCCGCTCCATCGACAGCTCCATAAAGAATGTTGATTACGTCGTCGCATCATTCGCCGCAACGAGCGCCGCGACACACAAGCAGGCACTACTCCGGAAGGCGCTGCCGCTGAAACCACAGCAGCCGCTCATCGAGCTTAGGATTGACCCCGTTACCAACCTGAATCCGAAGTATACCTTCGGAAGCTACGTTGTGGGGTCTTCGAACGAACTTGCACACGCCGCGATGCAGGCGGTCATCGAGAATGTCGGAACGAGGTATAACCCGCTTTTCATTTACGGCGGGGTGGGCCTCGGAAAAACACACCTCCTGCATGCCGCCGGGAACACCATCATGGAGCGTTACCACGGCAGTGTGCGGGTGTTCTATGTAACATCCGAGAAGTTCATTAATGATGTTGTGTGGGCGATCCGAAACCGGCGGATGGAAGATGTGAAGCGTCGGTATCGGGATGTAGATGTCCTTATTGTCGACGACATCCAATTCATCGCCGGGAAGCCAACCACCGAACTTGAATTCTTTTATACCTTCAATACGCTCCACGAACACTCCAAGCAAATTATTATCTCGTCCGACCGGTCGCCGGCGGCTATTCCCACACTGGAAGAGCGGCTCCGGTCCCGCTTCGAGGGTGGTATGATTGCGGATATTAGCTACCCGGACTACGAGATGCGCCTCGCTATCCTAAATACTAAAACCCCACCAAACACCCTACAGGAGAAAACAATTGAATATATCGCCACAAAGGTTCAGAAAAACATTCGAGAGCTTGAGGGGGTCTTAAATAAGGTGCTTTTTTACCAACAGTACAAGAACGAGCATATTACCATGAAAAAGCTGGATGAAATTATAAGCGAGACAATTCAAATCACCTCAAAAAACATTACCGCGGGTGATATTATACGTACCGTAGCGGACTTCTTTGAGGTTCCTCAAGTAGAGCTCACTGAGCGGAGTCGGAAACAGGAGATTGTCGAACCGAGGCAGATTACCATGTACCTCCTCCGGGACGTCCTAAAGCTCTCATACCCGCATATTGGGGAAAAGTTGGGGAAGCGAGACCACACGACCGCAATTCATGCATTTGAGAAGATATCACGTGAAATGACACAAAACCCGACACTAAACCAGAAGGTAGCCCTTATTAAAGAGCGTGTGTATAAGGGGGTGTAAAACAACCCACACCTAACAACAAACAACCGACAATCGACGACTGAATACACTGTATATCCACACCCCACACAAAATAAAAGTTAAGAATACTGTGGTCGTTGCGAGTTATCCACCTACCTACACCACCTACTACTACTATGAAGATACTTATCTTAAAAAATAACCTCGCAGAAGGTGTGGGGGTTGTGGAGCGCGCAGTGGGAACCACTGAGAAACTCCCCTCGCTCCAACACCTACATCTCCGCACTACAGATGCTGGCCTTACGGTAACCGCGACGAACCTAGAGCTTGCGATTCAGGCGACGATCACCGGAAAGATACTGGAGCATGGTGAGTGTTCCGTGCCTGCGTCCGTATTTTCCCCCATTGTAAGGAATCTAACATCGGAACGAGTGACACTCGAGTCGGTACATAAGGTGCTTTCGCTCGTAACTGATAATTATGAAGCAAAGATACCCGGTGGCGACCCAAAGGATTTTCCACTACTCCCCAAGGTATCGGAGGGGGCAATAGTGGTCTCGATAGGTGTCGGCACCATTCGGCGCGCACTTCTATCAGTCGTCGGCGCGGCGCAGTACTCCGAGGTGCGTCCGGAGATTAGCGGCGTACTGTTTTGTGTTCGTGAAGGCAGGCTATTTTTAGTCGCGACGGACAGTTTTCGACTTGCTGAGTATGTGGTCCCCGAGACCGCCTTTGAATCGCCGTCAGACGTGCAGGTAATCATTCCACTTCGGACTACCGAGGAGATACTTCGGGTTTTTGGGGATGATGAGGAGCAACTCTCCATCTCCATCGATGAGCATCAGGTGCTCTACGCAACACCGACGCGCCGAATCATCTCTCGTTCGGTTGATGGGGTGTACCCGGAATATCGAGCGATCATACCAACCGAGGTTGGAACGGAGGCTTTAGTGGCGCGGCAGGAATTCATCGCCGCGACAAAACTCGTCAGTTCTCTTGCGGGGCGCGCGAATGATATTATGGTGACGGTTGAAGAAAAAGGGAAGTATCTCGAGTTGAGTTCGGGGGAGAGTTCACGGGGCGAGAACCGGTACCGCATCCCCGCGAAGATCCACGGCGACGCATTCTCTGTCGTCTTTAATTGGAAATTTCTATTTGAGGGACTACGAATCTACCACGGCGCGGAGGTTATTTTGGGGGTGAAAAAAGGGGGACCAACCCTTATTACAAGCGCGAGTGAACCATTTATTCGATACGTGGTAATGCCTATTCGTTCCTAGGGCTACATCGCCTAAGGCGACCGCCCGAGCGTTTTGCGGAGTAATACGACTTTTAGTTTTAGGGGCGTGTTGGGGTTTTATACACTACAAACGTTTTCGTGTTTACACCACCTAGCGTGTTTCGTGCACTAACCCTGATTGTGTTTTGTGCCTCAAGTTTGCCGGCGTATGAGTAGGTATACCGGTACTGCATTGTGGTTATCCCAAATGAGTTGATTACCACACCATTGAGGGAAACTTCGATAGATTGAAGCCCGATATCAGACGAAATAAAAACCTGGATATTCAGCGGCGTTGTCACATACGACCCATTTATCGGCCGCATCTCGTCGAAACGGATATCCCCAACAGTGACATTTCCCGGAGTGTCCCCAGCCGTCCTCGCGGATGTTGGAATATTATACCCAGCGAATCCCACAACATTCGAGCGCGCCCACGAAACAACCGACGCCTCCCAGTTCTGAAATTGGGAGTCGGTGGCGGGGTTTTCAGGCATCGGCCCCAGTGGGTTTTCACGATCGACATAATAGAGGATTGTGTGCACCTGGGGTGAGGCGGAGTTGGGGAGTGTGGCGACGTATGAGCCGTTCAACATTGGCTTTTCCGACGCCAAAACCGGCTCTGGTGGCGTGAACGGCTCTGATGGGCGGTCTACGAGCGCTTTCGTGAGAAAGGCGCTCCAAATCGGCACCGCGGCAAGGATGCTGGAGCCCTGGCGGACCATCGGCTTGTTATTATTATTCCCAGCCCACACACCAACCACAAGCGATGGTGTGTACCCGATCGCCCACGCATCGCGGTAGTCCTCAGTGGTGCCGGTTTTCAACGCAACCTCGTGGCCGGGGAATATCGTGAGCGGCAGACTCGACTGGTAGAGCGGCGCCCGAAGCTCCTGACTTTTTAGGATATCAGTGATGAGCCGTGGGTACTGCGGCTCAATGACACGTTCCGTATGGTCCTCATACACCTCAAGCGGCGTATTGTGTACGTCGCTCACTGAAAGGATAAACACCTGGTCGTGCCGGATGCCGTCTTGTGCGAGCGTTCCATACGCGTTCACTAACTCATTCAATTTCACCTCTCCGCCACCCAGGGTGAGTGATAGCCCATACCGCCACTTCTCGGTTAGGGTCGAGATTCCGAATGAGGCGAGATTCTTCAGCACACGGTCCATACCGGCAAGGTACAGCGTTTTTACCGCAAGTACATTCATCGATTGTGCGAGCGCCTGTGCCATCGGTACCGGACCACGAAACAAGTTGTCGAAGTTATGTGGTTGGTAGCTGGTCGCCGGGTCGTTCCGGACATCGAACTCGGTCAAAACATCGAAGAGTTGCGTGGATGGCGCGTATCCCTTTTGGAAGGCGCTCATATACACGAACGGCTTCAGTGCGGACCCCGGCTGTCGAAGGCCCTGCGTCGCCACATTAAAGTTTCCCTCGAACATGCAGGTTGCGCCGGGTGTACACTTCGCCGGCTCTGGTGAGCTGAAGTAGTCCTTAGAACCGACGAGCGCGAGCACCTGTCCGGTTTTTGGGTCCTGCGCCACCAATGCGCCATTATGGCTCTGGTAAAGCTCGGTATTCCGCTTCACCCCCGCCAGTACCGTTTGCTCCGCGATCTCCTGTAACTTCCAATCCAAGGTCGTAATGACCTTTAAGCCGCCATTCGTCACCAACTCCTCGCCATAACGCGCGACGAGGTAATCCTTGACTGCGAGGACAAAGTGCGGCGCCTTGATGGTTCCGAGCGAAGGTGGGGCGAACACCAGCGCCTCACTTTTTACCACCCCCCTCTTTTCCTCTGGTATATTACCCAACTCGACCATCCGGTCCAGAATGCGGTCCTTTCTGCTTAGGAGCTCGGAAAGGTGCGTGCCCCACGGGGAATAATAACTCGGCGCCTTAATGAGGCTCGCGATGGTCGCCGCCTCCGCGGCCGAGAGCTCGGTCACCGGCTTTGAAAAGTATGTTTGGCTTGCGGCCTCGATGCCATATGCATTCGAACCGAAAGGGATTTGGTTGAGGTAGAACCCGAGAATCTCATCTTTCGAATATTTTGACTCCAACTGGATTGCAAGGACCAACTCCTTCAATTTCCTCGTAACCGTCCGCTCTGGGGACAAGAAGACCGTCTTTGCGAGCTGTTGGGTTATGGTGGACCCCCCTTGGGTGATTCGCCCCTCCCGAATGTTCGCGATGAGCGCCCGAAGGATACCTTTCCAATTAAATGCGGGCTCCGAGTAGAAGCTGGCATCCTCCGCGGCGAGTGTCGCATCCTTGACTGCCTGCGGTATCATGTCGAACGCTACCACCGTGCGTTTTTGATCTCCATGCACCTCGTAGAGGAGTATGGCCCCAGTCCGGTCGTAGATCTTTGTGGACTGGTTGATTTGTGTCGCATTAAATTCGTCTGGTGAGGGAAGGTTTGTGATAATAAAAGCAAGATATATCGCCGTGGCGATGAGCGCACAGCCGCCCACAATCACCACACCCTCCGCGATATGTGTGGCGGTGCGACGTCCCCTCCGGTTGTTTCGACGCATAGTTTATCTCTTCGAGTCTGAGACTCTCAGAGTCGAACGACCTGTTAGAAGTTTACCCTGTTAGAGATTTGCATACAATTTTATCCCGTTAGAGTTTTACAGACACACAAACTCCCATGAAAACTTGTTTACCCAACAACAAACTTTTACATGCAATGGATTGCGCGTAAAACTCTAACGGGATAAATCCTACCATACACATGTCTGTATCACCACATGAACGTACATGGTGAGCAGTGTGCGTGTTCACCCTGTTAGAGATTTTACATACACATCACGCCTCAGTATATATTCATATACCAGCACAAGTATATATGTAGTGAAAAAAATCACATGCGAATCTCTAA